>CAYLZG010000007.1:63442-69512 GCA_964387985.1 uncultured Anaerolineales bacterium | reverse complement strand
CCCACGCCGCTCACGAACCTCGCCTCCCGGATCGCCTCCCGGTTGATCTCCGGCAGCCCGTACGCGAATAGCGGCAGAAACTCGCTGGCTGCGTGGTCGCTGCCGTAGGTCCGGCGATACAGGTCCGGGTCAGAGATGCGGAAGTCCGCGGAAAGATCGATGATGCGGGGGGAAAGCGAGGCAAGCTGGGCGATCCTGCGCTGTGTTTCGCCGTGGGGCAGCGCGAGAAACAGCACGTCGCACCGCGCCAACTCGCTCATGGAGGTGAATCGTTGGGGTTGGCAGCCACCCATTGGCCTCAGGTTCGGGTGTACGCCGTGAACGAAGTCGCCCGCATGAGATTCCGATGTGACCTGCCCGATCGCCACGTGCGGATGGGCAGACAGAAGACGGATCAATTCGCCGCCGCCGTATCCCGATCCGCCCGCGATGGAGGCAACAAGGCGAGCGTTCATGCCGGACCCTCCGCGATCCTCAGGACGTATCGCACCACGTGAGCCGGAATGTCGACGCCCGTGGTGTTGATGCTGTTGCGGAATTCCATCGTGTGGTTCACCTCATTCACCAGGAAGCCCCGGCCGGGATCCTCCAGGATGTCGATTGCCAGGACGCCACCACCCACTGCCCGTGCCGCGTCCCGGCATATGGCATCCAACTCGGGTGTCACGGGGCAATTGCTCGCCTGTCCACCCCGGGCCGTATTCGTGATCCAGTGAGAAGATTCCCGGTAGATGGCGCAGATCGTCTCGTCACCCACCACGAAAGCCCGGATGTCACGCCCGGGTTTGGCGATGTACTGCTGGATGTAAAAGATGCTGTGCTGGTACGAGCCGAGGACGTTCTTGTGCTCCAGCAGCGCCTCGGCCGCGTCACGGTCGTTGATGCGCGCCAGAAGCCGGCCCCATGAGCCAACCACCGGCTTCAGCACCACGGGGTAACCCATCTCTTCAATGGCCTGGATCGCGGAGTCCGGCGTGAATGCCACGCGCGTCTCCGGCTGTGGCACGGAAGCCTGGGCAAGCGCCGCGGTTGTCAGCAGCTTGTCCCAGCAGGTGGCTGCGGTCTCGTAGCGATTGACTGCCGGTGTGCCCGCCGCGGCCAGCAGGCGCAGCACATAGATTCCCCGCGCCGCGCTGAGGGAGCGCTCCAGCACCACGTCGGCCTGCACCGCGCCAAGACCACCAGGCCTGAGGATCAGTTCCTCGTCATTCACAAGGGCCACGTCTGCGCGGGCGGCCTCGAGCGCGGCCAACAGCAGCTTCTCTTCGACGCGAATGCGCGACGCGACCAGGGCGACGCGCGTCATTCTCCCCAATCCTCCTGCTCTTCAGGCGCAAGTTCGAGCGACAGCGGATCGAGCGAGACAACTTCCAGATCCGCACCACACGCCGCGCACGGCACGATTTCGCCCTGCACCGGATCGTGCAGGACGACTGGACCTTCACATTCAGGACAAAGTGCTTCGAGTACCATGATTGAATCCTCCGTTGGTTGATAGAAAACAAAAGCCCCCTCCGCCAACCGGGCGGAGAGGGCTGCAAACGACTTCAGGGTGCGCGCAAGCGGCCTATCCAGACCTCCGGTCCGGCAAGCTGATCATCTTCTCGATCGTGCGCTTTGTCTTGAGCAGCATGTGTTTCTCCTCAACACACAAAAAAGCCCTGCCTGGCGCTTGGCCTGGCAGGGCTGCTGGTTCTCCGGGGTTCTGTCGGGTCTACCCCAAGCGCCAGTGGCCGTCCCTGCAGGCCAGGGAAAGCTTCTTGGACTTGGAGCACTTGGACAGAGCGATCATGCGAATGTTTTCTCCCTTACGATGGCGGCATTATACCGGCATCTCGCGGTATGTCAAATCGCGAAGGCGGGGGTGCGCTTCGCCACGAGCGCGATCAGGGCATCCCTGTAGCGGACTCCCTGGCTCCACTGCATGCCCGGCGACGTGGTTCTGCGCTCTATCTCATTGCGCCCGAAGATGGCATTGACGCCCAGCCCAAGATCACGGAGCAATCCGGCCAGCAGATCCGCCGCAGCGTTCATCTGCGCTTCCGAGGGCACGTCCAGATCGAAATCTCCCGCGAGTGCAACTGCCACTCCGTCCGCATCCACGGCAGCCAGCCGGGACTGGTTGACCACGGCCTCGAGCGCCTGGGTCTGGTAGGTCATCCCGTTGCCGGTGATCAGGAAGTGGCAGGCAATGCCCGTGCGACCGCGCCTGATCTGGCGTCTGGCCAGCTGGGCAGGCGTCACATCGCCAGGTGTGGCCGTGTGGTGGATGATGATCCGGCGGATGTCGCCCAGCGTCCGCGTGGGGGCGGCCTTCGTGGACATCCTGTCCATCTCGTCGCGCACATCCTGCACTGCCGTTGCTTCGAATTCGCGCTCGACCGCTGCGGCCTCCAACTGCCCGCCTATCTCCATCTCCAGGGCTTGAGCCTGTCCCAACAGCTCTGCTGCAGCCTGCCTGGACTTCGCCACCTCTTTGCTCCGGCCGTTCAGCGAGCCAAGCCGTTCCTGCGCGCTGGCGATCTGCGTGCGAATCCCATCATGGCCCTGAACCGCAGCCAACAGGGCGTTGACCTGTTGGCGCAGAGCGGCGATCTGGACGCGCACCTGCGCCACATCGACACCGGCGCCCGTCGAGGGGTCGTTCAGTGCGGTCTCGAGGCTGTCCAGCAGATCGAGCAGGCTGCGCACCTCGTGAACCGCCGGAGGGGCGGCCCGGCCTGCCGTCGCAAGTGCGGCCTGCGAGTTCCGGAGGTCGCCGGCAAACGCGTCTGCCTGGTCGATTGCTTTCTGCATCGCGGCCTGTGCCGCAGCCACGCGGAGCAGGAGACTGGTTTTTGGGTCTGAGGTTGGGGGTGCTGTCGCCGGTGTTGTGGTGGACCCGTGCGCTTCGCGTAGCGAAACGATCCTGTCGATCAGGAGGATGGGCGCCTGGTCGTTGTCCTGGCCCAGGTGCCGGAATGTCTCCCACAATCCGGAGTGGCCGACCTGGTACAGGCATGCGCCTATCGTGTAGTCATCTTCGGTTAGGTGAGAGTTATACCACTTGAGCGATTCCCAGTACTGCGCCTCGGAGACCGTTTCTGCGCGGTACAGCCATCCCACGTCGCCTGCCGGGTCGTTGGGATAGCGATACATGCGCGCCAGTCCCGCCTCGGTGATGATCACCTTGTGCTTGTGGCCGAATCTCTCCCGGATACCCTCGAGCAAGGTGCGGTAGAGCAGGGCAGACGTTGCTGTTCCTGCCACAGGCATCAGCGTGGGCCATCCATACTCGTGGAAGCCCAGGTAAGTGTAGGCCGCCAGCGAGCGCGGGAAATAGGCGACGATGTGATCCCTGGCAACGAAGTTGCCGGCCGCGAAGTTGAACGCCACGCCTTCCAGGCCCGCTTCCCGCATCCTTTCGAGGAACGCGACCTGGAAGCGATCCAGCGCATCGTAGCGCGCCAGGGTCTCGGCGTCTGGCTTCCAGTCCAGGAAGCTGGCCGGCCCCCTCACGGGCTCGTTCAGGCTCATCCATGCATCGACCAGCAAACGGCCGTTGGCGCCCTTCTCCCTGGCAAGCTGGAAGTCGTAGCCGATGATCTTCTCTGCGAACGACCGGCCCGCGCCTTGGGGATCGCCGCTTGCCAGCCAGGCCGTCTGCTGGGGCAGGTCGACGAACAGCCGGCCAATGACGAATGTCTCGGGCGAAAGCGTGTTCCGGATATCCCTCAGAAGTCCCCGGTCGCCCGCATGGATCAGCAGCACGGGTGGCTGCACCTTGGCGAACGCGTCGCGGAGGAACTGGACGGTCGTGTTCTCCACGTAGAAGCCCAGCTTATTCATAGACGTCACCCCTTTCGGACCCCGGTTGCGGGACGAAGACCTTGGGCGGCCCCTCCGCACCGGCGGGGGAGTCACGGCCAGGGATCATGCCCGTCGCCTGCCACTCGTCCGGCACCGTCCATGCATCCGGGAAGGAGGTCCCGCGGGGCGCTTCGAAGCCTTCGAGGATCTCGCCCGGCGCCATCCCCCCGGGCTGAATCGGTGCACCGGGCCAGGGTGTGCCCATCGCTGCGAGCTCATCGAGCATGCGCTGCGTCTCTGCCTCGTCCTTGCCCTCCAGGCGGTGTACGTCGACGCCCGCGCCGCGCAGACGCGCCTCATCCCCGCCTGAGACGCCGGCTGGCCCGCCCGCGATGACCACGTGTTGTGCTTGAAGAGCATCCTCCACCGCGAACCCTACCGTCGGGCGGAAACGTGCGATGTACTTCTGAGCGCCGCGCCAATCTGCCTCTGCCCACGCCGTGCCGTGATCCCAGAACAGCAGGTACAGCTTCGGCTGCTGCCCGGTGCCACCGCGCTTCGCTGCTGACTGCGCAGACTTCACCTCTTCGAGCAATCGGGAATGCCATGCCAGCCCCGTCTTCCAGTGTTCGCCCGGACACACGGTCGCTCGGGGCCACACGTCCCGATGACCCTTGATCTGCCCGATCGGGATGTCGTGTTTCTGCATCAACCAGGCAGCCAGCTGGCCCGCACTGCGCAGCTGTTGCGGTGTAGGAACCTGGTCCTCAGGTGCGTGGCCGGTGCCATCGTAGTTCTTCTGCATGAACCGGCCGATCAGGCTGATGGCGACCGAATAATCGTTTGCGTCTCCGCCCACATGGTACGAGCGTGTGTTTTCACGTTGCCCCTGGTAGATCACGCCCTGGGGGTCGATCAGGAAGTGGTAGCCCACACCGGGCCACTGCGCCTTGACCACGCTGCCGTCAGCGGCCTTCCTCTCGCCGTGTACGTGATACTCGGCGATCGTCTGAACCGTCGTGCTCTTGGGAGTGTCGGTATGATGGATGACGATCATCGAAATGGGCCGTGTGCGTGTATCGTAAGGCGGCAGCGTGGGATGGCTGGGCAGCTTGTCGACCATATCCACGATGGGCGGCTTGGCCACCCGTGCGGTGGCGCCGTCAGCCAGGAGTGCGCGCAACCGGTCGATCTCTGCTGTTTGGGCGTCAACGGTCCTTTCCAATTCGGCGAGACGCGTCTGCGGCGGGGGAGCCTGGGTGCCGGTCCCACCTGTTTGAGGCTCCTGGCCGGACAGAGCCTCGACCTGCGCCTTGAGGGCGGCGACCTCCGTCTGGAGCTCCGCGATCCGTCTCTGCAGCTGCTCCGGAGTGGATCCCCCAGCCGGCTTAAGCTGGGAAGCAACCCGAACCAGCAGGGCAGTCTTATATTGCGCGCCGCTCAGCCATTGATCCCCCGGCGATGCGGTGGAATCGAGCTCACGCCGCCCGACGACCGATTCGGTGGTCAGTCCGAACTGGTCCAACAACCGTGCGACCAGCTGCGCGGCGCTGGCCATCTGTGCATCGGGCGGAACATCCGTGGTGAAGTTCCCCGCCAGCGCAACGCCCACCGCCTCGCGATTCGCCTCTTCCGCGCCAGTCTGGCTGGTGAGCACGTCGAGCGCCTGCGTTGCGAAGATCGCGCCGTCCGCCCAGATCAGAAAGTGATAGGTAATCCCCGGCAGACCCCTCGCGATCATCGCCTGCGCAACTTTCTCGGGCGAGATGTCGCCTGGCGTGACCGTGTGATGGATCACGATGCGCCGGATGAGCGCAAGGTTACGATTGGGATACGGTGCGGCAGGTCCCCCCGGCAGCTTGCCGATCCTGTCGACGATATGGAGTCCCGCCGGACCGGGATGGTGGCCGAGGAGACGCTGCAGCCCATCGATCTCATCCTTCAATCTCTCGAATTGGCCGCGCAGCTCAGCTCCCCCTGCACCGGCCGGGGGGGCCGAGATGCCTTCCGCCTCTCTTCTCAACGCCGCGGCATCCGCAGCCAGGGTCGCTAAAGCCTCGAAAGCGGCCTTGCGCGTCGCCAGCGCCTGCTCCAACTCAGCCACCCGGCGACCTAAAGCCGCCCATGGGTCTTCGGTTGCCGTCCACTGGTAGCGGGGACCCAGCGCCATGCGGAAGTCTTCGATGACGCCGGCCTTGCCCTCGATGCCCCAGCGGTCGTTGGGAACCTGGGGCCACCGGTAGAGCAGCAGCGACGGATCTTCTGAGGGTTGGCGCGATTC
>CAYLZG010000007.1:47971-63432 GCA_964387985.1 uncultured Anaerolineales bacterium | reverse complement strand
TGTGTTCGCGTTCGCCCAGGCCTGATCCCCTGGATTGCTCTCAGTGATGTAGACGGGCAGGCCGCGCATGGCCTGGGGAATTGCGGCCATGAAGTCCTGGTAGGCCCTGAAGTGATAGCGCAAGTGTCCGAAGCGGGCATCCCCCATGCGTTCGTCCGACGTGATGAGCGCCTGAGATGCTCCGTGGGTGTAGGTGTGGAGGGTTATGCCATCCAGGTTTCCGGCCCCGATCGCTGTCAGTATGTCTCCGAAATACCTGACCCAATCGCCGCTCGGATTGGTTGGATACGTAAGGAGGATATTCCAAGGCGCGGGTGCACTGACAAGAACCTGGTCCCCTGCATGGCCTGCCACGGCCTTGATGGCGGTGCGGCACTGCCTGTAGCAGGCGGCGTATCGTGCCGGCGTGATCTCCTCGCCCCGCTTGTCGGGGCTCACCGGGGCGGGCCATCCCGGTCCCCAGTTCCACTCGGCCCCCGGCCACTCGATCGGGTGGTTCGTCTCATTGCCGATGATCCAGATATGTGCACCCTGCGAGGCTTCGACGAAGTTCGCGCAGCGGCGCGCGAAGCTGGAGTAGTCGCGTTCGTAGGGGATCGTGCCGCCCGGATTATAGGCGTTATTGAGGCGGACGATGACGCCGAGGTCGCGGTCCGAGAGGCGCCGGTAGTCGGCGCCAGAGCGGTCGTTGGGGTCATGCCCGATCGCTTCGGTGACCAGCACCCAGCCGGGTGTGCCCACATCGAGCATGGTTTGTTCGCCGCCGGGATCATGGAAGCCGTAGAGAAACGGCGAATCACGCAATGCACGCGGCATGTTCACTCTCTCCCGTCTTCGCTGAATCAAAAACAGTACTATTATAGCACAATTAGGTCGCAACGGAAAGGGAGATTTAAAGACTCCTCTCGGTGCGGTGTCAGGTGGGTTCCTGATTTCCCCAGAAGAAGATGAGCATATCGTCGAGCACACCACGCCAGTTGCCCCAGGAGTGGCCGTCGTTGGTCTCGACATACTTGAAGGGGTAGACCCTGGTTCGCAGTACATCGCGCATGTGACGCGTATTGGCCACATCGAAATCGTAAGTTCCCTGGCTGACGAACAGCTTCACGGGCAGGCGCCTGCTCTTTTCAAACTCCGCCAGGACCGCAGGTTTGGCGGTGTAGTATGGGGATAGAACTCCGATGAAGGCGAACCAGTCGGATTGGCGAGTTGCTGTATAGGTGGCGTGCAGGCCGCCCAGCGACATTCCGGCAAGCCCGCGAGCCTCTTGCAGGGGACGGGTCGGGTAGTGGCTGTCGACCCAGGGGATGAGCTCCCTCGTAAGAAAACTCTGGAAGTTAGGATTGGTGAGCAGCTCCGGTCCGCGACGGTTCTCGCCCGTAATGAGATCGCGGGGGTCGATGAATACGGCCATCACCGGCTGGATGCTTCTGTCCGCGATCAGGTTATCGAGTATCACGGGCAGCGCGCCCATCGCCGGGTTGGCATACTCATGGCCGTCCGTTACGTAGAGAACGGGCAGGTTCTTGAGCTTCTCGTAACCGGCCGGCGTGTAGATCTGGATGCGTTTGGCATAGCCCAAGTGCTTGCTGTTGAGCACAAAGGGGCCGCTCAGTGTTCCCTTAGGACCCCCAGTACGAGGCACCGTAGTCTTTGGATAGACGTAATCAGGCATCGTCAGGACCGAATTCAACTCATGGCCGTCAAGCTGCGTAAGCGGGTTGAGCGGGTCGTTGCGTTGCAGTCCGTCAACCCTCAACTTGTAGTCGAAGCGCGCGTCACGGGGAAACCGGCGCTGCGCAGACCAGATACCGGTCTTGCCCAGCTGCTCTCCAGCCAGCGGCTCGCCAGTTTGCCAGGTCGTGAAGTCGCCGATCCATTCCACGGTGGTTGCAGCGCCCCGGTAGAAAAACACTGCGGTATCCCCGAAGACGAGCGGCATCTGGCCGAGGGATGTGATCTCCTGCCAGAAGGCATCGGCCTGGGCGACCGTGACGGTATCCTTCATCCGGGTCTGCAGGTCGGCCAGGGTGCGGAAGGGTAGCCCGC
The DNA here is from genome assembly GCA_964387985.1 of uncultured Anaerolineales bacterium. Classification (GTDB taxonomy): domain Bacteria; phylum Chloroflexota; class Anaerolineae; order CG2-30-64-16; family CG2-30-64-16; genus JALOOB01. Next base: position 61,383 of record CAYLZG010000007.1, on the reverse strand, counting down.
GCAGCTTTTCTGTGCGGTCGAAGAAGGCCTCTGAGCGACCGATCTCGGAACCTGCCTGCAAAGGTGACAGCAGCACGCCGCTGAGGAGCAGGCTGCAGAGCAGGCTGCGGAGCAGTACGGTAAGGCGCTGAACTCGAATCTGTGACAAGAACCCCACCTGTGTCAGCGGTAGAAGTCGATCCAACTGAGCGAGAACTCCGCCGGGGTCGCATCCAGGAAGGCTTTGGGCGCTTCTATGACGAAGTGACCCTTTGTAAGGGGGAAGCTGACCGGCGCTTCTGCTTCGATGCGCAGGGGCATCCAGTAAGGACTGGAGTCGCTGATGGGGGCCGGCTCTCCGGCTCCCGATGCCAGCTCCTCGCGTACGCTTCCATCGATGCTCGACACGTGGGCGAGGACGCGCACATCTCCCCACGCAAACGTCATCTGCTCCAGCCCCTTGAGCTGAAAGAACAACGTCAAGGTGCGGGGCGGCTCCTGTGTCCGCGTGAGATCCATCCGGCCGATCCCTTTTTCGCTCGTGATGTAGGCTTTCACATCCCCAGTTGACTGGTGGATGGTAATCCGGTCACCCGGCTGAATGTAGGTTGCATCCAATCCCACGACACCTCCAGGCTTGCTGCGCAGAAATGCCACGCCAAACATCGCTAACAGGTAGAGCAGCGATACGAGGACCGCGCCAACTACCAGCCAGCGCCAAACGACAGGCCGTCGCGATTTCACCCGGCGCATCCTATCGACGTCTCATCCACCGCTCTACTCCTTGCCCGGTTTCTCCCCCCGTGCGTGCAGCGCTGTGTTAAGCTCCTTGCGGCCAAAGACCTCTGGTTTTGCGGGTGCACCCGCGGAGTCACCGGATGAGGAATCCGAGGCAGATCGGCCTGTGCCTGAAGAGCGCACGGCCGGCGCGGAGATGCTTCGCTGAACGTCCGCTGCGCCGCACTTTGGACAGGCGACCGGCAACAGATTCTTCATGGACGGGTGCCACTGCTCGAAGGTCTCCCCGCAAGTGCGGCAGCTGTATTCATAGATAGGCATGGACCACCCCGCTCGACACAATAAGCCATTTTACTACACAAAGGGTGCTATCGCCCCAATACTGCGGCTGCGAATCTTCCCAGTTCCCGGATGCGGAGCACCATCGACGCTCCGGCATAGACGGCGATGCCCGCCGTTCCCGCAATCGCTAACGTCAAGAGGTTGCCCATTCCGAAGCGGGCTGCCATAGCAGACACGCCCATGATTGCGAGGCTCATGATCGTCGTCGCGCCGAGCACCCTGGCCAGTTGCGCAGCAGTCGCGCGGCCTTCCACGTCACCCCAGCGGTTCTGAAGGATGAAGAGCAGTGCCAGCACCTCCAAAGTGATGGCGATGGAGTTGGCCAGCGCCAATCCGGGGTAACCAAGCGGCGCCATAAGGAGGATGGCAAGGATGATGTTCAGGATCGCTGAACCCGCGGCCAGCAGGAGTGGGGTGACCGTGTCCTTCTCTGCGAAGTAGGCGCGGGCCGCCAGTTCCAGGCAGCTGTGTCCGGCTAACCCCAGGGCGTACATTCTGAGTGCCCGATACACCCCCTCCGTTGCGGCCGCGTCGAACTCGCCGCGCTGGTATAGCAGTGCCAGCAGCGGTCTTCCGAGCAGCACCAGTCCTGCTGCGGCAGGGACGGCCAGCGCAAGCACGGTTCGCAGCGATTCACCGAGAGTGCGCCTCAGCCCATCCCGGTTGCCGCTCGCGGCCATTCCTGCGAAGGTGGGGAAAGCCACCAGGCCGAACGCAGTGCCGATGATGGTTTCGGGGAGTTGCATGGCATCCCAGCCCCATTCCAGCGCGCTGATGCTGCCGCCTCCCAGGCGCGAGGCGAGATTCGTCGTTGCCAACAACGTCAGGTGAAACACCCCCAGGTCAAGCACCCGGGGACCCATCAGGATGGCGACCCGCCGCAAGCTCCCATCTCCAGGATGCAGGACCGGCGTCCACCGGAAACCATACCGGATCAGTGCCGGGACCTTGATCAACAGGTGCAGGAGTGAGCCGGCGACCGCGCCCGCGGCCATGCCGCGTACTCCCATCGTGGGGGTCAGCCATAAGGCGCCCGCTGCGATACCCAGTGGATACACGGCGGGGGCCAGGGCGGGCAGTAGGAAGTGCTTGAGGCCGTTCAATGCACTGCCGAGCACGGCAGAGATGCCAAAGATCACTGTCGAGACGAGCACGATGCGCATCACTGCCGCGGTTTCGAATTGCTGCTGGGGATCGAAGCCGGGCGCAATCAGGTGGCGGACGAGGAGCGGCGCGAGAATCGCGGCCAGTAGCGCCAGCGAGATCACGATCAGCACGACCCAGTTCAGTACTGCTGCGGTGAATCGCCAGGCGGCCTCCCGGCCGGTGTGACCATCCCCTTGATCGCCCCTTGCGGTGTAGTCTGCGAACACCGGGATGAAGGCAGTGGCAAGTGCCCCACCCGCGACGACCGTGAAGAGCAGATCAGGGAGCTTGAAGGCAGCGTAGTACGCATCGAGCTGCGATCCGATGCCGAACGAGGACGCGATCACCGCGTTGCGGAACAGCCCTGCTGCAGCGGCCAAACCGAACGAGGCCGCCACGATCAGTACGTTGCGCGCGATGTGCCGGCGGGTATCTGAGCTACTCAATGCCGGCAAGCTCATTCTTAGCGTCTTGGTAGCTGGGGCGAAGCTTGACTGCTTGCTCAAACGAGGCCCTTGCTCCCGCCATATCTCCGAGGGCCATCTGGGAGCGTCCCTTCCAGAAGAAGAGTTCCTCGTCGTGCACGGCCGTCTTGATGGTGGCCTCGGCCAGGCTCACGACCTCCTGGTGGCGGCCAACTTCGTAGTAGGCGCGGAAAGGACCAAACTGGTACCAAAGCATGCGCCAGGGCAGCTTCATGCGGCGTGCTGTGTCATAGGCCTCTGCCGCGGCCTTGAAGTCGCCCAGTGCGACATAGTCTGTTCCTAGGTTGAACCACGCGAAGGCATCCCTGGGATTCGCCTCGGCCTCGGCGAGATCGCCGGCCAGTGCATGTCGCCACATGGCCGTCTCCTCCAGATCTGCTCCCAGGACGTCCACCACGGCTGCTGCGCGCGACTCATCGAAGATGGCGAGGTAGGTGCGGCCGAATACCTTCCACAGCTTGTCGAAGCTATCGTACGGCAGCCTGATGCCAGCGTATGCCTCCCCCTTCTTGATCCCGTGCGAATCGTACGAATCGTAGGCAATCCAGGTTTGCGCGGCGTCATCGTACCCGACGATCAGGCGGTAGTGTCCCATCCCATCATTCGGCTCAGGCTCGTACCATGTCTCGACCAACACCGGGATGTCCGCAGCGAGCAGTGCCTTCAGCCTGGTGGCATCTCCGTTGACCCGCACGAGCGCCTCAAGCCCTTGTGAGCGTGCGAATTCGGCCAGCTCTTCCGGGCTGACGTTCTTGTCGTCCTTCTCGGGCCGGAGCACTCCAGCGATCTTGTCCTGAGCGGCCGTGATGCCGAAGTAGCTGAGATTCATGGACAGGGTGGCCGGGCCACAGTTATTCCAGGTCTGCCAATGGTGGCTCAGGCCTGCCAGTTGCCTGGTGGCCGGAAAAACCGGCGGGCGTGTCGCGGTAACCGCAGGTCTTGGGGTGGGGGTGAGCCGGTCGCGCGTTGCAACGGTGGGCTTGACCTCATCATCCGTCTCCGCGAAAGCCGCGCGTTGGCCGTGACTTCGAGCGCGGGACGAGTCGGTTGGACTCGCTGCGACAGGCGCGGGACGGATGTCGCCCGGGGCCGCCCGCTCGCCGTCGGTGTTCGTCTCCGCCACCGTCTCAGGCAGGCTCGAGGCGGGCGTCTCCGGGTCGGAGTCGGGGGCAGCCTCGGCGCTGAATTCCTCAGGCAGTGGGACGTATTCGGGGTGCGGCCGTTCGACCGCAAACTCCGCCCGCACCCGGCGGACCAATCCGTCCGCCCCACCATAGCGGTGCAGGCCCAGAGCCATCATCGCGGCGCCAGCCATGACGACCACGATCGCCAGGCTGCTGGCGCCGATCAGTGTTCTGTTGCGCACAGGTGAATAACTCGAGATCCAGTGTTTGGGCCGGCAAGCTTGTGACGCTGTGCACAGCGTCGTAGTTCCTTCGGACTTCCAGGGATCTTTTATGGTTAAGCATAACACCTCATGACCGTTCGTGCAACCAGGACCGACCAATCGTGCAACTTTGGTTACGTTAGCAGCAAGCCTAATGCACCCCTTAATTACGGCCCTGGCGCATAGTATGTTACAATCTTCCTACAAGGCTCAGGCTGGCGTGCCCGAGCCTGTTTTGCGCGAGTCAATCTCGTCGTTCTCAGGAGATCAATCTATGTCCCAAGATTTCTACCCGGTCGACATCTGTGGGGTCACGCGGAATCTGCCGCTGTTTGAGGTCGCGCCCAACGTCCGCATCGCGCTGTTCAACATGCTCGGCGATTACGAGGTCGTTGAGGCGCTTGCAGAGTGGCTTGCGGATCGCGTGCCGGCAGACGCTGATGCGATCATGACAGCAGAAGTGAAGAGCATCCCTTTGGCGCATGCTCTTGCTGTGCGCATGAAGATGCCTTACATCGTTGCCCGCAAGACCCGCAAGCCTTACATGTTGGGTTCGCTCTGCGTGGAGGTTGTATCCATCACCACCGGTGCGCCTCAGACTTTGTGGCTCGACGGCAAGGATCTGCACCTGGTGAAGGGCAAGCGGATCATCCTGGTGGATGACGTGATCTCGACCGGCAGCACGCTGGCCGGGATGCGATCGCTTGTGAGCGAGGCGGGCGGGGAAGTCATTGCCGAGGCAGCCGCCTTCACCGAGGGCAACGACCCCGATAAGTGGAAGCACATCATCGCGGTGGCCAATTTGCCCGTGTTTGAAGGTTAAATGGTAATCGAGAAGGTTGCGGCTATCGATCGCCGCTACGATGAACTGAACGATCTGATGGCGGATTCGGCTGTCTCCACTGACCCGAGCCGCCTGTCTGATCTGGCGCGCGAGCAGGCCGAGATAGAGCCAATCGTCACCGAGTACCGTGCGTATCTCGTAGCCCAGGCCGAGTTGGATGGAGCCAGACAACTCGCCGCGGACGAGGGTGACGAGGAAATGGCGGATCTGGCGCAGGCTGAAGTCGAGCGACTGGTCGCGGAACAGGCCGCCCGCGAGGAGCGCCTGCGCCTGCTGCTGCTGCCGAAGGACCCGGCCGACGAGAAGAACGTCATCGTCGAGATTCGGGCAGGCACGGGGGGTGGCGAGGCTGCTCTCTTTGCCGGTGACCTCCTTCGCATGTACGCGCGGTGGGCAGAACGACACGGATTCAGGACGGAAGTCATGAGCCAGTCAGAGACCGGCATCGGCGGCTTCAAGGAAGTCATCTTCCAGGTGAGGGGACGCGGCACGTATTCGCGGCTCAAATTTGAAAGTGGCGTCCACCGGGTGCAGCGCGTACCGGTGACTGAAGCGCAGGGCCGCATCCACACCTCTACAGCCACCGTCGCGGTGCTGCCCGAGGTCGATGAAGTCGAGGTGCAGATTGCGGCGCAAGATGTGCGCATAGATGTCTTTCGCGCCACGGGACCGGGCGGCCAGAGCGTCAACACGACTGACTCAGCCATTCGCGTGACCCATTTGCCTACGGGATTGGTTGTGAGCTGCCAGGATGAAAAGTCGCAGCTTCAGAATCGAACCAAGGCCATGGCCATCCTCCGCGCGCGGCTCTACCAGATGGAGCAAGAGCGGTTGGCAAATGAACGCAGCGAGACGCGACGCAGCCAGGTGGGAAGCGGGGAGCGAAGCGAGAAGATTCGCACCTACAACTTCCCGCAGAACCGGGTGACCGATCATCGCATCGGCAAAACGACGTACAACCTCATCGGGTTCCTGGATGGTGATCTGGACGACTTCATTGATGAGTTGGCGACGACAGATCAGACGGAACGGCTGGAAGCTATTGGCGAGGAATGAGACACTGAAGTGAAGATGAAATCTGTCTCGGAGGCGCCCCGCCGGGGGGGTGTTCACGGCAATGATGCTGGCGAGCTTGTATCCGGCGCCGCGGCCCAGCGCGCCAGCTCGTGTGCCGAGGAGAAGCGCTTTCAGATACTGTGGTCACTGGATCGCTCCAGCGACGTGGGGAGGGCCTTGCTGGCGGCAACGCGGCGCCTGCGCGAGGTCGAAATCGCGACAGCACAGCTCGATGCCGCGGTCCTGCTTTCATCGGTGTTGGGAGTGAACAAGGCCTGGCTGTACGCACATCCCAACCGCCAGCTGGCCGAGGAGGAGATCTCCCGGTACGAGGATCTCGTGCGCCGGCGCATGTGCCATGAACCGGTGGCGTATCTGGTGGGATACAAACCGTTCTATGGGCTCGACATAACCGTCGATAATCGGGTGCTCATACCCCGGCCGGAGACTGAGCTGCTTGTCGAGCGGGCGCTGGCTCATCTGCAGCGGCTTGTCCGAGAGGGACAGCGCCCCGTTGCTGCAGATATCGGCACGGGCAGCGGCGCAATCGCCATCGCGCTGGCAGTCAATGAACCCGAAGCGACCATCTATGCGACGGATGTATCGCAAGCGTGCATCGAGGTGGCAGAGAAGAACATCTGGCGCTACGGTGTAGCAGAGCAGGTGCATCTGCTGCCAGGACATCTCATGGATTGCCTCCCAGAGCCGGTGGATGTCGTTGTCGCCAATCTGCCCTATATCGCAACTGCGGACCTAACGGGCCTTCCTGCCCAGGTGCGGGACTTTGAGCCTGTCCTGGCGCTGGACGGTGGCGAGGATGGCTGTGACGTGCTGCGAGGCCTTGTCAGCAGCCTCGCCAGCCCGCATGGACGGGCGAAGCTGAAGCCCGGCGCAGTCGTCTTCCTGGAAATCGGCGCAGACCAGGGCGCGACGATGCGCGCGGTGGTGAACGAGTTTCTGCCCGGCTCCGCCTGCAACGTCCTCGTCGATTATACTGGCCTGGATCGGATTGTGGCCATCACCGTCTGAGTCCGGCTCTGACAGAAGGATTCTCTTGTACAAGCTGCTTGCCTTTGATTATGACGGAACAGCGGCCATCGATGGGCAGCTGCCGACGGAGCAGGTGCGCCAGGCAATCGCTGCGGCTCGCGCTCGCGGTGCGATACTGGTGCTGGCCACCGGCCGCCCGTACGATTCGGCTGCGCACCTGGCCCACGCCCTGGGCCTTGATGCGCCGGTGATCTGTTTTCAAGGGGCAATGGTCCGGGAAATTTCTGGCGAGAAACGCCCGCTCTTCGTGGAGCCGGCTCCGGCTGATGCCATGCGGGAGATCCTGGCGATGGCTGAGGAGCGAGGACTTGAGCTGAACCTCTACGGCGAGGAGCGGATGTATGTGGTTCCCAGGGACCGGCCTGCATCGTTCTATGAGAAGTGGTTCGGGATGGAGATCGAGTTTGTCAACAGCTATCCCCAAATGTGGAACATATTCGCCGCACTGGGCAGCCAGCCGCTGAAGGGACTTTTCATCGGCGACCCCGCGACCAACGCCGCTTTCCGCGATGAACTCAGTTCGCGCTTCAGCGGGAGGCTCTCTGCCGTTCGCTCTCATGATATGTTCGTGGAAGTGCATTCCACCGAGGCGTCAAAGGGACATGGTCTGCGCTTCCTTGCGCAGCACTATGGTGTGCCCCAGAACGGCACGATTGCGGTGGGCGATTCGGGCAACGATTGCTCCATGATCGAGTGGGCCGGCCTGGGCGTAGCCATGGCCAACGCGTCACCCGAAGCGCTTGCAGTCGCCGACGTGGTGGCGCCTTCGGTGACTGAAGATGGGTTGGTTGATGTCATCGAGCGCTATATTCTCTCCGGCAGAGGGGTTTGATCGCGCTGTCGCTCTGCTTCGTGCAGGCGAACTTGTTGCCTTTCCCACTGACACAGTCTACGGTGTCGGCGCACTGTGCTGGGACGATGCGGCCGTTGCCAGGCTCTATGTTGCAAAGGTCCGGGCACTTGACAAGGCCATCCCCATTCTGCTGGCCGATATTGGGGATCTCGCGCTGGTGGCGGCAAAACTATCTTCCACTTGCTTCAGGCTGGCCGAACGGTTCTGGCCAGGTCCGCTCACCCTGGTCGTGCCCAAGGCCGAACGAGTGCCCCTCGCGGTAACAGCCGGCGGGGACACTGTGGCGGTCCGGATTCCAGACCTTGCGCTGGCACGGTCCTTGATTCGTGCTGTGGCCGCGCCGCTGGCAACCACCAGCGCGAACCTGTCGGGTGCACCGTCGCCGGTCACAGCCGAGCAGGCTGCCGCGCAATTGGGTGGTGCGGTTGCGATGATTCTCGATGGCGGCAGGTGCCCCGGTGGCACTGCTTCCACAGTTGTCGATGTCACCGGTCCAGTGCCTCGCATTCTGCGTCCAGGTCCTCTCACCTACGAACAAATCCAGTCCGTGTTATAATTGGCACATGCTGATCGGGATCGACGCCAGTCGCGCTGCGGTCCGACACCGGACGGGGACCGAGATATACTCGGTGCACGTCATACGCGAGCTGCTACGGTTGGGGCGACAGCATCAGTTTCGACTCTACACGAACGGCGCTCTGCCGGCCGGTCTGTTGTGGTCGGGTGTTGCACCTGCACACGTTGAGATTCGCTCGATCCCATTCCCGCGATTGTGGACGCACAGTCGCTTGAGTTTGGAGACGCTGATCCACGAGCCTGACGTGCTGTTCATACCAGCGCACGTTCTGCCGGTGTTTCATCCGCGGCGCAGCATCGTAACAGTCCACGATCTGGGCTATCTGCACTACCCTGAAGCGCATACGTCTCATGCCCGGCGTTATCTGGACTGGTCGACGCGTTGGAACGCACACCGGGCGACCGCGGTCCTGGCAGACTCAGAGGCCACGAGATCAGATCTCATTCGCTTCTATGATGCTGCACCTCAGAAGATCCATGTCGTCTACCTGGGAAGGGATGCGAGGTTGAACCGGGTCACCGATCTTTCTCGCCTGGACGAGATCCGAGCGCGCTACGGCCTGGTGGGGCGATATCTGCTGTATGTTGGCACGCTCCAGCCCCGCAAGAATCTTGAACGTGTCGTCCAGGCCTTTGAGCGCATCTGCGGCCTTCCGGATCTGGCTGACTTGCAGCTGGTTCTGGCAGGAAAGCAGGGTTGGCTGTACGAGACGCTGTTTCGCCAGGTGGCGCATGCTGGGCTGCAAGGCCGCGTGATCTTCCCGGGTTACGTGGCAGATGCGGACCTTGGCGCACTTCTGAGCGGCGCAGAGGCGTTTGTCTTTCCGTCGCTTTACGAAGGGTTCGGCATCCCTGTTCTCGAAGCGGGAGGTTGCGGCGTGCCGGTCATCACTTCAAATACATCTTCACTACCTGAGGTCGCTGGCGATGCTGCGTTACTGGTCGATCCGCTCGACGTCGATGCGATCGCGGACGCAATGTATCGCCTGGTTACCGATGCATCATTGCGCGCCGAGCTCGCGCGCCGGGGCCTGGAGAACGTCAAGCGATTCTCGTGGGAGAAATGTGCGCGCGAGACGCTGGCCGTCCTGGAGAGCGTGGCAGAGAAGTGAAACGGGAGTCTGTTCGCATCCTGGGCGTTCGCGTCGATGCCATCACCTGTGATGACATGATCGATCGTATCGGCGCATGGATTCGGGAGGGTGGCCCGCATCAGATATGCACGGCGAATCCTGAGTTCGTCATGGAGGCGCGCCGCAATCCACCCTTCGCTGCGGTGTTGGAAGCAGCCGATCTGTGCATCCCCGACGGAGTTGGGCTGCTGTGGGCAGCCAGGCGCCTGGGGCGCCGGCTGCCGGAGCGCGTGACTGGCTCTGATGGTGTACCACTGATCGCCAGTCGGGCAGCCGAGCAGGGGTGGCGCCTGTTTTTGCTGGGTGCAGCGCCGGGGGTGGCAGAGCGCGCGGGAGCGCGGCTCGTTGAGCTTTTTCCCGGCCTTCAGGTCGTTGGCGCCTATGCCGGTTCCCCATCCGATGCGGATGCACCCGAGATTCTGGCACGTGTCGCCTCTGCCCGTCCCGATGTCTTGTTTGTTGCTTATGGCGCCCCAAAGCAGGATCTGTGGATCTCGAAGCATGCAGCCGCGCTCGGCATACCGGCGATGATGGGCGTCGGCGGATCGCTCGACTTTCTCGTCGGTGCTCAGAAGCGCGCGCCGCGATGGCTGCAGCGGCTGAATCTTGAATGGCTCTACCGCCTCATCGTTCAGCCGTGGCGGTGGAGGCGTCAGCTTGCACTGCCCAGGTTTGTGCTGGCTGTGCTGAAGGAGAAGTCCATTGGGTCTCGTATTGAGCCTTGATGAAGCGGTTACATGGCGGCACGGGCAGTCCGGCGTGGTGGTATTCACGAACGGGCATTTTGACCTGCTGCACGTTGGGCATGTGCGCTACCTTCAGGCGGCACGCGGCCTGGGCGACATCCTGATCGTCGGTCTGAACAGCGATGCGTCGTGTGCGGCTCGCAAGCCCGGCCGGCCCCTGGTGCCCCAGGCCGACCGCGCGGAACTGCTGGCTGCATTGGGGTGCGTAGATGTGGTTGTGATCTTCGACGATCTGACCGCCACCGGGCTGGTCGGGGCACTGCGTCCCACCATCTACGTGAAGGGAGGAGATTGGGGCAGACCCGGCGGACCCTATCCACCAGAGGCCGCGGTCGTCGAGGCCTACGGGGGCAGGGTGGCCTACCTGCCTTATGTGCCCGACAGGTCCACCACGCTGATCATTCAACGCATTCGCTCTTTGTCCGAACCGGCATAGAGGCCTCGACAGGATACAAGCATGAGCCCGTCAGCCCTGGAGAGCACGCAGCACAGCCGCAGCACCGCGAGTGGCGGCCTGGCGCGTTCTGCGGGCATCCTTGGCTTGGGCAACATTGCCAGCAGAGTCATCGGTCTCGCGCGCGAGGCCGTGATCTCCGGGTTCTTCGGCGCCAGCGGACACCTGGATGCATTTCGCCTGGCTGCCCGCGTGCCCACCATGGTCTACGACTTGCTGGTCGGCGGCATGTTGAGCGCGGCGCTCGTTCCTGTATTCAGCGAGTACAGCCGGTCCGACCGGCGCGATGAACTAGCCAGGGTGGCCAGCGCAGTTTTCAGTCTCATTGCCCTCGCCATGGGCGTCACAGTGCTCCTGATCGAGGCCTTTGCGGGCCCGTTGGCAGGATTGCTGGGTGATTTCGAGAATCCAGAGCTTCAGAAGGTCTTAGAGAACTGCCTGCGGCTGATTGCACCCGCAGTGCTCTTGTTTGGACTGACCGGAGGCGCCACCGGCTTGCTGTACGCGTTGCGAAGGTTCAGTTACACCGCAATCAGCGGGGCCGTATTCAACCTGGGCATCGTGATCCTGACCCCGTTGCTCGCCCGGTCCATCGACATCTACGTGCTGCCACTGGGAATCGTGGCTGGCAGCCTGATGCAGCTGGCCGTTACCGCGCCCGGGCTGCGTGATCTCCGAATCCGGCTGGGCAAAACCTGGGGACATCCTGCCGTGAGGCGTATCGGACGGCTCTACGTTCCCATCGCGTTGGGGCTGATCGTCACCCAATTCCAGATCATCGTTGACGGTCGCTGGGCATCGGCAGCAGGGGAACAGAGCGTGAGCTGGATGGGCTTTGCCACCACCCTGATCCAGTTGCCGCTCGGTCTCGTGCCGGTTGCCGTGTCGTTGGCGGCTCTCCCGAGCCTCTCTCACTTCGCAGCCGAGGAGGACTGGGATGGCTTTCGTGAAATCTTCGGCAGAGGGCTGCGCCTGGTATTGGTGCTGCTGGTTCCGGCCACAGTTGGCTTATGGGTGCTCGCCGAGCCGGTAATCCGGCTGCTGTTTCAGCACGGTGATTTCTCGCTCGCGGACACCGTGATGACGGCGCGCGTCCTACGCTACTATCTCATCGGTCTGCCCTTCGCAGGCGTCGATTTTCTGCTGAACTACACGTTCTATGCGCGCCAAAACACCCGAACGCCGGCAGCCGTGGGAGTTGTCTCGGTCGGATTCTACTTCGTGGCAGCGCTTTTTCTCAAGGGGCCATTGGGGTTCCTCGGACTGGTCCTGGCAGACTCAGCAAAACAGGCCGGCCATGCGATCATCATGAGCATCCTGCTGCTGCGCAGCGTCGGGCGGCTCCATCGACAGAACGTCCTGCGCACGCTGTGGGCGGCAGGAGGTGCGGCCCTGATCATGGGAGCCGGCGTATCGCTTCTGGTTCACGGCATGGCGCCCGCCATACCTCAAGGCAAGGTGGGCGCGCTGATCATCGTCATCCTTGGAGGCGGGCTGGGCGGCGCGTTCTATCTCGGTGTGCTGCGATTGCTGGGCATCCAGGAAGTGACCCGGCTGCTCGACGCCATCCTTGGGAAGGTGCTGAAGCGAAATATGAGTTCGCACGGAAATTGACGGGCCCAGGCGGCGCGGCTATAATAGATTGGTTTGATATCTATCTTGGCAAGAGGTTATCGCGAATGGCAAAGCAGAAAAAGGCTCAGTCCAGGCGTGTGCCGCGCGCATCGGATCCCCGCATGTACGGTGACGGCAAGCCATCAAAGGCTGAATCCAGCCCTCAGGCCACTGCCCAGGCGCCGGCGTCGGGTGGCCGAGCGACAGGCGCAGCCGGCGCCAATGGCCCCCAGGCTGCACGCAGCGCAGGTGCGATGCCTCGTACTTCCCTTGGCGCTGGCGGCTCCTATGCACGCGGGGGGACGGGTATGACCGGCGACTACACGTATGTCCGGCAGGATTTGCGCCGTCTGGGCATTGTCGCGGTTTCCATCATCGCCATACTTGTGGTGCTCGCGCTCGTACTCCCCTGATCCCTGTTCACGGCAGGATGAGGGCCCTGGCTAATCGACAAGCCGGGCCCTTTTTGTTTAGTCTTCGCGGACAGGCGTTGGTGGGATACGCAGTGGGAACCATCCTGCCACAAGCGTCTCGACCGCAATGTGGACAATAATGCACAGCCAGAGATTGCGGGTTAGAACAAAAAGGCAGGTGGTGGCCACGGCAAGGGTCGCCCTCCGGATGAGCGCATGCCCATCGCCAGGCCGGCGCAGCATCGATCGGGTGAAGGGATCCAGCACCATTTCGAGGATGATCATCGCCAATCCCAAACAGGCGCCCCAGTAAAGGGGTTCGCCCTGGAGTGCGTCGCGCACGCGTCCCAGCGGCGGGACCCCGGCCGCAGAGTGAGGGTCGAGCACCAACCATTCTGTCATAGCCGCGCGATAGAACGCCCAATGCCACTGGTGAAGCATGGCATCGGCGGGAGCACGTAACGCTGGAATCAGTCGTGCCGTGCCACGCGGGAGCGGACCTTCGGGCAACGATCGGCGATAGATCAGCCAGCCGAATATCGACCCTCCCACGATGATTCCAGAGAGCGCTATCCCATCGGACAGGGTGGCAGGCC
>CAYLZG010000007.1:40001-47961 GCA_964387985.1 uncultured Anaerolineales bacterium | reverse complement strand
CCAGTCGATTTCCGACAGCCCAAGGGTGTACGGCGACAGGACACCTTCTCGTATTGCGAGATAGGGGAGCAGCAGGTAGAAGAACGCCAGGGCCAGCCAGCCCAAGATGGCCAGTGGCCCCTGACGAAGTCCGTCCGGTCGGGAGCGGTGCCGCATTGCCAGCCAGGCAAGGTTCGTCGCGACGACGATCGCCAGGAAGCTGGCGATGAGCCAGGTGGCGGGGTTGGATGGATCGGCCAAGCGCATGCCATAATTGTAGCGCAGGTCGCACCTCAGGCCAAAGCAAGTGTCAGGTCCGAGATATGCCTGGCTACGGCAGTATACGGCGATCGTCACGCCCGCGAGGTCATAACGGATTCTCTATGGCCTCTCTTATCTGGATGCGAGATGTGTATATGGCAAGGCAACTGCACGACGAACAACCGGTTCTTAAGCATGGTGCTCCGCTGGCGACAGCGGACGCTGCGGTAATCATGGTGCACGGGCGAGGTGCGACAGCAGAGAGTATGCTCTCGCTTGCGCCCCTGATTCGGTCAGACGGTGTGGCCTTCCTTGCTCCGCAAGCGGCGCACAACACCTGGTATCCACGCCCATTTACCGCTCCGCTGGAGAGCAACGAGCCCTGGCTTTCATCTGCTCTGAAACGCGTTGGTGAGATGATCGCGAGGGTCGCTGAGGCTGGCGTTCCCCTGGCATCCACCTACCTTCTCGGCTTTTCCCAGGGGGCTTGCCTCGTCCTGGAGTATGCCGCACGCCATGCACAACGCTACGGCGGAGTAATCGGCCTGAGCGGGGGCTTGATCGGTCCGGACGGCAGTCCACGAGATTATGCTGGCACGATGGATGGCGCTCCCGTTTTCCTCGCTTGCAGTGACCTCGATCCTCACATCTCCAGGGAGCGGGTCGTCGAATCGGCATCTGTTTTCAGGCGCCTCGGTGCGGATGTCACGCTCAGGTTATATCCGAACATGGGACACACGGTGAATGATGACGAGATTGCATTTGTCCGCGGGTTGTTGAAGCAGCGCCAGTAGGGTAGCGGCTGATGCAGAATGACGACGCGAGGCGCACACTGCTGGAGGCACGCAGATAGCGCCACCAGCAGTGCACACTCCCAGGCTTACTTGGGATCCATGATCGCCGATACGTCGTTGCTCAGCCGGTTAGCGACGAAAATGCGCTTGGTCTGAGTATCGATCGCAAGGCCGAAGGGACTGTTCCCCACGCCGACCGTGTCCAGCACTTGATAGGTCGCACCATCGACGATGCTGACCGTGTCGTTGTGGGCGTTGCTGACGAACAGGCTGCCTGTTGCTGGATTGACTGCGATGCCACCACGACCGTCCTCACCTTGGGGTAGATCCGGCCCTGCGCTTCCAACAGTGATCTCTGCCAGAGCCACCAATCCTTCGCTGATGGACTCGTGAACGATCACCCTGTCGTTCAGCTGCCCTTCGACATCGCACACCGTATACAACCTGTTTAGTACCGGGTTGAAGTCCAACTCGAACGGTTCGCACTGTGTGCTCAGCCCGGACGAGACCACCCAACGTTCCGTGTATGTGCTGTCCAGCACAGTGATGGTTTTCGAGTCCCGGCTGCCGATATAGGTCACCCCCCTGCTCGGGTTGTATGCCAGACCCCAGGCGCCTACGGTGCGGCTCAGGCGTTGGCTTCTGACGACCGTATCGGTCGCGGGGTCAATGACCACAAGGCTGTTGGTGCCATAGGCGATCAGGTGGATGCGGTTGCCGGCAGCCTCAACCCAGGTCGGATTCGGCCCGACGGGAATGGTCTTGATCTGGACCAGCGTATCAGCATCGAGCACCGTCACTGTTCCCGTGCTCCAACTACCTACATACACTTTGTTCTCCGGCGCATAGTAGGCGATGCCCCATGGTTGGTCGGGCACCACCACGCTCTTAAGCACCTCCAGGCTCATGCCGTCGAGCTGGTAGACGCGGTCATTGTCGCGGCTCGCAACGAAGACTCGGTGGTTCGCGCTGTCTACCGCCACTGCCTGCGGGTAACGCATGCCGGTGTCGCGCGGCGTAGCCGTGGGTGTCGGCGATGGTCCGTAAGTTGGCGTCGGCGTCGCTGTGGGAGTGTTGGTCGGCGTTGGGGTATTAGTAGCAGTCGGCGTCGGCGTGCTGGTGTTGGTCGGCGTAGCGGTAGGCGTCGGTGTGAATGTCGGTGTCGGCTGGAACACCACCAGCGGCAGGTAGCGGCCAAAGCGTATTACCTGGATCTTGTACATCGGGCAATTGCAGGCAGAGTAGCTGAGCGTACGAACGAACAGGTAGCACGGACATTGATGGTCGATCGTTGACTCCCAGGTGATCTCGGATCCGCAATACTCCAGATCAACAGAGCACAATGTTTCATCTCGATCATCATTTGACTTGAT
Organism: uncultured Anaerolineales bacterium; assembly: GCA_964387985.1. Classification (GTDB taxonomy): domain Bacteria; phylum Chloroflexota; class Anaerolineae; order CG2-30-64-16; family CG2-30-64-16; genus JALOOB01. The sequence continues at coordinate 45,554 of CAYLZG010000007.1, read as the reverse complement.
GATCACTCCCTGCTTATCGTAGAGGATCATGAATGGGTCGATATCGCCACTCAGATCGAAGGTTGACACGTGGCATGTCTGCCCAGGACGTACGTCGTCAATGCGATACCAGTCTACATTGCCTGCGAGGTGAAACGAGTGCTGCTGCGCTGGTTCGCCCGGCAGCAGTGGCTTGGCTTGAGGCTGGATGTCATCCGGCTCGTATGCATCCGCGCTGCAGATGCAGGGCGTAGCTGTAGGCGTGTCTTCGACCTGCAGAACAGGCGCCGCGGCTGTACTTTCGGAAATCCCGCCCCACAAGAAGCTACCCAATACCAGCAGAGCAGCTACGGCAAAGGTCCCCAGTGCAACGCGCATGAGTGCTCGTTCCGGGCGTCCGGGCTCATCAGGCATTTTGCTCTCCATTGAATCTCGCTGCCATAAGTGGATCGATTATACGACAAATTAATCATATTTGCAATCTTGACAGGTCGTGTGACTTGGGTTATGCTGATGGCCGGACAACCTGTTGACATGCTTCGTGCAAACATCGCTGTGAGGGATTCTATGGCTGCAAGAAAGCAACCGAGGACTATGTTCGGTTTGGCGCTGTTGTTGGGGTGCATGATTGTGCTGGCTTCACAGACCGGACTCGTTTCTGCCCTTCCGCTCGGAGACGGTACCGTGTACGTGGTTCAACCGGGCGACCGACTGACCGACATTGCAGCACGATATGGCGTCACAGCCAGTGTACTGGTGCAGGCAAATGGCCTGGCCAACTCCGACACGATATTTGTCGGCCAGCGCCTGACCATCCCGGCTGGCAGTGTGAGCACGCCTGCTCCTCAGGCGAGCGGCATGCCTGGCACGGGACAAGATACCAAGTACACGGTGCAGCGCGGCGATACGCTGGCGGCAATTGCCCGGAAGTTTGGCGTGAGCATGGCTGCCCTGCAGCAGGCCAACGATCTCCGCAATCCTGACATCATCTGGGCAGGTCAGAGGCTCGTGATCCCGAGGATTCCGTCTGCCACAACTGAGACGCCAGCGCCCACACCTCAGCCCACAGAGACCAGTCCCGTTCCCGCTCAACCAGCGGCTGAGGCCTCGCCAACGGCCCAACCTACACCCGAGCCTTCGCCGTCGGCCGTGCCCACGGCGACGAAGTCCCCAACGGCCCAACCCACGGCCAAGCCATCAGTTCCCAAGACCCACACAGTGCAAGCCGGCGAGACACTCTCACAGATCGCCCGCCTGTACGGCGTATCTGTAGATGCGTTAGTGGCAAGCAATGATCTCGCAAGCGCGGACCTGATCCATGTGGGCATGCGTCTCAAGATTCCGGCCAAGGGCAGCAGCGGCAGTAGCAGCAGCGGCACGACGACTACGGCTCCCAAGGGGAAGGCGACGAAGTTCGTTGCCAGCATCTCCGAGCAGCGTTGTTGGCTGTATAGCGGCACAACCGTCATCGCGAAGTGGACCTGCTCTACCGGCCGTAGGGGGGCGGGTACGAAGGTCGGCACATTCAAGGTCCAATCCAAGATGGAAAAGGCCTACGGCTCACGTTGGAACATCTGGATGCCTTATTGGCTTGGCATCTATTGGGCGGGCTCGAGCGAGAACGGAATTCACGGCCTGCCCTGGAACGCGAGCACCGGCGTTCAGATCTGGAGTGGTAACGTTGGCATGCCGATCACATATGGTTGTGTCATGTTGAACAACACACACGCCAAGATGCTGTATGATATGGCGTACATCGGCATGCCTGTGATCATACGCCCGTAGCCCGGCAACACGCCTGAACCAAGAAGAGCACCTACGCTGGTGGGTCTTGTCCCAGCAGCCGGCGGTGCTCTATCTTTATGCAGCGATCCATCACTACTTGCAGCCCGGCAGCCTCGGCCATCCTCGCAGCCTCCTGATTGACCACGCCAAGTTGCATCCACACGACGCGCGCACCTGCCTCGATTGCGTCTGCAACCACTTCCACCGCTGAATCCGGCCTGCGAAACACATCTACGATGTCGATCATTTCAGGTATGTCTGCCACGCGCGCATAGCTCTGCTCGCCGAGCACCGCGTCAACAGTGGGGTTGACAGGAATGACACGGTAGCCGTGAGCCTGAAGATACTCAGCTACTTGGTAGCTGTCGCGATCGGGCCTGTCAGAGAGACCGACGATGGCGATTGTGGAGGCCGTCTCCATTATCTGGCGGATCTGCGCATCGGATGGGCTCATTGTCTTCCTCCCTTGGGGTCACGGAAAACCAGATCGAAGTCAAGCGCCTGCGTGTCAAGCACATCTTCATTGCGTGAGAGCACGATGGTCAGGCGATAACGTTCACCGGGTCGCGGCTCCTGACGCAGGTGCAGCGTGAGTGACTGGTACGCATCCCGCACCTCAACAATGAACATGCTGCCGACGACCCGTTCTTCGGCATCCGTCAGGATCAGCTCGAGATTGGGGAATGCGGCGAAGGGGCTCGTCTCCAGGCGCACCCAGAGCCGCCGCAGGTCCGGATACGGCCAGGCCTCAGCACGTTGGATTGTGGGAGGATGTTCCTCAAGCGGCGGAGGCGCCTTGCTGAGTGATTCCCGCCAGATTTCTTCCGGATCCTGCATTTCTGTCATGACTTGCGGCTCTGGACCAACATCACACCTGCCAGGACCAGCACCGATCCAAGCACCAGCAGCGGGGTCAGTGGCTCGCGCAGAAATGTCACTGACAGAGTCGCTGAGATTACCGGGATGAGAAAGAGCGCCAGGGCCGCACGTGAGGCCGTAGTTTTGGCCAACAGCGCGAGCCACCACAGGTTGGCGAGCGCGCCCGCACCGATGCCGAGAAGCACGATTGCACCCCAGGCTGCGAGCGGCAGGTCAAAGCGGAGCCCTTCGATCAGGGCCAGCGGCAGCAGAAACAGTGCGCCTGCTGTGGACACGGCCGTGGTGACAACCGTCGCCGGGTAGCGCTCGGAAAGACCTTTGCCACCGATGCTGTAGATCGCGCCGAACAAGGTGGCCACGATCATGAGCGCATCACCAATAAAGCCTGGGCCCCGGAGGGATAGGTGGCCGGCGCCCTGGCTGACCAGCACCGAACCCGAAAAAGCGGCAACCAGTGCCAGCCACTCGACGCGCGAAAGGCGTTCGCGCAGCAGGACCGCGCCGATGAGTACCATGAACACCGATGTCAGATTGGACAGCACACCGGCGTTCGTTGCAGTCGTGTAGCGTAGGGCGAGGTTCTCGAGAAAGTAGAACAGCGTGATCCCGGTCAGGGCAACCCAAGCCACCGTACGCCACCGTGCGGCGAGGAGTTCCTTCATTGCTTTCAGGCCAGGCGCGGGAGCTCTCCGGCCTGCCAGTGCCAACCATCCGACCAGGAAGAGGGAGGAGATTATCCAGCGAAGAAATGCAATGGCTGTGGGACCCGTGTAGTCGAGCGCAGCCTTGGTTAGGGGGAAGCTGGCGCCCCACAACGTTACTGTCCCCAATGCCATGGCATAGAGGCCGAGCTTTGGCTGAGTGCGAGCTGCAGCAGCCTGTTGAGTCGCCGGGTGTGCGTCGGCCGCGGGCCCACTCATGCCTCAACCGCCGTTACAGGAACCAGGTCCTTCCCTTCAAGCTTGAGCGACAGGGTGGTCGAGGTGTGGTCACTGCCCATGGAGATGCCATAGATTGTGTCGGCTGCCTCGATCGTGCCGCGGTTGTGGGTCACCAGGATGAACTGAGTCTCGTGGCTGAGCGCCTTGATGGCGTCTCGAAAACGTCCGACATTTGCCTCATCCAGGGCCGCGTCCACCTCATCCAGCACGCAGAAAGGCGTTGGCCGGGTCTTGAGGATGCTGAAAATCAGCGCGGCCGCGGTCAGCGCTCGCTCACCGCCAGAGAGAAGGGCAAGGCCCTGTTCGCGCTTGCCGGGCGGCCGTGCAATGATTTCGATTCCGGTGCTGGTGGGGCTCTCTGGGTCGGTCATCACCAGCTTGGCTGAGCCGCCGCCGAAGAGGTTGACGAATTCATCCTTGAATCTCGCAGCTACCGCCCTGAAGGTTGCGACGAACTCCCGCTCCATCACGCGATCGAGCTCCGCGATGACTTCCTGAAGCGTGGCGACCGCGCGCTCGAGATCATCGGACTGCGTGATGAGGAAGTCGTAGCGGGTTTCGACCTCGTGGTATTCGGCAAGAGCATCGAGATTGACGGGTCCAAGCCGTGCGATCTGCGCACGCAGATGGCGCACGTCCGCGTCCAGCCCCTCGGGTAGTTCCTCCACAACAGGAAGCCGGGTGACCATCCCGTTGAGAGGGAGGGGCGGCTGGGTGTCGACCAGTTCTTCGGAGAGTGGTTGACCTGTTGCGCCCGCTTCATCGACGAAGTGGGTCAGCTCGACCAGCCCCAGGTCCTTCTCTATCTCGCCGCGAAGGTGCACGACTTCGTCCTGTGCGCGTTGTGCTGCAAGATCTGCCTGGTTCTGGCGGGCCTGGGCAAGACGGAGTTGCTCGCGTAGCGCCCTCTCCTGTGTCTCGGATTGGCGGGCCTGAGCCTCAAGCTCGGCAAGACGAGCCTCAGCCGGCTCGATCCGGCCGGCCAGCGCTGCAATCTCTGCGGCCAGGCTTTGTGCAACCGTCGACTGAGCGTCGATTGCCTGGCCCGCCTCAGCCTGCTGTGCCGCAAGCAAGTCTTTCCGGGATATCTTTGCGGTCATTTCCTGCTCGCGCGAGGTCCTCGCTTGAGCCAGTTCGCGCACGCGATCTTCGCGGCTGCGCAACTGTCCGGCGCTGACAGCCGCTTCCGCCCTGATTCGCGCCAGTTCTGCAAGGAATTCATCGGCGGTCAACTCGTTGAGCCGCGTTCGTGCAGCTTCCACTGCCGACTCACGCTGCTCCAACTGTGCGGTGAGATCGGAGACAGAGGTTGCCAGTTCTTTCTCGCGACGATTGAGATCTTCGAACTCGCGAGCCAGGCCCTTGCGCCGCTCCTCGTGCCATGTGACCGTCTGCCCGGCACGCTCTGCAGACAGCTGGGCCTTCGACAATTCGGCAGTGAGGTGTGCCTGGCTGGCGCTGAGTTCCTCGCGCTGGGCCCGAAGAACATCGAGCGCTGCCCGCGCTTCTCGCTGGGCCTGCCGCACACCCTCAACCGCTTTCTCGTTCTCGGCCGCGGCTACTGCAGCAGCTTTGATCTGGTCAGGCAATTCCCGCAGCTGTCTTGCCCGAGTTAGAAGGCCGCCATCGCGTTGTCCTCTGTCGCTGCCGCCGGTAACGCTTCCGGAAGGGCGCACGATCTCGCCGTCCAGGGTGACCAGCGTCGCGCCCCCACTCCGGTCCACCAGCTTGCGAGCAGTTGCCAGATCTGCGACAACGACCGTGCGATTGAGTGCCAGCTCGACTGCAGGGCGAATCGCGGGGTCGAAATGTACGATCTGGCTGGCCAGGCCTACGACACCCAGACCCTTGGGAACGTCGGAGGCGCGTCCGGGACGCAGCGTATCAAGGGGCAGGAAGGTTGCGCGACCTGCCTGGTTTCGCTTGAGAAACTCTACGGCAGCTTTGGCATCATCCCAGCCGTTCACAA
>CAYLZG010000007.1:0-39991 GCA_964387985.1 uncultured Anaerolineales bacterium | reverse complement strand
CCCCCCAGAGCGGCATCCAGCGCTCGCTCGTATTCTGGGGCAACCTGGATGAGCTCGCCCAAAGTACCCAGAATGCCGCCGAGTGGCTGGCCCTCGCCGGTGGATCCTCCGGCTTGGCCCTTGCTCTGCCCGGACTGGTTTTTGCTGGAACCCTCCACGCGTGACGCTGACATTACCGCACGCACGCCGCCGCTCAGGCCTGCCCCCTCATTGTGCAACCGTTCCAGCAGATCGAGCTGGTCCTGCAACCGGGCAACCACGCGCTGTGCGGCATTCAGTCGTTCCTGGGCCTGGCGTTCGGAGTCCTGGGCAAGGGTGAGGGCCTGCCCCTTGAGCTGCCGGTCGTGATCGATCGCGGAGAGGCTACGGGTGAATTCGTCCGCCCTGGCGTGCAGGGAATCCAGTTGGGCTTCGAGTTGTGCCAGTTGGTCCCGCGCAGCCTTGGCTCCGGCTGCCTGCTCACCGTCGCTATCTGCAAGCTCTGAGCGCCTATCGGCAAGCTGGGCCAGACGCGAGCGCCGCTCGGCGATCTGAGTCCTGATGTTGAGTGTGCTGTCTTGCGCTTGTGCGAGGACTCTCGACTGCGCGGCGCGTTCGCGCTCACGAGTCTGGAGCTGGCGCTGCGCCTCATCGACGCGACGGGCGTGCGTCGCATGTTCGCGCTGGGCCTCGGAGAGTTCTGCCCTGGCAGCCTGCAGCCGTTCGTCACCATCGTCCAGGGCTGCCCGCAGATAGGTGATCTCTCGCTCCAGATCGTCTGCCTGCTCGCGCCAAAGCCGGATCTGCTCGCTCCGAACGGCAAGCTCGCGCTGCACGCTCTCCGCCTGCCGGTGCAGGGTGCTTGAGGTGCGATGCCACTCGCTGAGTTGATCGCGCAGCCGTCCTCGCTCTTCGCGGCGCATCGCGACTTGGTCCAGCAGCACGTTGAGCTCAGCGGTCTCTTCCCGGGAGGCATTGGCGGCATCCTCAGCCCGGATCTTGGCGCCCGTTAAGCCGAGCAATGCCTGCCGCCAGCGATAGCCATACCACGTCCTCAGCTGAGCTTCGAGATCGGTCCTCAGCTGTTGGTACTCTTGGGCCCGCCGTGCCTGTCCCTTCAGGTAGCGCAGCCGCGGCGTCAACTCGCTGATGATGTCGCGAGCGCGCATCAGATTGTTGGACGCATCGGCGAGCTTCTGGCTGGCCTGCTCGCGCTTGGCCTGGTGGACCGTGATGCCCGCGGCTTCCTCGAACAGTTTTCGGCGTTCCTCAGGTCGCTGGGAGAGCGCCTGGTCGACGAGTCCCTGGCCGATGACACTGTAAGTGCGCTCGCTCAGGCCCGAGCTGCCCAGCAATTCCGTGATGTCGCGCAGTCGAACCCGATTGCCGTTCAGGAAGTACTCATTTTCGCCGGAACGATAAGCGCGGCGGGCTATCTCGACTTCTCCGAAGTCGACAGGGAGCCAGCCCGAGGAGTTGTCCAGTACGAGCGTCACGCTCGCCATGCCCATGCGCGCGCGTTGTTCGGAACCCGAGAAGATCATGTCCTCGGTCCGCTTTCCGCGCAGCGCGGAGAAGCTCTGCTCGCCGAGCACCCAACGTAGTGCATCGGCCACATTTGACTTGCCGCTGCCGTTAGGGCCGACCACCGCCGTAACGCCCGCATCGAACAAGAACTCGGTTCGAGAGGCAAAGGTCTTGTAGCCCTGGAGCGTGAGCTGTTTGACGTATCGCACCGGGAGCCTAAGCCTTTGCGGGAGTGTCAGGATCGATGAGTCCCACCTGATCCTTCAGCCACGCTTCGATGAACAGGTCGATTTCGCCATCCAGGACTGCAGTCGTGTTGCCGGTCTCAGCCTCGGTGCGCAGATCCTTGACCATCTGGTAGGGCTGCAGCACGTACGAGCGGATCTGGTTGCCCCACCCGGCCTCAACGTGCTTGCCTCGCAGGCGCGCAGCCTGCTCTTCCTGCTTCTGCAGTTCGATGTCGTACAGCTTGCCGCGCAAGACGCGCATGGCTGACTCGCGGTTCTGCAGTTGGCTGCGCTCATTTTGGCATGTAACGACGATGCCCGTGGGAAGATGGGTGATGCGCACAGCCGTTGAGTTCTTCTGCATGTGCTGGCCGCCTGCACCTCCCGAGCGGTAGACGTCCATCTTGACATCGTCGGGCTTGATTTCGATATCGATATCCTCGTCGAAGATGGGCATAGCTTCAACCAGTGCGAACGAAGTGTGGCGCCGTGCGGATGAATCAAACGGGCTGATACGGACGAGACGGTGCACACCGCGCTCGGCCTTGAGATAGCCGTAGGCGTAGGGCCCGGCGACTTCGACCGTCACGGTCTTGATTCCGGCCTCTTCACCTTCCAACTGATCGGTGATTTCCGCATCGAAGCCGCGCCGCTCGGCCCACCGCAGATACATGCGCAGGAGCATAGAAGCCCAATCCTGTGCCTCTGTGCCTCCCGCACCCGCATGGATGGAAAGGATGGCGCCGTTTCGGTCATTGGGACCACTCATCGCAACCTGGAATTCCAGGGATTCGAATCTCTTCCGAAGCTCAACAGCTTGATCGGCAGCCTCGGCAGCGGACGTCTCGTCGTTAGCCTCTTCGGCCAATTCCAACAGCGCAAGCCCGTCTTCCACATCGCGCGTCAAATCATTCCACACGCGTACCTGATCGCGCAGGACAGACAGGTCGCGCATGACTGCCTTGGCGCGATTGGGATCATTCCAGATGTCAGTGCTGGCGGATTCTTCCTCCAGCCGGTTTATCTCAGCGGCTTTTCCCGCTAAGTCAAAGACGCCTCCGCATCCCGTCGATCTGGTCAGCCAGCGACTGAAGTTGAGCGCGTATCTCTTCCATGCGTTCTTTGTCCTCTCGTCAACTACCCCAGGATGCCATCCACAAAGGCATGGGGGTCAAACTCTGCAAAGTCATCGGCCTTTTCACCCGTACCTACAAAGCGTACGGGAACACCCAGCTCTTGCTGAATGGCAAAGACGATCCCGCCTTTGGCGGTGCCGTCGAGTTTGGTCAGAATGATCCCGCTGATCTGCACCGCCTCTTTGAAGTGTTTGGCCTGGCTGATCGCGTTTTGCCCCGTGGTTGCTTCCAGAACCAGCAGCGTCTCGTGCGGTGCATCATGGACCTGTCTTGCGCAGACCGCTCTCACCTTCTCGAGTTCCTTCATCAGGTTGAACTTTGTGTGTAACCGTCCGGCGGTGTCGATCACAAGCAGATCGGCCGTGCGCGTTTCCTGGCTGGCGCGGATGGCGTCAAATACGACCGCACCTGGGTCCGCGCCCGGGGCTTGCGCGATGACATCGACGCCGGTGCGTTCGCCCCAGATCTTGAGCTGGTCGATGGCGGCCGCGCGAAAGGTATCCGCCGCAGCCAGGACGACCCTCTTCCCACGTGCCTTATAGTATTTGGCCAGTTTGGCAATGCTGGTGGTCTTGCCCGACCCATTCACGCCGACAATGAGCACCACGGTGAGCATGCGTGGCTCGGAGATATTCGTAAAGGGTGCGTGATCCAGCAGCCGCACAAGTTCGTCCTTCAACGCGGCCTTAACGTCCTCTACACGCTTGAGGTGATCACGGTCCACCCGGTCGCGCAGTCGCTCGACGAGACCCATCGCCGTATTGATGCCCAGATCGGCCTGAATGAGGAGTTCCTCCAGCTCATCCCACGTCTCATCTGTGATCTCATTGGCCTGGAAAAGCGCGCCCACACGTCCGAAGAAACCTTGCCGTGTCTTGGTAAGGCTGGCCTGAATTTTGGCCTGATCCTCGGCTTCCTGCTCGGGCGACTTACGAAATAAGCCAAACATCATCTGCTCGCTCCTGCTCCTCACCGGCTTATCTGGTTGCGACAAAAACCCCAGCCGGGGCGAGGGCTGGGGCTGCCGTACTGATGTCCCATTATACACTGCGAAAGGCGAATGACAAAGCCGCCCTGCTATGCTATACTCGCAGCGAACCGAGGGAGGCGCGGGCATGCAGAACGTGGACGAGATCCTGGACCTATTTACGGAGCGCAATGGACTTGTTTTTCGGGACCGGGCGCTCTTGCGTACTGCTTTGACACATCGATCTTACCTTAACGAGCACGCGGACGTCGATTGGGAAGACAACGAGCGGCTGGAGTATCTGGGAGACGCCGTACTGGATTTCATGCTGGCCGACTATCTTTATGAGAATTTCCCAAACGCACCTGAGGGCGAGCTGACCGCATTGCGCGCAGCACTGGTGCGCCGTGAGACGCTATCTCGCCTGGCGACCCGGCTCGATGTGGGGCCGGCGCTGTTGATGGGGCACGGTGAAGTGGAGACGGGCGGGCGCCAGCGGCCTGCGACGCTTTGCGCGGCTTTCGAGGCCCTGGTGGGAGCCCTGTATCTTGATCAGGACCTCAGCGCAGTGTCTGATTGGGTGCTGCCGATGATGCACGCAGAGCTGGCGATGGCCAGGGCTGAAGTCATAGACAAGGATCCAAAGAGCCGGCTGCAGGAGATGGCGCAGGCGGCCCTCGGAGTTACTCCTCGTTACCGTACAGTGGCTGCCGATGGGCCGGACCACGCCAAGACCTTCCGCGTGCAAGTAGCAATTGGCGATGCACCGTGTGGAGAAGGGGAGGGACCCAGCAAACAAGTCGCTGCACAGAACGCGGCGCTCGATGCACTTGCGCGCGTTGATGAGTGGCGCGGAAACCCCAAGCCAGCGGCACATGATTGAATGGGGAGCGGAATTCGCCCCCCCACGGTCTCTCTTTCAGCGTTGCTTACGCACCGCCGGTGGGTGCTGCCTCCGCGGCCTTGCCTGAGTCGAGTCCGAGTAGTTCGCGTAGGCGCGGAAGTTGGGCAGCCAGCCCGCGTGTGACTGGCCTGGCGCCACCCCTGGCAACCTCCAATGCACGATCTGCGACGCGAGATGCGGCATCGGGCCGCCCTAGTGCGCGGGAGCGTTCTGCGGTTTCGCTCAGCGCTCTGCCGTCGTTATCAAGCCAGTGAAAGACATGCATCAGCGCCTCAGCCGGATTCTCGATCAGGATGCCAGCGCCACCGCTGGATACATGCTCTGCGTTGCCGGTTTCCTGTCCTGGAATGGCCTCCGCCAGCAATAACGGCAGCCCTGCTGCAAGTGCCTCTGATACGATCAGCCCCCCCGCCTTGCAGACGATGAAATCAGCAGCCTTCATCATCTCCCACATATTATCGACATAGCCGTAGATCCGCGTTGGCTGGTGCCACGTTTCAGATTCCAGGCGGGCGCGCAGCTCATTGTCACCGCCCGTGACGATGGCCAACGCCACGGGCAGGCCGGAGTGATTCAGGATCTGAGCCACGGGCTCCAGCTTCTTCACTCGCCTGCTGCCGCTGAACAAGGCCACGTACCGGTCGGGCGACCACCCCAGCCTGGCACGCAGGTCAGCCTTATTGGTCGAGCCTCCCAACCTGGGATCGACCGGAAGGCCGGTTATTTCGACGCGGTCGGCTGCAAGGCCGCTCTCGATTGCCTTGTTTGCAACCGCCTGGGTTGGCACGAGGCATGCCTCTGCGCTCTCATGAAACCACATCCGGTGCACCGTGACGAGGTCCGTAACCACTGTGAGGAACGGGATGTGGCGGCGCGATAACGCATTGACTGTGGCCAGGGGCGCCTGGTACAGCGGGTAGGTGGTCACGACTACGTCAGGCTCGTATTCGCCCAGGATGTCGCGCAGCACGCCATAGAGCATTACGGTCAGCGCCTGTTCGGCGATGACTGCTGGGATGGCTCCGTCGGACGCCTGATAACCAACGCGGTAGAGATCGGGTGAATTCTGGATCATCTGGTCATAGTCATCCTGGGCAGAAACCAGCAGGCCAGGTGCATCGGGATGGTCCAGTGGGTTGATGATGGTCACTTCGCAGCGGTCCGCCTCTCGTTGGCAGGCCGCGCTCGCGATTGCGTTGGCCGCGGCCTTGTGGCCGAAGCCCGCGTCGGCAGAAAGGATGAGAATCCGTTTCGGCCGGTCCGCTGCTATTGGATCCAGTCCTTGCTCAGATTGTCTTTTCATAGATCCGGTGTCTCTTATAGATTTCGCCGCCCATCGTCTTGGTATCTTCGACGGTCAATACGTGTTCTTCCATCTGCACCAGGTCGGCATGTTCGAACCCACCGCTGTGCATGGTTTTCTCCATTTCGACATATAGGATGGCGTTGACACCCAGGCCGCGATAGGGAGCCAGGATGCCCGCTCCGTTCAGATTAATCCACTTCGTGCGCTTCATATCTCGCAGAATCCAAAACCACCCGAACGGCCAGAGCCGGCCGTTTGCGCGACGAATGCCTTCAGAGACGTCAGGGAAGCCGAACAAAAAGCCAGCGACGTCATCGCCCTTCATAACAAGCTTGATGAGCTTCGGTTCTGCGATTTGCATCAGACGATCGCCGATGACCTTCGCCTCGGATTCGGTTACCGGGTTGAATTCCCAGTTACTCAGGAAGGTCTCGTTGTAGGTCCGTACAATCGCGGGGATCCAGGTCCTCAATTCGGCCTTGCTCTGAAAGGTCCGGATGGAGAAGCCGCGGCGCTCCATCATCTTGTCTGAGATTTGGTGCACGCGCTCTGGCAGGATCGTGTCCGCGCGCAGGTAAGCGGAGAGGAAATCGCGCTGGCCGCGGTAGCCGGCCGCCTCGATCAGCTGACCATAGTAGGCATGGTTGTAGGGAATCCCCACTGCAGGGTGATGTTCGAAGCCTTCGACAAGCACGCCGACGCCGTCTCCCTGAAGAAACCCTTTTGCTCCGACGATTTTTGTCAGGCCGCGCTCCTTTGCCCAAGACTCGATCTGGGCAAAGAGAGCCGTGGAAGCTTCGGTGTCATCGAACGCGTCGAAGAGGTAGAAGAATGCTGTTCGGGCGCCCCAGTGCTGGTTGTAGTGACGGTTCTCCAGGACCGCTATGCGAGCCACATCTCGCCCGTCTCGTTCGGCCATGAAGAAGTCGGCATCGGAGTGCTCGTAGAAGGGATAGCGCTTCCGGTTCAGCATGAGTCGCGTGTCGTCAATCAGGGGTGGAACCCACTGCGGGCAGTCCCGGTAGATGGCGAACGGAAGGCGCACAAACCGGTCGACCTCCTGACGAGACGCGGTTTTCACTGTGAAAACGTTGACAGGCATAGTCTCAGCTCATGACGGAGTAAAGAACCCGAATGCGAGCACACCGGGTCCGGCATGCGTGATGATGGCAGGCGCCAGATCGGCGACCATGACGTCAGGAACCCCCAATGAGTGCTTGAGATCGGCTGCAAGCTCTTCTGCCTCTTGAGGCGAGCCAGCATGCATGACCGAGACGTGCGCGTCGGGTTCACGGCTCGCTTCACTCATTATTAGCTCTTTGATGCGTGCCAGCGCCTTCTTTTTGGTGCGTTCGCGTTCGAATTGATCCACCCGTCCATTGCGGAAAGTGAGAATGGGCTTGATCTGCAGCACCGTGCCGATGAGCGCCTGTGCGCCGCCCACGCGTCCTCCCCGCCGCAGGAACTCCATGGTGTCTACCATGAAGTAGATGCGGGCACGCGGCATCAGGCTTCGCACGCGCGCCTCCACCTCATCGGCACTTGCCCCCTGCTTCGCAAGCTTGTCTGCCTCGAGCACCATCCCGCCCAGGGGACCGACCACGCTGCGCGTATCGATGATACGGATGTCGGCTCCCGGAAAGCTTTGGCGGGCGATTTCTGCAGAACGGACTGTGCCGCTGACATCGGTCGAAGGATGAACGCATACGACGCTCTCGCCCGCTTGAACACATTCCTGGAATACCTCGATGAAGTCTCCCGGGTACGGGGCAGCGGTCTTCGGAAGATCCTTGCCCGTCAGAAGTCGCTGCATGAAGCCGGCAGCGTCGATGTCGACGCCTTCGCGGAAGGACTCTTCGCCGAAATTAATCACCTGGGGGATCATCGGGATGTTCAGTGGTCGATAGATCTCGGGGGGCAGCACGCAGGTCGTGTCCGCCACAACGCGGGTCATGAGTGCCTCCTTGTGGGAATATGAGCAAATCAATGATGGATTCTACCACACTTCTGTTTGGAGCTAATGCGGGAAGATCTCTTCGTGGCGGCTCTACTGCGAGCGCCAGTAAAGATAGGCATCGCGGGCATAATCAACGATGCATTGATTGGCCTCACAACTGACGCGGAATTCCACCTGCTGGCCGGGACGAACCGGCCAATGCACTGGTCCGGTCTCGCCCAGGTCAATGACAGACTGCGGAAGGCGCAATGTGATCGTGCTCCGGTCGTACCCGGCCGCTCCCACGAAGAGGAGCCGCAGACCACTGACGGTGATGTCATAGCCTGGCTGATCGCCCTGCTCGGATGGGTCCACGTCCGTTCGCCGCAGCACGCCATCCACGATTCCCTGGCCGATCACCTCCGTGTCTTCAAGGTTTAGGATACCTGCGAACAGGATGACCTCTTTGATGGTGGTGGTTCCAGTCGTATCAGTGATCTCCATTGTGTAGTATTCGGTGTCCGTGGGGCAGGCCTGTCGCGAGCCCACGCCGGTGACGCCTTCTTCATTCAGGTATACGGTTAGAACGTTTTCGACCGCCCAGTGCAGGGTTGTGCAATCGCCCGCAGGCATCGTATAACGCTCGGCCCAGAACGCGGCGTCGACGCCATTTCCTGGTGTCACAAAGACCGTCAGGCGCTTCGTGGTGGTCACCCCGGCATTGTCCAGTACGGACAGGATGTAGTCAGTTGTCTGCGCGGGACAGACCTGCTCGGTGGCAACACCAGCCACACCCCGATCGTTCAGACGCACCTCCTTAACGCCGGTTGCACTCCAGCGAAGGGTAGTGCAGTCGCCCGCCATCACCTGTGCCTTGTCGACCGTGAATTCGATCGCGGTCTGTCCTGAGGAGGACACCTGTACCGTCACCGTGTAGTCCTGGGTGCCGGCGCCGCTGGTCACGCGCAAGGTATAGGTGGTGGTCGATGACGGGCACACATTCCTGGTATCGTTTCCGGTTGTTGGCTGGCCTTCAAAGAACACCGATATGACACTTTCGATCTGCCAACGGAGCACCGTGCATTCTCCCGGCGCAACGGAAGCTTTGTCGGCCCAAAAAACGCTTCCCAGGCCGGGCGGTGGTGGGGTCGCAGTGGCCGGACCTGTTACCGTGGGTGTAAATGTCGGGGTTGGCGTGATCGCGAGCTGCCCATTGCCTGACGGTGCAGGGCGCCGGGTCGGTACGGTTGGAGGCTCGATATCGCTCGGCGTTATGGCTGCGACGACGGCGGGCGTAGCCACCGGCTCCTGTCCGGGCAATAGCGTCGCTGTCGGCTGCATGGCGAGCTGAATGCTCACTTCGTTGCTGACCGCGAGCCATTCGCCGTCACGCTGCACCTCCAGAACGATGCGATAATCACCGATGCCCCCTTGATCCACGACAGGCTGAAGGGCCAACGTGGGACCACGCGCATCCGGCGTCTGGAAGGTCAATCCGTTGAGCAAGATCTTCCAGCGCAATGCGAGGCGGTCCTCTTGCAGGACAACAGGGCGCACCACTTCCATGTTCTGAATCTGGATAGGCAGAATTTGTGTGTATTCCACGCCATTGCTCACCCGCCGAGTCGGTGTCGCTGCGTCATCGACCGTGAGGACAACGTAGAAGCGGGTGTTGATGCCCGGGTCGAGGGCAAGCAGGCCTGGCACCAGATCGAAGACGTGGGAGAACTCGATCACCCCGCTGCTTTGCGCAGGATCTGGCTTGAACCAGAGCGTTGCCTCGTCGACTGTGGCATCCTGTCCCGGATCGCCAGCCACCTGGCCGGCGCCTCCTGAAGTGTCCTGCTTGACCGTCAGCCTCGCAGGAACCAAATCGTTCTGAAGTGCCGGTATGGCGGAGAAGCGGTACTGCCCGGCGACTGTCAGTGGAACAGACTGCTGTCCCGGAAGAGTCTCCGGCTTAATCAAGGCGATCGACGCGTCCGCCAGCCGCCAGCGTCCCAGCACCGCAAAAGTGCCCGGAGCATTGACGCCGAACTGGACGCCGCCGGACATGTCGCGTGTCGCGACTCGCTCCCATGTTCGTCCTGTCCAACGGTAAGGCGCCAGCTCATACTGATCCGGTGTGACCCCGGGCAGCAGCGGCAGGCGAACGAGGGCAACCCCGGTCAATTCGGAGCCATCGATCAGGACTTCGTAAGCATTTCCGATGATGCTCAAGGGGATCGGAGCAGCAGGAGTCTGATGTGCGGTGCGGAGCGTAGCGGTAGCATTCTGGACGAGGGCTTCCGGCGGCAGGATGACTTGCGCACCGTCCTGCAGCACAAGCGTAGCCCCTTTTTCCCTGTCAACTTCCGCAGCCGTTTCATCAGGTGCTATTTCGTCGCGGCTGAACGGCGGCACGATTGCCGGCGCGGGAGTGGGCGCCGGGGTGCTGCGTGAGCAACCGGCGACCGATATGAGCAAGGCGCATGCAAGCAGGAGCGCGCTCGCATGCACAAGGGTTGTGTGTCGATTCATCGATACCCTGGAAAAACGAGTGTCGCTATCGTGAGAGTCTAGCCTCCAGAACAGGTCTTGTCAACATTGTTACTCGAACCACGGACAGGATCGTTCTTTAGTGATTGACATAACACTACAAAAATCGACTCCGGCAGTGCAGCCGGTGCTCTGTCAGCTGGATTTTCTTCTCTCTGGTATAATTGCGCCCATCGTATTCGATCTGCGAGGGTTTCATGTCACCAGTCCTGCAACTTCTGTTTGAGCTCAGCATCCTGATTTCGGTCGCGAAACTGGCAGGCCTGCTGAGTTCCAAACTCGGCCAACCTGCCGTGCTTGGGGAAATTTTAGCTGGCCTCCTTCTTGGTCCATCATTGCTTAATGTGCCAGCTCTACCTTTTCTTGCCTCGCCACATCTCGCGGAGACGATCAGTGAGTTGGCGGAGCTCGGCGTGATCTTCCTGATGTTTGTCGCGGGGATGGAGGTTGACCTCGCGCAGATGCGCCGTTCGGGTCGGGTGGTGATCCTGGCCGGTTTGCTGGGTGTTGCCGTGCCCCTGCTCATGGGCATGGGCGTGTCACTGCCATTCGGCTACCCTGTGAGCGAAGCGGTTGGGATTGGTTTGTTGCTCACTGCCACCAGCGTGAGTATTTCTGCACAGACACTTCTGGAGCTGGGCGTTTTGCGCAGTCGGGAGGGTATTGCGCTTCTGGGTGCGGCGGTGGTCGACGATGTCGTCGTGATCCTCCTCGTCTCGGTCTTCTTGGCAGTTGCTGGAGGAGCCTCGGGCGGTGGCGGGGTATTGCTGCTCTTGCTGCGAGTGGTGCTGTTTTTGCTGGTCTTCTCACTGGTGGGCTGGTTTTTCGTGCCCTCGTTATTGGAGCGTGTTGATCGTTTGCCGATCAGCCAGGGGCTGCTGGCATTTTCCATCGTGCTGGCCATGGTTTACGCCTGGTCTGCCGAGGTTATCGGCGGTGTCGCGATGATCACGGGCAGCTTCCTCGCGGGTGTTTTCGCTGGCCGCTCGAGCGTTCATCATCGCATTCTGGAAGGTATCAGTGCAATCACCTATGGCTTCTTCGTGCCGATCTTCTTTGTGAACATCGGGCTGCACGCCAACATTTGGGCGTTGGATGGTGCAATGGTGTGGATCACCATCCTGCTGACGATTGTGGCGGTGATCTCGAAGGTGATTGGCAGCGGCTTTGGAGCCCGCCTTGGGGGCTTCAGCAACGGTGAGTCGTTGCGTTTGGGCATCGGCATGATTTCTCGCGGCGAGGTGGGCCTCATCGTGGCACAGTTGCTGGTCGCGCAAAGCGTGGTGCCCAAAGAGATCATCACCGTTGCGGTTATCATGGTGCTGGTCACGACGTTGGTCACCCCACCACTTCTGCGAACCGCGTTTGTAGGGCGCGAAGCTACTGCAGATGTGGCAAGCGCCCGATAATGTGAGGAGGAAATACGATGCCGACGATGGTCATATTGGTTCTTGATAATGTCGATAGACTTGAGGACGTGCTGACCGCCTGGTGGGACGCCGGCAGCCCCGGCATAACCATATTGGAAAGCAGTGGCGCTGCGCGTTATATGGGACGGGCAGGGGCGCGGGATGATCTGCCGATATTTCCCAGCCTGAGCAGCCTTCTCGCGCATCGCGAGATTCATAACCGCACATTGTTCACCGTTCTTCCGGACGGTGCTAACCTTGACAGATTGTTCGATGCCACGGAGGCGGTGCTCGGTCCCTTGGAGAAGCCCAACTCGGGCATCATGTTCGCACTCCCTGTCGTACAGGCTCGGGGACACGAACGCATGCAGACGCGTTGAGCATGCCTCGTCTGGCGCTGCTGTCCGATGTCCACGCCAACCTGCCGGCGCTGGAGGCGGTTGCCGAAGACATCAGCCGTCAGTCCCCTGATGCGGTGTATGTTTTGGGGGATATGATCAATGGGTGTGCCTGGCCTGCGGAAACCCTGGATCGGCTACTCAGCCTAGGCTGGCCCATGCTGATCGGCAATCATGATGATGCTGTGCTGCAGCTGGACTCATCGCGCATGGAGTCCCGCTACGGTGATCGTCGTTTCTATGCGACGCTATGGTGGACACGGGCGCACCTGTCGGCTCGCCATCTGGCGCTCATAGAAAGCTTACCCGAGACTTTGTCCCTCGAGTTTGAGAACGTGCCCCCGGTGCGGCTTTTGCACGGTCTGCCGGGCAGCTTCTTTGTTGGTTTCAGGCCAGATTCGCCTAAGGAATGGGCACTGAGGTATCTCGCGCCCGTCGAAGAGGCTACTGTCGCCGGGGGTCACACGCACTTTCCGATGGTGCGGACCATCGGCAGGTGGCAGGTTGTCAATTCCGGATCGGTTGGCGCCCCTTATGATGGTGACGGACGGGCCAGTTATCTGCTGATGGATGGGTTTCCCGGGGGGTGGAGGGTGGAGGTACGCCGCGTGGAGTTCGACCGGAAGCGCGTCGATGCGGGCTATCTCTCCTCCGGTTTGGCGGAAGAGGGCGGGGTGCTGGGGGTGATGTTTAACCGGACAGTATTGACGGGACTGCCTTACGTGTCCGACTTCACCTGGTGGGCGCGACAGCAACCGCCGGAAATTGCCGGCCATCACAGGGGCCTGCTCGATTTGTATGATGCGCAGTTTGGTCCCGGCCATTGGGCGTTCCCGCTGCCTGGCTGAGCGCGAGTGTGCCGTGGCTCACCACGAAGATTCACTCTTTGGAGTATGCTGCCCCAAGGATGGGCGGAGAGATGGCCATGCGAAAATCGCAGCTTCTGCTGGCAGTTTTGTTGCTCTTTCTCGGTCTGGTGCTCTGCGCCTTTTCTGTGATTGTTGTTTTTGCCGTGATTCAGGTAGTGCGGAGCAGTGGCCAGGTCTGGGTGTTCCCCCCGACCGGCGGTGCAGCGTAAACATCCGCGGGCATCGCCCTCCTGGCGGCTTGGTCGACACGACGAGGTGACAGATGGCTTTTTTTGAGGGATTGGTCGAAACTGAAGATGGTGCCAAGGTAGAAACGGTCCTCATCGGTGGCGAGGATTTCTATGTCATCGATGATCAGGGTTTCCGGCGGCATGTCGAGGCAGCGGCTATCGACCGCGTCGTTCTTAGCCAGTTTCTCGAACAGATGCAGGAACACCGCAGTGAGGCGTCGCAGGTCATGATGAAACTCATGGGCAGCGAGGATTTGTTCACAAAAGCAGCAGTGGACTCGACGCTGAAGAACATCAATGTGGATCAAATACTCGGCAGTACACTTCCTGCCGACGCGAGGCAGTGGCTTGGCATGTTGGGCTTCAAGATCGTGATCGACTATCACGGGGACGTCATCAGAGTGGATATGCCGGCGGCCCCGGATATGGAAGACGAAGAGTAAGGAAAGCGACAGGTGTCTAAGTTCTGGCGCAACCGTCGAACTCTCGCCCCGATTTTTGGCGAACTCGGCTGCGGGCTGATCACGGTGATCGTCTTCACACTCCCGCTTTGGGCGTTCAGTGCAGCCGCTCGAGGGCCGCGATTCGCCCTGGCGCTGTTTGTGGGCCTTCTGATCGTTCTCGGAACGATGGCTGTGGTTGGACGGCTGTTGCGACGGCGCTAAAGGCGTTGATTTGGCCTTGACACAGCCACTAGCTGTGCTATACTTCACAGCATAAACGCATAGCACCTTCGGGGCAGGGTGAGGCGCCTTGCTTGTGGCGAGGCAGACCAATTCCCGATCGGCGGTATGGCGCATCTTGCGTCGAGCCCGCGAGCGTGCCTTCCCTTCGGAAGGCAGCGCAGATCCGGTGAGAAGCCGGGGCCGACGGTAAAGTCCGGATGGGAGAAGGTGAGCGCGCTGACCGCTGGATGAGACGCGGCCAAGGATCGCGCTTGTAGCCCCAAGGTGAATATGCCTTGGGGCTTTTCTTATGGTTACAAATGCTCGAGCTACACCGGGGCAAGGAAGACGCATGTCTCTGAATGACTTCTGGCGCTTGCCTGGACGAGCCGGAAAACGCCTGGCTCGCATCGACCTCATCTTGGTCCCATTCGCGCTGGCGGCGGTCATTGGTGGCTGGCACCTGCTGGTCCAGTGGCGCGAGTATCCGTCATTCATCTTGCCCAGCCCTCGCCTGGTCTGGTTGCGCTTTCTCTCGCTGCTGGCTGACGGCACCTTGATTCAGCACACCGGGATCACCCTTTTCGAGGTTTTCGGCGGGTTAGTCTTGGGTCTGACAGTGGCTCTGGTGACAGGGTATGGCCTTGCCAAATCGCCTCTGCTGGAAAAGCTGCTTTCACCGTACATCGTCGCCTCGCAGGCAGTGCCTATCGTTGCCATCGCCCCATTGCTCGTCATCTGGTTCGGCTTTGGCTGGACCTCAAAGGTTCTGGTGTGCGCGCTCACCATCTTCTTTCCCGCGCTTGTGAACACAATTGTCGGCATCCGGTCGGTGGATCCTGACTTACGCGCCCTGATGCGTTCGCTGCAGGCGGACTGGTGGCAGACATTCACCAAGCTGGAGACGCCGGCTGCACTGCCCGTGCTGTTTGGCGGCCTCAAAGTCTCGGTCACGCTCGCCGTAATCGGTGCGGTGGTGGGCGAGTTCGTGGGTTCCGACCGTGGCCTCGGATTTCTCATCAACCTGGCCCGAGGTACGCTGGACACACCGATGTTGTTCGTGGCTCTGTTCACTCTCGTCATCATTGCGCTGTTGTTGTATTCCGTCGTTGCCATACTGGAGTACTTTGTGCTGGCGTGGCGGCGTGCAACGTGAGAAAGCTGCCCCAGGAGGGATCATGAGAAGATCTGTTTTCGCAATACTTGCGGCACTCCTGCTGCTGGCCGGCTGTGCGCCGGTGCCGGCAGCGCCCCCTACGCCTGCTGAGCCTGCAGGCGCGGCTGCTGCGAGCGCCGTGCCGGAGATGGCCCAGGTGACTCCGTCCGCCGTGCCGGCCGAACAGGAAGATCACCCTTCGACCCCCATCACACTAGCGATGGGCTATATCCCGAGCGTTCAGTTCGCACCGTTTTACATGGCCCAGGAGCGGGGGTATTTCGAGCAGGCTGGACTGGATATCACATACAGGTACGGATTTGAGACGGATCTTCTGAAGCTGGTCGGCACCAATGAGCTCCAATTTGTCATCGGCAGCGGCGAAGAAGTGATCTTGGGCCGCAGCCAGGGCCTTCCTGTGCGCTATGTCATGCGCTGGTACCGCAAGTTCCCGGCGGTGCTCTTCGCCAAGGCAAGCAGCGGCATCACGTCTCCCGCCGATCTTTCAGGAAAGACGGTCGGGGTGCCGGGACTGTTTGGCGCCAACTATGTGGGCTGGGAGGCTCTGGTCTATGCGACAGGTATCGATGAGAAGCAGGTGTCACTTCAAAGCATCGGCTTCACTCAGGCCACTGCGGTCAGCCAAAACCTGGTGGATGCCGCCATGGACTATGTAGTGAACGGTCCTGTGCAATTGCGCCTCGCTGGCGAGAAAGTCGTTGTGCTGCCAGTGTCGGAATACATCGACCTGCCATCGAATGGGATCATCACAAATGATCAGACCATTCGCGACAGGCCCGAATTGGTGCAGGCACTGGTCACCGCGCTGACCCTGGGATTGCGGGACACGCTTGACGATCCTGATGCCGCATTTGAGGCCAGCCTGCGGGCGGTGCCGGAAGCGGGTGGAGAGCAGGCAGCAGTGAGCCGTGCCATCTTTGACGAGTCGCTGAAGCTTTGGCAGGCGACTGACGCCGAGCTGGGTCTTTCCGACGCTGCAGCATGGGAGCGGGCAGCGCAATTCATGAAGGAGATGGGGTTGATCCAGGTCGATGTTGCGGCCGCGGATTTGTTCACGAATGAGTTTGTTGCACGGTGACTCCGGTTCTAGAAGCGCACAACCTGCGCATGACTTTCGCCGATGCCAACCGGGCGGACCTCCTGGCACTCGATGACATATCACTGGATGTGGAAGAGGGGGAGTTTCTTGCGATCGTAGGACCGTCCGGTTGTGGCAAGAGCACCTTGTTGCGCCTGTTGGCCGGCCTGCTTCGCCCCATCGCGGGGAAGGTCTTGCTGCGCGGGCAGTTCCTGACCGAGCCGCGTCGCGAGATCGGCTACGTGTTTCAGCGTGCGAACCTCATGCCGTGGCGCACCGTGCTATCAAATATCACATTATCGCTCGAGGTCGCGCGCGTGCCACCGGACGAAGCGGTTGCGCGGGCCCAGGAACTCATTTCTTTGGTCGGCCTGGAGGGTTTTTCCGAATCCTATCCGGCTCAGCTCTCCGGCGGGATGCAGCAGCGAGTCGCGCTCGCGCGAGCCCTGATACATGAGCCGACCGTATTGCTGTTGGATGAGCCGTTTGGGTCACTGGATGCGCTGACGCGCGAACGGATGAATGGCGAGCTATTGCGCATATGGAATCTCAGAAAGCCCACCGTGGTCATGGTGACGCATAGCATCGGCGAGGCGGTGTTTCTGTCCGACCGCGTCTTGGTGCTGACTGCACGTCCCGGGCGCGTCAAAGCAGCCTTCCAGGTGCCGCTCCCGCGGCCCCGAAATCAGCTCATGACCGCCGAGCCGGATTTTCTCAAGCTCGCGCGCGCGGTACGTGCGGAGATTACCGACTGAGCCCCTGACCGGCTGGCCGGAGTCCACACCGGAAAACCCGTTGCAAATCTCACGTGACCGTGCTAACATGGGCGTGGCCCGGTAGCCAAATCATGCCCTAAGGTGACATCTGCCATCATGTACGACCCCCAAAAGTTGAAGGTCCTCTACCTGTCCGCCGAGTGTGTGCCGTTTGCCAAGACCGGCGGGCTGGCAGACGTTGCCGGTGCACTGCCGAAGGCGATCCGAAGTCTTGGCCACGACATCCGGGTCATGATGCCGCGCTATGGCCGCGTGGAAGTCGACAAGTTCGGTCTCGAGCCGTTGATCGACCATCTTGACGTTCCCATGGACGAGCGCACCGAGCCGGCATCGATCTTCGAGTCAAGCATCGGGCCTGCCGCAGCTCGCACGCCAGTTCTCTTTGTCAACAGCGAACGCTACTTCGACCGGCAGGGTATCTACATGTACCCTGATGATGCGGAACGTTTCATTTTCTTCTCTCGCGCAGCTCTGGAAACATGCCGTGCACTCGGGTGGCAGCCTCATGTCATCCACTGTAACGAGTGGCATACTGCGCTGATTCCAAATTGGCTCAAGACCGTCTATGCTTCTGACCCGTTCTACCGGGATATTGCATCCCTGTATACGGCGCATAACCTGGAATACCAGGGGATTTTCGGGCAGCGCATCCTCGAAATCGCAGGCCTGGCCGACATGGGCTTCATTGCGCATCCAGATATCGCACCCGACCTGAACTACGTGGTCGATCTCATGGCAAGAGGCGTCCTGTTTGCCGACATTATCAATACGGTGAGCGAAACGTATGCTCGCGAGATCCTGACCCCCGAACACGGCCAGCGCCTGGATCCGGTATTGAGAGATCGACGCGACCGGTTGTACGGCATACTGAACGGGATCGATACGGAGTTGTTCGATCCGGCGGCCGACACCAGCATCGCCGTCAACTTCGATGCGGATGGTGTTGAGCTGCGGCCTGCCAACAAAGCTGCGCTCCAGGCCGAGTTAGGACTGCCTCTGCGGCCCGATGTCCCGCTGATCGGGGTGGTGTCCAGGTTGACGGATCAGAAGGGATTTGACCTGATCGGCGCCGTGGCCGACTCGCTGATGCAGAACATCCCCTGCCAGCTTGTCGTCATGGGGACGGGCGAAATGAGGCATCATGAGATGTTGAACGGGCTATCGGGCCGGTATCCCGATCAGGTTTCCGTTCGGCTCACTTTCAACCGGCCACTCGAACAACGCATCTATGCCGGCAGCGATATCTTCCTGATGCCGTCACGCTCGGAACCCTGCGGCCTGAACCAGATGGTTGCGATGCGCTATGGGGCCGTGCCGGTCGTCCATGCAACCGGTGGCCTGGCCGATACGGTGCAGGACTACGATGCGCGCACGGGCTCGGGGAATGGCTTCAGCTTTGACCGTTACGATTCCATGGCTTTATTCGCTGCTGTGGTGCGGGCCACTGAGGTCTATCGCAACAAGGATATTTGGCGCCAGCTGATGCGGCGATGCATGGCAGCCGACTTCTCCTGGGCACAGTCCGCAGAGAAGTACGTCGATCTGTACTATCGTGCGTTGGCGGCTCGACGGCAGGCAAACCGGCCTTTGAGCGAGTACGCGCTTTCATAGAGGCATTCATTGAACACTGAGCGATTGTTCTATCAGGACGCTTATGTCAGAGAGTTCGACGCACAGATCCTGGCGCGCCAGGTCGTGAGTGGCAGGCCGGCAGTTGTCCTGGATCGGACAGCATTCTATGCAACCGGCGGCGGACAGCCAAACGACCTCGGGGTGTTATCAACCTCAACAGAAGGGCCAGTGAAGGTGCTCGATGTCCTCGCCGAGGATGGAGCGATCTGGCATGTGCTGGATAGCGAGCTGCAGGGTGCAGGGGTGCACGGCACAGTTGATTGGGATCGCCGGTTTGACCACATGCAGCAGCATACGGGGCAACACGTCCTGTCTCAGGCCTTCTTCGGAGAATGCGGTGCAGAGACGGTGGCGTTTCATCTGGGCGAAAGATACAGCACGATTGACCTGAATCGGATTGATCTTGCCCCGGCGATTTCAGGTGCTGAGTCTGCGGCCAATGCCATCGTGGATGCT
This sequence comes from uncultured Anaerolineales bacterium, assembly GCA_964387985.1. Classification (GTDB taxonomy): domain Bacteria; phylum Chloroflexota; class Anaerolineae; order CG2-30-64-16; family CG2-30-64-16; genus JALOOB01. The sequence continues at coordinate 20,781 of CAYLZG010000007.1, read as the reverse complement.
GCGCTGCCCGTTATTGCGACCTTCGTAACGCCCAAGGAGCTGGTGCAGCTGCCCTTGCGCAAGCCCCCGAAGGTCACGGAGAATATCCGCGTGGTACAGGTCACGGGATTTGACTGGTCGGCCTGTGGGGGAACCCACGTCGCAAACACCAGCCAGATCGGCTTGATCAAGGTTATCGGGACCGAGCGCCGGGGACCTGAGCTTCGTGTGACCTTCCTGTGTGGGCGGCGCGCCCGTGCGGACTACGCGCGGTTGAAGGTATTGGCCCAGGGCCTTGTAGCGCGTTACACGGCCGCAGAAGACGAGATCCTGGAGTTGCTTGACCGTCGGGCTGCTGATTTCGACGCACTACGCAAGGATCTGGTCGATCTGGAGCGGCAGTGGTCCGCATCGACGGCCGCTGCGCTTTGGTCGAAAGCGGAGATACGAGGCGGCGTGCACCTGGTGGCGGCTGCACTGGACGTCGGTGTCGACCGGGCCAGGAAAGTGGCCCAGGAACTTCGGGCGCGGTCGGGCGTTGTGGCGTGCCTCGGCGTACGTGGCGATCGACCTCAGATCATCGTTACCCGATCGGATGACGTCACCGCGGATTCTGCCCAGCTTCTACGAATGGCGGTGGCTGCCGGCGGAGGCCGCGGCGGCGGGCGTCCCGACTGGGCACAGGGCGGCGTGCCCACGGACGAGGCATTGGATGCAGCGCTGGACGCTGTGGCGCAAGCTTTTAAGGACTGACCTATGCGTGAAATTTCCCCTGGCATTTTTGTTGAGACCGATCAGCGCGGGGCGAACTACAGCGCGATCCTGACCGACGACGGGTTTGTGGTCATCGACAGCCCGATCGTTCCCAGACAGGCGATCGCGTTCCGCGACGATTTGAAACGGATCGCTGGTGACAAGCCATTCCTCTACATTATCAACACTGACCATCATCGCGGGCACATTGTGGGCAATCAGTACTTCGTTCCGACGCCGGTGATCGCTCATGACATCGCCTGGAAGCACATGAAGGGTTATGGCGACAACTTCAAACAGCGGGTTATCGATTCCTTCAAGAAGGAACCCGAGATCCAGGCGCAGTTCACGGATATTCAGATTATTATTCCCAAGATCACCTTTTCGCACAGGCTTGACATCGTCCGGGGGGGCCGTGATATCCGCATCATAAGGATCGGTGGGCACACTGCCGCGACATCCGCTATCTGGCTGCCGGATGAGAAGATCCTGTTCGTAGGGGATGCGGTGTGGGTGGATCAACACCCCTATATGGCACAGGGCAACTCCAAAGAGTGGTTGGATGGTTTGACGTTCATTCGCAAGCTTCGCTCGGATCAGATTGTGCCCGGCCGCGGCCCCGTCTGCGGCCGCGAAGGCACGGAACGCATGTCGGAATACATCCGCTACATGCGCGCGCGCGTGCGTACTTTCCACCGGCAGGGCCGGACAAAGCAGGAGACAGTACAAACCGTGCTGCGTGAGATGGTCGGCTGGTTTCCCATCCAGCCTGCACTCAAGTCCAAGACCGAGTCCCAAATAAAGCAGGGCATCGGCCGCATCTGGAACGAGATGGAAAAGGCCGCCAAGCTCAAGGACAAAACCGAACCCGAGCCCGAGCAAGAAGAGCCTGGGGACGAGTAGCCCGATGGCTCAGACGATTCAGGTGGGGCAGGTGACGCCTGCCGACCAGTTACGAGAGTTGCTCACGATCGCGGAGAAGCGTGTCGCCAACGTTTGGAGCAGCGGCGACAGCGCGTTGTCGTTGCTCAGAGAGCTGGATAGCATCGCTGCCCTATGGCCCGTGTTGGAGGCGCAGGGGATGGATCTCCGGCCGGAGGCTGGGCGTTGGGAAACGCTCAGGGCGGCAGTCGACCGGCGAGCGGCCGATATTGTCACTGATTTGCGTTCAATTGGCGGCATTCACAAAGCGCGCCTGGAGACTCATCCCCAGGGAACCGACGCACCCTGGTGGCACCTTGACCGAGTCGTGAACACAAACCGCCAGCAGCGGATTCGACGCACGGGATTGATACTCGGCGGCCTGGCTGTACTTCTTGCGGTGCTGTATATCGGCTTGCGGGTGCTCTTTCCCGTCGATCCGAAGGTAGCTGAGGCAGGCCGCCGTATAGGCGTCGGCGACCAATTGATACGAGGACAGGCCGATTTTGTCGGCGCTTTGGCGGAGTTTGAACAGGCGGCCGAACTCACACCCGATGATCCGGAGGCGCTGCTGCGCGTTGGGGTCATACGGGAGAAGGTAGGTGCGGCGACTGCAGAGGAGATGTACGCTCGTGCACGTTCCCTGATTCCGGATGATGTGGTCTTCCGGCAGATGCGTGCCTCGGTTTACCTCACGTTCGGCATGCTGGATCAAGCAGAGGGTGATCTTCAAGTCGCACTGGCTGCGAAGCCTGAGGATCCGATCACATTGTACGAGCTGGCATCGGTGTATGAGTTACGCGGTCAGACCGGAGATGCGATCGATGCGCTCGAAAAAGTCGATCTGTATGCAACCGAGGCAAACCTGGTCGAGTTGAGCGCCACCGCACGGCTTCGTCGTGGCATGCTGATGCAGCAAATTGGCGTCAGGGAGCAGACCACATCGACAGAGACGCCCTCCCCTTGATTCTAAGCAGGGTTCGGTTAGGTCAATCCGAGCCAGAAAGTGACACATGAGATCTGATCTGGCCTTCTGGCTGGCTTTAATCGCGATGGTGGTCGGGTTGGCTGGCACAGTGCTGCCCGCTCTGCCGGGCATTGCCTTGATATGGATCGCGGCGGCCATCTATGCAGTTGCCGAGGGTTTCGCGACCTTGACTCCCGTGGCATTCGGCGTGATGACGGTCCTGGCCGCTATCGGTCTTGTGTCAGATTTCTTCCTGACTCAGGCGGCGACGCGGGTATCCGGAGCTTCACGGAAGGCTGCGTTGGCTGGCGTCGTGGGCGGCATCATCGGTTTTGTACTCGGTTCTTTTATCGGGGGAATTGGTGCTGCTCCTGGGGGCATCATCGGAGCTCTTGGGGGCGTCGTTGCGGTGGAGTACCTGAACCGCAAGAACCTGCGTGACGCGATTCGCGCAGGCGGTGGTTGGCTGGCAGGATGCCTTGCCTCACGGCTGGCGCAGTTTCTGATTGCACTGGCCATGGTTGTGATCTTCGTATGGCAGGTTGGATTCAGTGGCCCCTCTTAATCCAACAACGAACTGATCGCCAGCCAGTTGTCCCCGTGCTCTTCGACCCGTATTCCCTCTACTGCGAACGCGCTGCTGACGAGCGCTTCGATCGCAGCCCGCGTGTCGGCTTTGCTCCACCCGAATAACAGGTCCACCTGCCTTGCCTGTGCGGCGCCCACTGACCTGAGGTACAGCTCAACCAGCTTCATCCGGGCATCCCGCTGCCGGACGGCTCGGGCGCGCTCGGGAAGGTCAGGATACCAGCGGTGCACGCATTCGTAGATAAAAGCGTACTTCCATCTTCCCACTTCAGCCACACCCACCGGCAGGATCTTGAAATCAGACTGCAGGAACTCAATCGCCCGGTTGAAAGGCGCATCGCTGGACCGCGCGGTCATCCGTGCCTGGCGCCGGATTTCCGGCGTGTCCAGAGGGCCGTTCTGAAGCAGCACTTCGTACACTGTCTTGGCTTCGTGTGTGAGCTGCCCGGCTTTGTATTGGCTCAGGTAGTCCAGCTCAGGCTCGCCGTAATTCTCCGATAGCGCATAGAAGGCCGGCGCGACATCCAGCGAAATGATCGTAGCCTTCTTTCGCAGCACTTTTCCGTAATACCAACGGCGCGCGGAAAGCAACTCATCTTTCCATCCCCAGGTCACGTGGCCCGAGTCATCGTGCTCATCTGCGACCGGTCTGTCGCCAGCCACCGCGGTCCACAGGGCAGGCATCGTGATGTCCTTGATCGGCCAGAAATAGATGAATCCTCGCTCATTGACATAAGCGACGGCTTGTTCCTTGGACGTGAGCCTTCGGTCGGGGGAGAGGCGAAATGTCTGCCTGCGATAGTCGAGGATTCGTTGATATGAGAGCGCAGTCATGAGGCGATTATAACATTGGAAGCTGCGCTCCCCATTATCACGAGTGGGGGAGCGCAGCCTGCGCGACCAGCCTGTGTCTACTGCGGCTTGTTTGCGAGGATGATCTCGATGCGGTCCAGCACTTCATCGATCAGCTTTGGCAGTACGTCCAGGGCTTTCATATTTTCGTGAACCTGCTCCGGGCGACTCGCACCGGTGATCACCGTGCTTACATTCGGATTCGTCAGGCACCATGCTAACCCGAGTTGCGCCAGTGTGCAGCCGAGCTCATCCGCGATCGGCTTGAGCTGCCTCACCTTTTCGATTCGCTCGGGCGTAATGGCCGCCTTGCGAAGCCATTCGTAGCCTTGCAGGCTCGCCCGGCTTCCTTCCGGAACGCCGTCATTGTATTTGCCGGTGAGCACGCCGGATGCCAGTGGACTCCAGACCGTGGTGCCGTATCCCAGCTCCTTGTAGAGCGGATCATACTCTCTCTCGAACCGATCGCGCACCAGCATGTTGTACTGAGGTTGCTCCATGCTCGGCGGGGTGAGGTTGTATTGGCGTGCGATCGCATCTGCTCGCATGATGTCTGCTGCACTCCATTCGGAGGTGCCCCAGTAGAAGACCTTGCCCTGCCTGACAAGGATGTCCATTGCGCGGACCGTCTCCTCGATAGGCGTCTCGGGGTCCGGGCGGTGGCAGAAGCACAGGTCGACATAATCTGTCTGCAGGCGCCGCAGTGCATTGTGCACGCCCTCAATGACGTGCTTGTGCGACAGGCCGGTCTGATTTGGGCCCGGACCGCCCCAGAAGATCTTGGTTGAGATAATCAAGTCCTCACGTTTCCAGCCGAGCTTCTTGAAGGCTCTGCCCATGACGACTTCGGCATTGCCGTCTGCATAACCCTCGGCGTTGTCAAAGAAGTTCACGCCGTGCTCGTACGCAGCGACCATGCAAGATTCCGCCACTTCCTGTCCCACCTGCCCGCCGTAAGTGACCCAGGCGCCCAATGAAAGCTCGCTCAGCTTCAAGCCCGACTTTCCCAATCGTCGATAGTTCACGTCTTCTCTCCTGAATGGTGAATAGTTAAGAGTGCAACTCGGTTTTGCCACTGATTATCGCGGTCTATCCGGGGATGTGCTGTTCTATTCCGTACAAAGTGTGCTAGAATCGGCCAGCTAATAGGTGAGGAGACGACCCTTGATCGATCAATTGCGGATGCTAGAAGAGTTCCACGCCGTGTTCGGCGCGCATATGGAGCGTACGCCCACAGCAGACCTGAATGAAAAAACGATCGCTCTGCGCGTCAGCCTCATCCAGGAGGAGCTGGATGAGTATCGCCAGGCAGCCGAAGCTCGCGATCTTGTCGGCATTGCAGACGCGCTGAGCGATCTGATGTACGTGGTCCTGGGCACTTACGTAGCGCACGGTCTGCAGGATCTCGCCGAGGCGCTGTTTGCAGAGGTTCACGCAAGCAATATGAGTAAGCTCGATGAGGACGGTCGCGTCATCTTCCGCGCGGATGGTAAAGTGCTTAAGTCCGCCCTCTGGCGGCCGCCCGATCTTGCAGGGATTCTGGAGCGAAATGCAGGCGTCGGATCGTAGGAAGCGACTCTATATCGCCTATACTGGCGGCACAATCGGTATGCGAAGGACCGCGGAGGGTTACGCCCCTGCGCCAGGTTTTCTGGCAGAGCAGATGGCTGTGATGCCCGAGTTGGACGATCCGCGCATGCCGTGCTATGACATCCACGAGTATGAGCCGTTGCTGGACTCTTCCAATATGCGGCCGGCGGACTGGGTGCGAATCGGCCGCGATATCGTGGCGCATTACGACCAGTATGATGGTTTCATCGTCCTGCATGGGACCGACACAATGGCTTACACCGCCTCTGCCCTCCCGTTTTTCATCCAGGGATTGGCCAAACCGGTGCTCATCACGGGATCGCAGATCCCTCTGGCCGAAGTGCGCAACGATGCCCGCAACAGCCTGATTACCTCCATGCTCATCGCAGGGGAGAAGCACGTTCCCGAAGTGTGCCTCTACTTCGGAAACAGGCTTCTGCGGGGATGCCGCTCGACCAAGGTGCATGCTGATGGGTTGGATGCGTTCGATTCGCCGAACTATCCTCCCCTGGGAATCGTGGGCGTGGATGTCGAAATCGAAGCCATACACGTCCGAACACCGCCGGCTGCGCGCGATGTGCACCTGACCGAACCCGTGCAGGAGGCGATGGTGGGCGCGTTCCGTCTGTTTCCCGGTCTGTCGCCCGACCTGCTGCGCAATGTGCTCCAGGCGCCGCTCCAGGGTCTTGTCCTCCTTGCGTATGGTGTTGGGAATGCACCGGACCGCGACGAAGACCTGCTGCGCGTCATCCGTGAGGCGGCGGATCGCGGTGTTGTCGTGGTAGCTTGCACCCAGTGTCTGCGCGGGTCGGTGCATCTCGGTGAGTATGCGACTGGCGCGGCTCTTGCCCGCGCCGGAGTGATCAGCGGCTTCGACATGACAACCGAGGCTGCACTGTGCAAGCTCTACTACCTCTTCAGCACTGGGCATCCGCCGGATGAGGTGCGACGGGTTATCCAGCAGGACCTGTGTGGCGAGGTGACCTTGCCCGCGAGCTGGCCCGGCTCCTGAGTCGATCCGCCCGAACTTGACACCGATCGTGTTTCGCAAACGATTTTCTCATTTTGTTCTCCTCCTTCTGCTCATCGAGTTGCTCGATGAGCTGGTGTTCGGAGCGTTCGAAGCAGCCTGGCCGCTGATTCGGGATGATCTGGCGCTGAGTTATGCCCAGATCGGCCTGCTCTTGAGCGTTCCCAGCTTCGCCGGCAACCTGATCGAGCCCGTCCTTGCGATTCTGGGTGATGTCTGGCGACGGCGAGTGATCGTGTTGGGCGGCGGCGTCGTTTTCACCCTGGCGCTTGGACTGACCGCAGTCAGCCAGACGTTTTGGCTCCTGATGCTTTCCCTTGTTCTGTTCTACCCCGCGTCCGGCGCGTTTGTGAGCCTGTCGCAGGCCACCTTGATGGACATCGATGAGTCGCGCCGCGAACAAAACATGGCCCGTTGGACGTTTGCAGGATCCATCGGCGTCGTGGTGGGTCCTCTGCTCCTGGGATTGGGTGCGCTGACAGGTCTGGGTTGGCGCTGGGTGATAGGGCTGATGGCAGCATTGGCGCTCGTGCTGGTCCTGATCTCATCACGTATGCCATACCCCGATGGGGCAGAGCGCGGTGCGCGCCCGGATCTGAGGACAGTGGGAAGCGGCCTGCGGGATGCACTGCGAGCGATCGGCCGTCCCGGTGTGCTGCGCTGGTTGGCGCTGCTCGAGTTCTCAGACCTCATGCTCGATGTGCTGCTTGGATTCCTGGCCTTGTATCTCGTGGATGTCGGAGGCGCCACGCCTGCGCAGGCGGGCCTGGCAGTAGCAGTGTGGACAGGTGTTGGACTGCTCGGCGACTTCGCCCTGATTCCGCTGCTCGAACGCGTGCGAGGACTGCGATACCTTCGGTGGAGCGCACTCATCGAATTGTTGCTCTTCCCGGCGATGCTCCTGACTCCGGACTTTACGTTGAAGCTGGTTCTGCTCGGGATGCTGGGTTTTTTCAATTCCGGCTGGTACGCCATCCTTCAAGCACAGCTGTATGAGGCCCTGCCCGGGCAGAGTGGGGTTGCGCTGGTGGCGAAGAACCTCTCGGGTCTCGTTGCCGGCCTGATCCCCCTGGTCCTGGGTCTGGCCGCACAGCACTGGGGACTCGGCACCGCGATCTGGCTGCTACTTGCTGGACCGATCGTCTTGTTGATCGGGCTCAGAAACGTCCGGGCATAAAGACCAGAAATCCGTTTTTCCCACTTCGATTCGCTTGACACAGGTCGCATCGGATGCTATAGTCGTCATGACGCGCTGCGTCATGATCTCGAAATCCGGCGCGTTCGAACGGCAGAAGGAGGTTTCTATGGAGAACGAGTCTACACTCAACCAGCAGGAATCGCCTGTGGAGGAGGCAGTGGAGCGGATAGCGGATCAAACGACTGATACCGACATCGCCAGTGGTATCAAAAAGTTGGTCACGGAGGCTACCGTTCAGGTAGAACGCCTGCCTGGCGGCAAGCACGTGCGCGAAGCCGTCAAGAGCGTCTCGGAGCAGTTCAGACAGGGGGCCCAGGAGCTTGAGAAGAATCCCCTGTTTGCGGCAGCGCACAAGGTGTTGCTGGCGGGGGTGGGCGCTGCAGCCCTGGCGCAGGAGGAAATTGAGGACTTCGCTAACCGGCTCATCGAGCGTGGCGAGATTGCGGAAGCTGACGGGAAGCGTATGGTCAAGGATGTGCTCGAGCAGCGCCGCAAGCAGATGGAACGAACTGGCGAACGGGCTCAGGAATTTGCGGCCGGCCTGACTGAAGGCCAGAAGCGCATGGCCGATGACATCGAACAGCGCATCGAGGCAGTGCTGGCCCGGATGAACATCCCGACCAAGGAAGAGATCGAGACGCTGACAGCCAAGATCACTGCACTGACCCGCAAGGTCGACGAGTTGAAGAAGTCCGGGTAACCATGCCCATCGTCAAGCGCTATCCCAATCGCAAGCTCTACGACACGGCTGCCAAGCGGTATATCTCGCTTGAATCGATCGCGGACATGATCCGTCGGGGCGAGTCCGTGCAAATCGTGGACAATGCGACAGGAGAGGACCACACCACGCTGATCCTGACGCAGATCATCATGGAGCAGGAGAAGCGTGGCGATGGCTATTTGCCCCTCGAGGTCCTGATTGGCTTGATTCAGGCTGGCGGGCACACGCTGGCCGGCTTGTGGCGCCGCCTCGGCACTTCGATGGATCTGTTACGACAGGTCGATGAGGAGATTCAGGCGCGGATCGAGCACATGGTTGGCAGGGGCGAGCTTGCTGAGGATGAAGGACGCCGGCTGGGCGAAAAGATGGCAGCATTAGGCCCCGGACCGCGATCCACAAGAGTTCTGGAGGAGATGGCGCTGGAGAATGCGCTGCGTGCCAGGGGGCTTCCAACGCGCGAGGACCTGTCGCGTCTGGCAAGCGTGCTGGACAGGCTTTCCGAGGAGGTGGACCGGCATGCAGCCGGTCCACCTCCTCCTTCAGAACAAGCCTCGCACGGACAGCATGAACCCGAAGATCAGAAGCGGCACGCCGACGATCGCACCGGCGATGGTAAGGGTCAGGGCCACACCGGCGATCATCAGGACGAGACCGGTCAGCATGGCGACGAGCCTCCCGGTCACCTTGATGATGCCAGTCACGAGCTGCCAGAGGGCAGCAAACGGCCATAGATACCAGGGTGTGTTGCGCTGCGCATTGCTCATTCGAATTCCTCCGAAAACAGGTTCAGTAACTAACAATACGCAGCAGACGGGCTGATGTTTCGTCTTACATGCCGGCTGTAGCGACCGCAGCGCATTCATCGTTCCGCAGTGTCATGCAGTTCACTCCTTGTACCACGCCCTCCTTGGCAGGCGTTTCGTTGACAGCGAAGCGGATGATCTTTCCGAGGTCGGAAATGGCAAGGATGTCATCGCCCGGCCGGGCAAGCACCGCACCGACCAGCCGGTCCGCCTTCATCGCCTGCTTGCCACCCGACCCGGGCGCCTTGTTCACGGTGAAGCCGCTCATCTCCCGGACCGTCCCTTTGCCGTCGGCCGCCAGCATAAAGACGCCCTCGTCCGGTCTGACGCTTGTAACACCGACCACCTCGTCGCCGGGATCGATGCGGATCCCCAGGCTGCCCCGCACTGCGACCTGGGTCTCGGCAAAGCGGATGGCCAATCCCTTTGCGGTTACGATGAAGAGATCGGCGGCCGCGGCAGACCAGCACGCGGCCGCTGGCACGCCGCCATCCCGGATTTCGTGGAGTATCGTGCCGGGCTGAAGAGCCCGCCCGAAGACGTTATATCGCCACCGGCGGACCTGGCCGCGACGCGTCACCATCGTCAGGTAGCCCACGCCCATGTCGGGTGTGAGCAGGGCGATTCTCTCCTCAGCGTTCAGTGGCACCCACTTGCGGATGGGCTCGCCGCGTCCGCGCACTGGCGACTCGAGGAGTTGGCTTACCGGAAGTGGAAATACACGGCCCAGCGTGGTCATCACGATCAGGGTCTGGGAGATGTCGGCCACGGCCAAAAATGCCGGAGGATCGCCCTCCGGCGCATCCAGGTCGAACACCCCCATGCCCCCGCGTCGCTGCCGGTCGTACAGATGGCGCGGCGTGCGCTTGATGATCCCGCCTGCGGTTGCGGTGATTGTGTTATAGGTCGTCGGCGCCTCGCTCGGACCAGTGAGCTCGTCATCGTTCTCAGCGGGAACTTCGCTACGCTCGCGGGTGACCGCGGCGGCGCGCAACGGGTGCTCAAGGTTGGAAGCGCGTAACGACGCGATTTCGGTTTCGAGGGATTGAATGTAACTCAACACCTCCAACGGGAGGCCTGAGAGATCGGGCCGGTCAACAGGCATCAGTGCACTAGCCTTTCTGGTTTGACTTGATGAACGGGCGCATGTCGCGGCACGAAGGGGATGGCAGCGATGGGCGTCAGGAGATCATCTCCGGTGGCAGGTGCTCCACGCGGTTCTGAAAGCGGATGCTCACACGACCATCGGGCCGGAATCGGACACGCGTGATTCCTGTGTTGTCGTGATGAAAGAAGACGGCCGCGTCCTGCGGCACGCAGACCAGCGCGCGCAGAAGATATGCGGCGAAGCCTCCGTGCGTGACCAGTGCAAGCCGTTCGTCGCTTCGCGCCTCCTTGCGCAGCGCTGAGGCGACGCGCTCGGCGCGGTCGAGAAAGTAACCCCGGTCCTCAAATCCATAGCGCCACCACCCACTCTCAGTGACTTCGCCGGGCAGATGGCACTCCGGAAACTGCGCGCTTATCTGCGCGCGCGTCAAGCCAGAGTAGCCCTGGATACCTTGCTCCCCACCGTGATCGAGCCACATTCCTCCCTCTTCGTGGATATCAACCCACACGTGAGGGCGAAGGTTGAGTGCCTCACCGATCGTGCTCGTGCTCGCCGTCTGTAGTGCCCGCAGCATCGCGCTGCAGTAGAGGCGGCTGATGCCTTGCCCGCCATTTGACGCATCGGGGGGCTGGCCCTCGATGGGCTCGGTCTTGTGTTCGATGCCATTCGCCAGGTAAGCTGCGACCAGTTGCGCCTGGCGCGTCCCCAGTTCCGTCAATGGGGGATCGACAACGCGCCTGCTTTGCTCTGCAAGCGCGTTGTTTGTGGATTGAGCGTGTCGAATGATAAACAGTTCCATGACGGGCGATTGTAGCACGGGATCGGAAAATCGTCATTCCAGGTCATGGAAGATCTTCCAGTAACTCTCCAATCTCATCCGTGACAGGCGTCCGGCACGCACCGCAGACTTGACCGCACACCATGGCTCGCGTGTGTGGGTGCAGTTCGCGAACTCGCAGGCCTCTGCAGCCTCTGCGAATTCAGGGTAGAAGCGATTCAGGTCGGCCTTCTTGAGACCTGCCAGCCCGAACTCGCGTATGCCGGGAGTGTCGGCCACGAAACCGCCACTCGCCAGGGGGTGCAAGGTCACCTGCGTCGTGGTGTGCCTGCCCTCGTGCCGGCGCTCGCTGACGTCGCCGATCTTCAGGTTGAGGCCTGGCTCCACCGCACTGAGCAGCGATGACTTGCCGACACCGGACAGGCCGGCCAAGGCAGTCGTGCGGCCAGCCAGGACCTGTCCCAGCTCCTCGAGCCCGGCGCCTTGCACTGCGCTTGTTGCGATTACCCGGCATCCGGCATCCCGGTAAGCTGCCTGTGTAGCATCCAGCTCCCAGCGATCCTCTACCAGGTCGACCTTGTTGATGACGATCACCGGAACCAGGCCGTGACGCCGCGCCGCGATGAGATAGCGGTCCGTCAACTCGGGCCAGAACGCTGGATTGCGCCAGGATGCGACAATCAGTAGCTGGTCCACATTCGCGACGATCACTTGTTGTTTGAACGTGTTGAACGGATCAGGCCGGGCGAGCGCGCTCCGTCGCGGCAGAATCGCATCGACCGTGCCTCGCTCGTGTCCATTATGGGCGACGATGACTTCATCGCCCACGGCCAGCATGTTGCTGTAGCCGCTGTGCTCGACCCGCAGCGCCTTGCGCAGGTTGCATACGTAGCGCCCCGCTGGAGTCTGAATGGTATAAAGGCCGGTCGCGATCTCGACGACCGTACCGCGTGACCGTTCGATTGCGTCCGGGTCTGCTGAGTTGTGGGAGGCCTGCATGCTCGATTCCCCGTGTGCTGCCGCTATGCCGATTCCCTCGTGCAGCGGAGAACGGATCACTTTTGCCTGGCGCCATTCGATTTCGCCTTTCGGCATGACGCGCTCTGCAGCCTCGATGTCGAGATCATCGTAACCGTTTGGGTCTTCGATATATGTCTCGGTCCAGTCCCGGCGGCGCACCTTGCCGGTCCTGGGCGATTTCTTCGTCGTGCTTATCCCGGACTCTCGACGGGATCTTTCTTCCATCCACTTCTGGATGGACTTCTCTTGCCTGGTAGCCAATGTTCGAGTCTCCCTGTGATTAAATGCAAGGGCCATGAGCAACTTGCTCATGGCCGACGACGCAATGTGCCGAATCAAAAGGCCATGAGCGTGCGACACACGTCGCGAGGCTCATGGCCTGCAGTTCAGCGGGAGATCCCGGTCTGTTTCAGGCGGTGTGAGCGAGGCGAGCGGCTGTGTCGCAAGCCGGAACGGTTTGCGCGAGCACTTCGCTATTGATCATAACACTCGCCTCCTTTCACTGAGTCAGACTAACTTAACCCACTATACTCCAATACGCAACGTTGTCAAAATCGTTGCATGTGGCTCGCCACTGGGAACTAACGCAAGTGATAGCGATACACATTGGTCTCGCGGCGTTCGAAGCCTATCCGTTGATACAGCCGGTTCGCAGCTTCCCGAGATGGGCGTGAAGTCAGATCGACCGTAGTAGCGCCGGCGTCCCTGGCAATTGCCAAAGCCTGCCGGGTCAGCAGCTCGCCGATGCCTTGCCCGCGTTGATTTCCATCCACGATGACATCTTCGATCCAGGCACGCAGGCCCGTTGGGATGCGGAACACTGCCAGCGTCAGGCTCCCGACGATCTGATCCATGTCATTTCGTGCCAGCAGGAGGGTGATCGCCGGTGACGAGAGCATTTCTTCCAACTGCTCGCGCGTGGGCGCGGGATTCGATGATGAAAGCTGCGGTACGAGTTGAGCCATTGCCTCCATCAACTGATCGGTCACTTCCTTTGCTTTTTCAACGCGCATCTCTGTTCCTCCCGATTGTGGACAAAAAGCACTCGGCAGGTGCTGCACCTGCCGAGTGAATCAGGAGCGGGTAAGGGGATTCGAACCCCTGACATCCAGCTTGGGAAGCTGACGTTCTACCGCTGAACTATACCCGCAACAGCAGCCATTATAGGCAACTGCAGCAGGTTGTCAAAACTCAGCGTTCGAAGTTGTGGCATTCGAAGCACGCGATTCCCTTGTCCTTCACATGCTTATCATGCACGCTGTAGAAGTAGTTGGACCAATCCTGCTCTTCCGGCTCGTGGCAGCTCTCGCACAGGGGTTTGTCGTTGCGTGTGTTCTTGGGTGTATAGCCGAGGGCCGGCCAGTCCAGGCGCGTGGAAGTGTTGGCGTGGCACGCATCGCACCGCAGCGCCTGTTCTTCCGGCGCCACTTCGTGATTGATGGACAACCACCGGTCGGTCGCGATGAACTCATAGTTCTGAGGCAGATCCCAGCCCACAGCTTTCGCGCCCTCGCGAATCGCCCTGTCCACGTCCCCATCCTGGAACAAAATGCCCATCTTCAGCGGCAGAATCCTGTTTTGTATCGGTTCAATCGCTTGCGTGGCTGTGTGGTACTTGAATGCGAACAGTTTTGAGTTAGGGTCATTCACGTCTCCGAGCGGACCAGACATCAGTACGCGGCCGTTTGATTGGTAGATCACCGGATCGCCGAACTCGTAGAACCACCGGTACTGCGGAATGACGTTTGCGCCGCGTGTGATCTTTGGCTCGTAAAGGCGGCGGACGGGCACTTCCTCGACGTATTGAAAATCGCGGTACATGTCTGTCGACGTTTCCCTTGCAAAGGTTGGGATGTGACACGCACTGCACTCTACCTTTGTCGTATGTTTGTTGATATCGTTGCTGTCATGCGGTGTTGGCGAATGGCAGTTGACGCACTGGACCGGAACATCCAAATCGGTGCCGCGCATGTCCGAGCCGCGCCCCGCGATCTTGTGCTCCTGGGTCGTGTGGCAATCCTGGCACACCAGCCCTGCGCCGCCATTAGCCTCTGATGCCATGTGCACATCCAGGTTCCGGCTTGGATCCACGTGTGCCGGTTCCAGATCGCCCCGCTTGTTGTTAGGCCCTCCGCCTGAACTCAGATGGCAATTCAGGCAGCTGGCCTTGCTGGGCTCTCCGATGTCCGTGATTCCCTGTAGCAGAGGCACACTCATGCGCTCGGGCGCAGGAGCCAGCTTGAAGGTGCCACTGTCGTTGACGACTTTGCGCTTGTAGGTATCAGAATGACAGATCAGGCAGTCGATGTTCACCAGTTGCGCGGTGGTTTGTTCGGATTCGGGCCGCGCGCCCATTCCCGCATGACATGTCGCGCAGCCGCCGTCAGTCGGTTGCCCGTCCAGGTTGGTGAGGATGCCCAACCAGTTGATATCGGCGTAGCCGCAGAAGTCATTGATCGCCCCCAGCTTGCCGCCGGTGGACAGTCCGGGCACGTAGGGCGCCGGCGCCCGCCACTGATAGTGCAGGGAGCTGTGAACTTCTTTGGCCTCCTGTAGATGGCAGGCATTACACGTCTTGCTGCCTTCATAGGTGTCAAATCGGCCAGCATGCGAAGTGCCGAGTGGTGGGCCTCCACCGCCACTAACCAACGGCAGATGGAGTATGCCCTGTGCATTGCTCCCATCGGGACCAGCGGCCTGGATAGCCGCCGTCGAGACTTGCAGTACGCCGCCGGCAAAGGCCATTACGGCCAGAATCACACCGACGATGAACATGGCTGGCGCTGGCCAGTGCCCCTTGCGGCGCCGTGGCAGTTTCTCCATGCAGATTCCTCCTATAGCATGCCAGCGCGCACCACATGGGACAGTGTAGGGTGGTCGCGTGCCTGCAGGCGGGGGATGTGTATCAAGACGTACGGAGCGGTAGGGGGTTACGGCTTAGTGGAAAACGCAGAGAGTTTGAGGGTCGCCATCTTGCGCTCGGGCAGGGCGGCCGAAACCTGGCCATCGCGTGCCAGCACCACGTAGACCCTTATTTCGTGGTTGAGCGAGTATCCCAAGGTCTCAAGTGAGACGCTTGCCTCGAAGGTTTTTTCGCCAAAGGCCGCCAGGAGAGGCCCTTGGGCGCGCCAGCCAGCCCGGCCGTCCGCGCGATATAGAAATGGTGTGGCGTGGCCTGCGTCGCGCCTGATCAGCCAGTGTGCGACCAGTTCCCGCGGTGCATCGTCGGGGTCGGGGAACTGCGCGTCGACGCGTTGGTTCGCAGGATTGCGCGAGCTCTCTCCCAGGTAGATCAACGTATCGAAATTATCAATGCTCTGGCGCAGATCCAGGCGCAAGAACAGCCTGGCCGGATCGTGTCCGACGAACAAACGCTCGATGATTCCTGCTGCGCGCTGCATGGTTCCGGTTGATGCCGCTGCAGGGTGCAGGCTCGCTGCTCGCGCCCAAGCCTCGCCCGGATACGGCGACGCGGTCAGCGCGGGGGTGATGTATCCGGTGGCCGGACGGTGATCGGTTGTATGTGCGGCCTGTTGGATGGGTTCGGCCAGCCAGGCCGGCGGCTCATTGCCGAGGCTCTCGTACACCCGCGCCAGCGCATGGCGAAACAGGCGATCGAACAGGGCATCCTGATCAGAGCTATTTCGGTGCGAATACCACCAGAACCAGTCACTGCCTTCGGCCGCGTGGAGTGCGTGCCTGGCCGCCGTAAGCTGCTCGGGTCGTGGACCGCCTGGCTGGCCGTTCGGATGTGAGCCGGTTGGAGTAGCACGCGATGTCAGGTGCTCCCTGGCTCGGCGAAGCGCATCCCATGCCTTTTCGTGCTCCGGATCACCGATCCAGGTAGTGAGGTCGCCACCAATCCAGGAGCCGGTTGCCAGGCGGGCGAGCGTTGCGGCCGGGCGCCGGCCTTCGATGTACTCTGCCACCGAAACTGCCTGCAGCTCGGGCCGGCGCTCCAATTCGCCGTAGAAGGTGTTCAGAAAATCGTCGCCGTTGTGCTCGAAGTGCTCCCAGCAGTTCTCTCCGTCCAGGATGATGCTGACGAGGTAGGGGGATGAAGGATCGTTGATCCGGCGGCGAATTTCGAGGAGCCGGTAAATCATGTCCTCGGCCCCCTGCACGCCTGGCAGGTGTTGGTACAGGAACCCGATGCGGTCGGCAAGCTCCTGATCGCGAAAGACTATGTGAGGACCGAGCTCGCTGCCTGCCATCACGCGATAGGGTTGGTACAGCGCCCGTGGATTCGTAAGAAGCGCGTTGCTGTCTCGATCCAGGTTGTAGCCCAGGCTGCGCGCAAGAATTGTCTCCCCGCTTGCCAGCCAGGTGAACCCTGCAGCACGAACAAACGGCAGGATCTCGGGCGACACTGCACCTTCGGAGGGCCACAGGCCACGTGGCGGTGCGCCAAAATGCGCGATGTGCGACTCTACCGCCATTGCCAGCTGTGCTGCGACGTCTTCGGGTGCCCGGAATGCCGGCTCAGGCAGGGGCAGGCCCGGACTCGGGCGCCGCGCGCAGTCCGTATCGATCAGCAGGGGCAGAATCGGGTGGAAATAAGGGCTAACACTTACCTCAAGCTGCCCGGCGCGGACGAGCTGCCGGTATAGCGGAAGGACGCGGCCGGCAATCTCGCGCTGCTTTGCATGGACCGTGCGTACATCGTCGACGGTGTAGTCACGCCCCTTGGCAACGAGAGCCGAGAGTGCAGGGTCTCGCTCCAGCCAGTTTGGATCGGTCCATGCCAGGTTGAACCAGGTCACGAGATCGCGATAGTCTGCGTCTGTGAATGCCGATGGCGTGGCAAGCGCAGCGGGGCGGCGATTCAGGAGTTCAACGTATCTGGGATAACGACGGATTATCTTGTCCCAACACACGCTGTAACAAAGAGAAAGTATGAACCGGCGATGGTCGTCGTTCCAGGTGTCCATCTCGGCGATCTGCGCCAGGATGTCCATCTCCCGGCCCTCCGCCCAGTCGAGCATCTGCTCTACCAGCGAGGGAACCATGTTGATGGTAAGGTGCACCTGTGGATGCGCGGCCAGGACTTCCGCCATATGCAGATAGTCCTTGGCTGCATGCAGGCGCACCCAGGGCAGGGGAATATCGCCAGTCCGCAGGTCTTTGTAGTACGGCTGGTGCATGTGCCAGACGATGGCGACGTAGAGTGGCTGCATCAAGAGATGGCGTGTCTGTGACTTAGTCCAGAGAACGCAAGTGCGGGAAGAGAATCACTTCCCGGATGGACTGCCGATCGGTGAAGAGCATCGTCAATCGATCGATTCCGGTGCCGAAGCCGCCCGTAGGCGGCATCCCATAGCTCAACGCGTTCAAGAAGTCCTCGTCAAGCGGATGAACGTTTTCATCGTCACCTGCCATGGCGGATCGAAGCTCTACAAACCGCGCACGTTGGTCGACCGGGTCGTTAAGTTCTGAGAAGGCATTGCCCAGCTCCATTCCCGCGATGAAGTACTCGAAACGCTCGACCGTGGTAGGGTCGTCCGACTTCTTCTTCGCGAGCGGGCTGATATCGACCGGGTAGTCCATGATGAAGGTCGGCTGGATCAGTTTCGATTCGACGTAGTCGCCGAAGAGCCCATCGATGAGTTTGCCGCGACTGGCCTTCGCTTCACACTGCAGTCCGCGCTCGCGGATGGCCTGGGACAGTGATGCGGTATCATCGTACAGCGTGTAATCAACACCCGTAGCTTCCAGGATGGCATCTCGCATCGTCACCCGCCTCCAGGGAGGCGTGAGGTCGATGGCGTTGCCGTTGTAACTGATCGACAGCCCACCCGTCAGTTCTCGACTGATCGCGCACACCATCTCCTCCGTGCGCTGCATCATGCCGTGATAGTCGGTATAGGCCTCGTAGAACTCGAGCTGGGTGAATTCCGGATTGTGTTTGAAGCTGATGCCTTCGTTGCGAAAGTCGCGCCCGATCTCGTAGACACGCTCATACCCGCCCGCAATCAGGCGCTTCAGGTAAAGCTCGAAGCTGATGCGCAGAAAGAGGTCTTGCTCGAGCTGATTGTGGTAAGTTGTGAAGGGTCGTGCAGCCGCACCGCCATAGATCGGCTGGAGCACCGGGGTCTCAACCTCGAGGAAGCCATTCGAGTCCAGGTAGCGCCGCACCGCAGCCACCAGCCTGGCGCGCGTGATGAAGACCTCCCGGACCTCCCGGTTGGCCAGTAGATCGACATAACGTTGGCGGTAGCGCATCTCGACGTCCTTCAGCCCGTGCCACTTGTCTGGCATGGGATTCAGGGTCTTGGAGATTATCGCCAGCTTTTGCACCTCGCAGGAGATTTCGCCCGTGCGAGTGGCGAACATGGGACCGCTGACCTGAATGAAGTCGCCCAGGTCGATGAGTTTCCTAAAAAGCTCGTTGTAGGTTTCTTCGCCGAGAACGTCACGCTTCAAGTACACCTGGACCCTGCCGCTGCCATCCTCGATGTGCGCAAACGCAGCCTTGCCCATGACCCTGACCGAGACCATTCGCCCAACCAGGGTGACCTGTTCGCCTTCGGCAAGCTCGCCGGCCTGGAATGCCTGCGCGGCTTGGGCGTTGGTGTGGGTTCGCGTCCAGGGCAGGCGTGGCGGGTATGGCTCGATGCCAAGGTTGCGCAGGCCGATGAGCTTTTCTCGGCGAACAAGCTGCTGCTCGTTCAGATTAAGGTCGGTGTCTTCCACGATGTTGCCCCTATTCGATGTTGACGATTTCGAACTGAGCGCTGCCCCCGGGCGTCTGCACTGAAACCAACTCACGCACGCGGTGCCCCATCAGGGCTCGACCGATGGGCGATTTGAAGGAAATACGGCCGTTGTCCGGATCCACTTCGGTCGATCCGACGATGGCGTAAGTCTCTTCGTCGCCGTACTCCACGTCGCGAATCGTCACCTTGCAGCCAATGTCGACCGTGTCTTTGTGGCCGTTCTCATTGATGACAACTGCGCTACTCAGAATGTTGCGCAGGGTGAGGATGCGGCCTTCCACGAAGGCCTGGGTATTTTTTGCCTCGTCATAGCCGGCGTTCTCGGAGATATCGCCATCCGCTTTCGCATCGCCGATCTGACGAGCGACCTCCGGTCGCCGCACCTCGATCAGATACTCCAACTCCTCCCGGAGTCTCTGAAGCCCCTCTGCCGTCAGGTAGTTGCTGTTCGGTTCATCCATCACGCGCTGTGCCTCTGTGTCCCCCGTGGGGTGATCGTTCGACCCACTCAGACCTCACCAGAAGGTCATAAAAAAGCGCCGACGGACAAGCTATGCGCTTGCGGCCGTGGCGTCTCGGTGTGGGCGGGGCCGAACAATAAAGATCGCCGTCAATGGCTAGACGGCTCAATCCACTAGATTATACGCCAACCATATCGCTGCCGTCAAATACAGGAACTGTTCTGCAAGCAGTGGCGTCACGAAGGAGGACACGGCTCTACCGGCACATTGAGGAGGATCGTCATGAGAGGATTGCCCGCCAGACCTGGCACAGCGGTCTCCCACCACATCTTGGAGCGGCCCCTGGTAACGTTGGGGTTGCTGTTGATTCTGCTGCTGTACATGCTGATCTTTGCTGCTCAACCTGTGTCGGCGGACGGCTTTATCATCCCGCAACCACCAGCCAACCGTCCCATTCCCTGGCGCGATGTGCCATTGACGATCAAATACCACCGGGTCAGCGTCAGCATTGAGAACCAGGTAGCGACGACAAAGGTCGATCAGGTCTTCGTCAACGACGCTGACTTTGCCGTCGAGGGAACATATATCTTCCCGCTGCCCGAAGACGCGGCTGTATCCAGTTTTGACATGTGGGTCGACGGCAAGAAGCTGGAGGGCAAGCTGCTGGCACGAGACGAAGCGCGTCGCATCTATGAGGATATAGTACGCCGGCAGAAGGATCCGGCGTTGCTGGAGTACATGGGCCGCGGTGCATTCCAGGCACGCATCTTCCCCATCCCTCCCCGCGAAGAGCGTCGGATCGAACTGGCCTACTCGCAGGTGCTGACCCAACAGAGCGGGTTGGTCCACTATCGTTACCCTTTGAACACCGAGAAGTTCTCAGCTCGACCCCTGTCCGAGGTTGCTATCAGCGTTGAGTTGAGCGGCCGCACGCCGCTGCGGGCGATCTATTCGCCAAGCCACCAGGTTCAGGTGGAGCGCAACGGCGAAAAGAGCGCGACGGTGGGCTACGAGGCTCATGATGTCCGGCCTGACCGTGACTTCGATCTCTACTATAGCCTCTCCAGTGAGGCGATCGCCGTCAATCTTCTCAGCTACAAGCCTTATGATGAGGATGGCTATTTCCTGCTACTTGTGACACCTCCTGTCGAGGCGGAGCGCGAGACTGTTGCCAAGGATGTCGTGCTGGTGCTCGACACATCGGGAAGCATGGCAGGAGAAAAGATGGATCAGGCCAGGGCAGCGGCGCGCTACGTATTGGACAACCTTGGGGAGCGTGACCGGTTCAACATCGTG
>CAYLZG010000006.1:31174-70371 GCA_964387985.1 uncultured Anaerolineales bacterium | reverse complement strand
CCGCCGAAAAACTGCAGGTTCGGATAGGTCCGAAAGAAGAGATCTTGCATCGGCAGCGTGGATGAGACGGTGAAATCGAGATCGAGCGTACCGGTATAGGCGCGCGCGGCGGGGTCGATCTGCGCGGTGATGCTGTAGAAGGGCAACGCCTTCAGTTGGTCGGCCGGGACGGTGTAGCCCTCATGCCACGATTGGGGAAACTCGGCCAGCCGGTCGGGTTCAGCCTTGAAGAGAGTGCGGCTGGCATACAGCAGGGCAACCAGGACAGCGGCGACCAGGAAGATCAGCGCCAACCAGCGCCACCTTAGGGCAACCAGACGGGGCAGCGGAAGCCGGCGACGAGCCTCCCCCATAATACCTCCGGAAAATGCAGCAACAACTTTTGGCCGAGTATAGCACAGAACTGTTGACACGCGAAATGATATACTATATAATTGGCGACATTGAAGACTATGACCATTGTTGGAAGGAGAGGAACAATGTTGCACTTAAAAAGCACTCACTGGATCATCGTCGCGGGCCTGGTCCTGGTGCTCGCCCTCGGCGGGCTGAAGCTGGCGACAGCCGATACATCGCAGCTCCCGGAGCGTTCGCCTCAGACAACCCAGTCATCGCAGACGACGGCGGCGAAGGTCAGCGGCACGGCGCGGCCTGGCGACGCGGTGCGCGTCTACCAGGGCGAGACACTGATCGGTGAGGCCGTGGCAGGCCAGGATGGCGCCTGGCAGGTGCCCGTGCCCCAGCTTACATCACGCACGGTTCCGTTCCGCGTCCAGATCATCCCGCCCGCGCAGCGCGGCGGTGAGGAGCCAGAGGAGGAAGGGGAGCGCGTCACCATCCTTGTATCGGTGGTCGTCGGCGAGAGCCGGGTGGATGTGCGCGTGCTGGTGAGCTCGCCCAACGGCGAAGTGGAGATCGAGGTGTCTGCGCCGGTCGAGCCGGCCCCGTGCGTGTGCGACGAGCCGGTCGCAAAGATCCATACGGTGAGCTCTGGCGAGACGCTCTCGAAGATCGCGGCGAAGTACGGGGTGACCACGGCTGCGATCGCAAAGGCGAACCACATCGCCAATATGAACCTGATCTGGGTGGGTCAAAAGCTCGTGATTCCGGCGCCCTGAGAAAGATGACACCAAAGTAGCCACTTTATTATGCATGTATTTTGACACTACGTCATAAAAATTGGGATTTGCCGTTACATTTGAACCGCTTCTTCGTCATCTCCGTTAGGTGACAGGGACGATACACGACACTGCACACTAAAGGAGAGAACCATGAAGAAGTTGCTTCTGATCAGCATGGTCGCCATCATCGTGTTGACCATGATGGCTCCCGCTGCCCTTGCCTGGAAGCCCCCTCCACCCAAGGGCAATGCGACGAATGTGACCGTTTACGGCCGCAACAACTACAGCCAGGTCATGGTGCAAGGAGCTGGCAATTCCACCAATCTCTACATCGCGCCCAGAACCAAGTTCAACATGACCCTGGTGGGCGTCATGGGGTGCGGCAACAAGACCAACGTGAAGCTCGGATACGGGGCGAAGTACAACACCACAGGCGTGATGGTTTACAGCCCGTGTCGATGAGAGGGAAGGTCGTCGGCCGCTTCAAGCCAGGCTGCCGCATCGTCCCTTAATCACCTGACACCGGCACCATAGCCTGCACTGCAATCCCTCCGGCGTGCCAGCACCTTGTAGCGGCGGACCCTCAACTCCCGCGTTTCTCTCGATCCACATGGATCAGGGGAACGCGGGATTCTGTCATTATGGGCTCATCTTCCCCGGTGCTATAATGCGCCCTGCGTGTACGGCCGCCGGTCGCAGCGCGCCATTTTCCCATTGCGAGCGATCTCATGCCCCTTTCCCTTGACGAAGTCGAACACGTCGCCGAGCTTGCGCGGCTGGGCCTGACCGATGAGGAAAAAGCCTTGTTTCGCGGACAACTCTCTGCAATCCTGGATTATGCCGCAGTGCTGCAGGGCGTCGATACGTCCGCGATCCCGCCCACGGCTACGGTGCTGCCGCTCCGTAACGTGATGCGCGACGACGCCGCGCGGCCGTCCCTCAGCCAGGAGGACGTGCTGGCCAACGCGCCGGATGCTCGCGACGGTTTCTTCGCCGTGGCCGCAATCCTGCAACAGACCTGATCTGCCCATGACCCTACACACCCTCACCGTCCACGAAGCCGCCGCCTTGTTGCGATCCGGGAAGATCAGCGCGACTGCGCTGGTGCAAGGCGTCCTGGAGCGGATCTACGCCCTGGACAACACGGTCAAGGCCTATCTTGCGCTCACGCCGGAGCTAGCGCTCGAAGCGGCTGCCCAGGCAGATACGACGCTGGCAGCGGCCCGGCGTGAGGGGACGCTCGACTCGCTCTCGCCGCTTCTCGGCATCCCGCTGGCCATCAAGGACATCATCACCGTCGAGGGCGTGCCTCTCACATGCGGCTCGCGCATCCTCGAAGGCTACCTGCCGCCCTACGAGGCCACCGCAATCACCCGGCTGGCCGGCGCCGGTGCAGCCATCCTGGGAAAGACCAACACGGACGAATTCGCCATGGGGTCCTCCACGGAGAACTCCGCGTATTTCACGACGCGCAATCCCTGGGACCTGTCGCGCGTGCCGGGCGGATCGAGTGGTGGCAGTGCAGCGGCGGTTGCAGCCCACATGTGCCTCGCTGCGCTGGGCAGCGACACCGGCGGCAGCGTCCGCCAGCCGGCCAGCCTCTGCGGCATCGTCGGGCTCAAACCCACCTACGGCCGCGTGAGCCGGTACGGACTGGTGGCATATGCGTCCTCGCTGGACCAGATCGGCCCGCTGACCAAGGACGTGACCGACGCAGCCCTCTTGCTGTCTGCGATTGCCGGTCACGATTCGCTGGATAGCACCAGCGTCGATGCACCCGTACCCGACTATGCGAGCGCGTTGGCCGCGGCGGGCAATGGATCGTCCCGGCCCCTGTCGGGCTTGCGCGTGGGCGTGCCCAGGGAGTATTTCGTCCCCGGCATGCAGGCGGAGGTCGAGGCGGCAGTGCGCAAGGCGATCGAGGTGCTGGCCGATCTGGGCGCGGATGTGCGCGCGATCTCGCTCCCCCACACCGAGCTAGCGCTGCCGGTGTACTACCTGCTTGCCCCAGCCGAGGCCTCGGCCAACCTGGCGCGCTTCGACGGCATCCGTTACGGACGCGCCGCGCCGGCTGACTCGCTGTGGGAAACCTACCGCCGAACGCGCGGCGAAGGCTTCGGCCCAGAGGTCAAGCGGCGCATCATGCTGGGCGCGTACGCCCTGAGCGCCGGATACTATGATGCCTACTATCTCAAGGCGCAGCAGGTTCGCACGCTGATCAAGGCGGACTTCGATGCCGCGCTGCAGGATGTCGATGTCATTGCCTGCCCCACCAGCCCGACCACGGCCTTCCCCATCGGCGAACGCGTGGCAGATCCGCTGAGCATGTACCTGGCCGACATCTTCACACTATCGCTGAACCTGGCTGGCATCTGCGGCATTTCGATACCGTGCGGGCTTGACGCTGCAAACCTGCCCATCGGCCTCCAGCTCATCGCAGGCGCGTTCGAAGAGGAACGGTTGCTTTCGACCGCATACGCCTATGAACAGGCGACCGACTGGCGCCGGCTCTCGCCGGACGTCAAGTGTGAAGAATGACGATGGACCAGAGGGAGATGAGCGGTATCACTACTGACTTCGGACCGTTTGCGGAACGGATGCGCGCGGAAGGGCTGCCTGAGATCGCCATACGCACCTTCGAGCACTACTACATGGAGCTCGTACGGGGGCAGACCGGCCTGATCGCCGAGAGCGTCATTGCGCCGGTCGAGGCGCTGCCCGATATGGAGCAGTTGCCCGCCGAACTGGCCGATGTGGGCCGGCAGGCCTTGGGCAAGGCGGTCTTGCTCAAGCTCAACGGTGGGCTGGGCACCAGCATGGGCCTGGAAAAGGCCAAGTCATTGCTGGTCGTTCGTGACGGCCTGACCTTCCTGGACATCATCGCGCGCCAGGCGCGGCACGTGGGTGTGCCGCTCGTGCTGATGAACAGTTTCAACACGAGAGCTGATTCGCTCCAGGTCCTCGAGAAGTACCCTGATCTCCACGGACGCATCCCCCTGGACTTCGCTCAGCACAAGGTGCCCAAGGTGCTCCAGAACGGATGGGCGCCGGCGATCTGGCCCCAGGATCCCCAGCTGGAGTGGTGCCCGCCCGGTCACGGCGACATCTACACCGCGCTCCTCACCAGCGGCATGCTCGATACACTGCTCGACTCCGGCTATGAAGTAGCCTTCGTTTCCAATGCCGACAACCTCGGCGCAGAACTTGATCCCCTGGTGCTTGGCTACTTCGTCGATAAGGGGCTCACATTCCTCATGGAGGTGGCCGACCGTACGGAAGCAGACCGCAAGGGTGGCCATCTGGCACAGCGAAAGAGCGATGGCCAGCTGCTGCTGCGGGAGTCGGCGCAGTGCCCTGCCGGCGATGTCGAGGCCTTCCAGGATGTCCGCCGGCACCGGTACTTCAACACAAACACCCTGTGGATCCGCCTGCCGGCGCTGCGGCAGCTACTGGAATCCCGGGGCGGCGTGCTGCGTCTGCCCATGATCCGCAACAGCAAGACGATCGACCCGCGCGATCCCTCATCGCCCAAGGTCTACCAGCTCGAGAGCGCCATGGGCTCGGCCATATCGGTCTTCGACCGTGCGGGCGCGCTGCGCGTGCCCCGCTCCCGCTTTGCCCCCGTCAAGACCTGCAACGATCTGCTCGGCGTGCGCTCGGACGCATACATGCTGACCGACGACTGGCAGGTCGTCCTCAGCCCGCGGCGCCGGCTTGGCGTGCCGGTAATCGACCTGGACCCGCGGTTCTACAAGCTGATCGACCAGATGGAGTCCCGCTTCCCCTACGGCCCGCCCTCGCTCGTCAACTGCGAGCGTCTGACGGTCCAGGGGGATGTCAGGTTCGGCCGCGGGGTGTTGTGCCGCGGCGTTGTGGAAGTGGTGAACGATAGTGAAGGACAGATGATTTACTCGCCTACGCAAACCGGATAAGGAGGTTATCTCTCTCATGTCAGATCGCATCTCCCGCCGGGTGGCAGCGGTGCCACCGTCCGGCATCCGCAAATTCTTCGATATCGCGGCCACCATGCAGGACGTCATCTCCCTTGGCATCGGCGAGCCGGACTTCGTCACCCCTGACGTAATCCGCAAGGCCGGCATGGACTCGTTGACGCGCGGAGAAACCCGCTACACGTCCAACTCGGGCATTTTCGAGTTGCGCGAGGCCATCACGAAGAAGTGGGCGCAATTGTACGGCGTCGAATACCACCCCGACCAGGAGACACTGGTCACCGTCGGTGGGTCCGAGGCGCTGTACCTGGCCCTCATGGCCATCATAAACCCCGGCGACGAGGTCCTGATCCCCGAGCCGTGCTTTGTCTCTTACGAAGCCGAGGTAGTATTTGCGGGCGGCACGCCGGTCCCCATCGCCACGCACGTGGAGACGCTCTTCCAGGTGACCGGCGCGCAGCTGGAAGCTGCAGTGACCCCGAAAACGAAGGCGATCCTGATCAACTACCCCAACAACCCGACGGGAGCTGTCCTGGATCACGAATACATGGCTGAGATCGCAGCCGTGGCGGCCAGGCATGACCTGATCGTCATCTCCGATGAGATCTACGACCGGCTCATGTATGCGGGCCAACACACAACGTTCAGCAGCCTGCCCGGCATGCGCGACCGGACGATCATCATCGGCGGGTTCTCGAAGGACTATGCCATGACCGGGTGGCGCCTGGGCTTTGCTCTTGGCCCGGCCGATATCCTGGGGGTCATGCGCAAAGTCCACCAATACACGATCATGTCAGCGCCGACGACCGCGCAGGTCGCTGCGATCACCGCGCTCACCGACCCGCGCGCCGAGGACGCCGTGCATGCGATGCGTGAGAGCTACGACCTCCGACGCCGGCTCCTGGTGGATGGCCTGGCGACCATCGGCCTGAACGCGTTCGAGCCGCGCGGCGCATTCTACGCGTTCCCCGATATCCGCGTCAGCGGGATGAGCTCCGATGAGTTTGCGATGACCCTGATCGAAGAAGAGAAGGTCGCCTGCATCCCGGGGCCTGCCTTCGGCCTGGGCGGCGAAGGCTATGTGCGCATGTGCTACGCCACGGCCAAGGATCAGATCGAGGAGGCACTGGAACGGATGGGGCGCTTCGTCAGAAGGCACGGTTGATGTCACAAATGGCGTACGAAACGATCATTGGCCTGGAAGTCCACGCCCAGGTGCTCACTGCGTCGAAGATGTTCTGCGCATGTTCGGCGGATTACGCTGACGCGACGCCGAACACCCACGTCTGCCCGGTCTGCATGGCTCTGCCGGGCGCGCTGCCGGTGATCAACCGCGCCGCGGTGGAGAAGACGCTCCTGGCGGGGCTGGCGCTCAATTGCACCATCTCCGGGCATGCGGTTTTCGCGCGCAAAAACTACCACTACGCAGACCTGCCCAAGGGCTACCAGATCAGCCAGTATGAACTGCCCTTCTGCAGAGATGGCTGGCTGGAGATCGATGCCGGCGAGGGGCCAAAACGAATCGGGATCACCCGGGCGCACCTCGAAGAGGATACGGGTAAGCTGGTGCATGCAGCTGAAGGCGGCCGGTTGATGGGGGCCGCGGGCGTCCAGACACTCGTCGATCTGAACCGCGCGGGCGTGCCGCTGCTCGAAATCGTCACCGAACCCGACCTGCGCTCGCCCGACGAGGCCTATGCATACCTGATCCAGCTACAGCGGATCCTGCGCTATCTCGGCGTCAGCACAGCGGACATGGAAAAGGGCGCGATGCGCTGCGAGGCCAATGTCAGCGTCCGGCCGCCAGGCCAGTCTGCGTACGGGACCAAGGTGGAGGTCAAAAACCTGAACAGCTTCCGGTCGGTGAAGTTGGCCCTTGAATATGAGGTGCGCAGGCAGATCGGTGCGCTCGAACACGGAGAGCGTGTGGTTCAGGTGACCATGGGCTGGGATGAGGAGGCCGGGCGCACGGTGCTCCAGCGAAGCAAGGAATCGGCCGATGACTACCGGTACTTCCCCGAACCGGATCTGCCGCCGCTGGAGGTGAGCCGGACATGGGTGGAGGAGCTCCGCGCGAGCCTGCCCGAATTGCCTGACGCCAAGGCCGCTCGCTTTGTGGCTGAGCTGGGGCTGGACCCAAAGGAAGCCGCTCTGCTGGTCGAGGAACGGCCGGTGGCTGAGTACTACGAAGCCGCGGCCGGCGAGCTTCAGGCGAAGTACACACAGGGGGGGCCGCCGCGTGCGGCCTCTGCACAGGCTGCTGCAAAAAGCGCGTTCAATTGGGTCACGGGCGAGCTCTTCCGGCTGATGAAGGCCGGAGGAATCGATATCGCTTCGGTCTCCGTGACGCCAGCAGCACTGGCAGATCTGCTCGCGCTGATCGACGAAGGGCGCATCAACCAGAATAGCGCCAAGCGTGCGCTTGGCGTCATGTTCGAGACGGGCCGCTCTGCGGCCGAAGTCATGCAGGAACTGGGCCTGGCACAGGTGAGCGACGCGGATGCGCTGGCAGAGATTGTAGCAAAAGTCATAGCGGCCAACGAGGATCAGGTCGCAAAATACCGGTCAGGCAAAGAGAGCGTCTTCAACTGGCTGCTGGGGCAGGTGATGCGCGAAACACGCGGCAAGGGCAACCCGGCACTCGTGCGTGAACTGTTGGAGGCAGCACTTAAGGAGTAGGCATGTCGTTCGATCGGGCGATCGAAGAAATCATCCAGGCCGCCATGGCACGCGGCGAGTTCGATGACCTTCCCGGCAGCGGCAAGCCACAGGACCACTCCGGCTACTTTGCCATGCCGGAGGAGGACCGGCTTGCCTTCTCTATCCTTAAGAATTCAGGACATCTGCCGGAGGAGGTTGCGCTCCTGAAGGAGATCGATGGCCTGCGCAGCCGGCTCGCCGCGGCCCAGTCAGAGCCCGAACAGCGCCGGCTGGCCGCAGAGATCGACGAAAAATGGTTGGCTTTCAACCTGCTGGTGGAGCAAAAACAGGCGGCCAGGCGCCGAGCGCGAAAATCCCGGTGAGGGTAGCGCGGCTCTCATCCGGCGGCAGGGAGCACCTGCGTCTCGTCGGCCCGGTCCCATGCGTCCAACACTGCGGGGAGATCATCTATGGTGGCGATACGCGCTTCCGGAATGATCTCGTCGCTCTCCTCCGCATGCCACGGTGAGGCTACGAGCACCGTGCGCATTCCGATCTTCTGAGGTCCTACCACGTCTTCCTGCAGCCTGTCTCCCACGAACACGGCCTCCGCGGGAGCAACGTCGAAATGATCCAGCGCCTGGCGGAAGATGCGCTCATCCGGCTTGACGTATCCCGCATGGCATGAGTAGACGCGAACGGGCAGGAGCTCCAGCAGGCCATGCCGCGCCAGGTCAGCATCGTGCATCTCGGGCTTCCACAGTGTGTTCGATACCAGTCCCACCTGCCGCCCCTGCTCAGACAGGTACTGCAGCACTGCAATCGGATCGCCCGCAACCGGTGTGACGATATCTGAGACAGCCTGGTAGTACGCGTCCATCGCTTCGCCAAACACCATATCCGGCACCCGCACGCCGATGGCCTCCAGGCCCTCCCGCACCATGGTCTCCGCAGTGTTGCTGTAGCGCGTGCGCTTGGACTTGGCTTCCAATGCTGCTGCCATACGCGCTACAGCGCGAAGCGCGAGATCGGGGTCAACCACTTTCGTGCCGCGGCGCATGGCAACGTTGAGAAATGCGCGGGTTGACCGGGCGTTGATGGCCTCAAAGCCGTTCTCGGGTGGCTGATCGTAATGCAACAGGGTGCCACCCAGGTCGAACAGGACTGCTTGGATGATTGGCATCAGGACTTCTCCATATCGCTACCGCCGGTCGCTCCGGCGTCCAGATAGTTCAGAATCTTACGCAAGTTGATTTGGACCGGCTCTGCGGTGTCAACCACCAGCCGCGGCCCGCTCAGGCGCTCCAGCCGTGCGCGTGCTTGTTGATAGGCGTCCCACTCGCGCACCCGCTGGTCAGGCAGGTCTGGCGCGCGCCGCGCGGCGCGCTCCCGCAGAAGGCTCTCATCCGTTGTGATGCACTCGACCAGCTTGAAGTCCACCTTGACCGCGCGCACGAGATTCTCGATCGCATCCTGAAATGCCCGGTAACCCGCCGGACTGTCGACGACCACGGACTGGCCCACTGTCAGGTTATCGCGCGCAAGGGGGACCAACAGCGTATACGAGAGCGCCCCTACATAGTCGACGACGCCCTCCACCTTCATTTCGCGCGCCAGGGCCATCGCCGTATCCCTGATCGTGTCCTTATCCAGGTAGACCGCACGCAGCTCGCGCGCGACTGCCCGGGCAAGCGTGCTCTTGCCCGTTCCCGGCGCGCCTGCGAAGACGATCAATAGCGGGTCAGGCACCTCAGAAAGTCACCCCCAAAAGGCCCAGGATCAACACAATCAACGGCGCAATGAATACGGCAGGCAGCAGATTGGCCGCGCGGATGCGCTTGATGTCGAGCAGCAGAAACGCGACGCTTAAGATCACGACGCCACCCGTTGCCGTCATTTCCACAACCCACGGCGTGTCTCGCGTCACGCCGCCGAGCGCTGCGCCAAACAGGCCCGCAAGCACGCTCAAGCCGCCCTGGTAGCCGAACACGGTCGCTGCAGACAAAATTACCCCGGCGCCCAGCGATGCCGCCAGGGCCATCGCTGCAAAGCCATCCATCAGCGATTTGACGGCCAGGAGCGTGTAGTCGCCCATCAGGCCGTCCTGGATCGATCCCAGGATCGTCATGGGGCCGACGCAGAACACCAGGCTGGCCGTGATGAACCCCTGCGCAAAGGTGCTCTGGTCACCCCCGAGCAGGCGGCCCAGGCGCGCCTCGCTCCACTTGCCCAATCGCTCCAGCGCATCCTCGATGCGCAGAAGCTCGCCGAGTATGCCGCCGATCAGCACGCTGAACAGCGGGATGAGCGTGTTCTTCGTCCCGATCGCCATCGTGATGCCGATCACCAGGGTGATCAGCCCCAGCCCGTGCAGGACCGTATTGCGCATTTTCTCAGGCAGCCGGTTCCCCAGCACGGTGCCGAGGAGCCCGCCGACAATCACCGAGGCGACGTTAATCAAAGTGCCAGTAATCATGAAGCCGCTTTCAAATGAAGGTGTAACAAAAAAATAGGGCTATGATCTACTCACTGGGAAAGCATAGCACGCTTCTGTGGCTGGGGCAAGCGCGTATTTGCGCACAAGCATCACACGAGGTTGACGCGCGCAAGGTTTTGGTGTACAACAAGCAAGATGATGTGACTGAAGGAATGTCATGCGTAACACAATTCTGAAGCTTGCCAAGCGGTTCGATTTTGAGGAAGGCCATTCGTTACAGGATGAGCGCCTCGCGCTGCGCCTCTTCGATGAGACGGCGCGTCTTGGACTGCACCGGCTTGACGAACGACCGCTGGATGCTGAGAAGTCGCTGACCCCGCGCGAGATCCTCTCCTATGCGGCCCTGCTCCACGACATCGGCTATGTGCAGGGCTATGAAGACCACCACAAGACGACCTTCAAGCTAATCACGACGGAGAAGATCCAGGGCCTGTCCAAGCACGATCAACTGCTCATTGCCCTGGTCGCCCGTTACCATCGCGGCGCCACTGCGAACCCGGAGAAACATGACGCGTATGCCGCCCTGTCCTCCTTTGAACAGCGCATGGTCTCGCGACTCGGCGCGATCCTTCGTTTCGCCGACGGTCTGGATCGGAGCCACACCGATGCAGTCGAAAACATCACCTGTACGCTCGAAGGCAACCGCCTCATCGTCACCCTGGCGCCCGGCATGAACGATGAGGACGAACGGTTGGTAGGACAGAAGAAGGCGCACTGGTTCGAAAGCCAGTTCGGGGTGCGCGTAGAGCTCAGGTAGCGCCCCGGATCCGCGAAGCCTTATCGCAAGACGGCTACCGCACCATGTAGTCCGAATAGCCTCCGATGATCTCCCGCGCCGGACCCTCTCCCAACACAACAACCCGGTCCACGATGCGATCCAGGAAATAACGGTCGTGCGAAATCACCAGCACTGTCCCGTTGAATTCTTCCAGCGCGCCCTCCAGGACCTCCGCCGCTGGGATGTCCAGGTTGTTCGTGGGCTCGTCGAGCATGAGGAAATTCACGTCAGAGAGCATCAGCTTTGCGAGCTGCAGCCGGCTGCGCTCGCCGCCGCTGAGATGGCGCACGAACTTCTGCGATGCGTAATAATCAAACAGAAAACGCTGGAGAAAGGCCACCGCATCCGTCTCGTACATGGGCTTGACGTCGCGGACTTCCTGCAGCAAGGTCCATTCGGAGTGCAACGTCTCGTGCTGCTGCGCGTAATACCCTATCTTCACGCTCGGGCCGAGCCTGATAACGCCGCCGTCGGGCTGCTCTGTCAGCGGGCGCGGTCCGGCCCCGGCTGCATCGATCTCGAGGTTTGATGCGCCCAGGATGCAGCGGAAGAGGACGGACTTGCCCGCTCCGTTGGGACCTACCAGCCCCACGCGCTCGCCATGCCATACCTGCAGGTTGATACCCTCCAGGACCACGCGCAGCTCGCCCGTCGCTTCGTCCTCGAACCACTTGTCGACCCGCTGCACGTCAAGCACCTTGTTGCTGCCACGCCAGCCGCCCAGTTCCAGCCGCATGCGACTTGCTTCCTGTGTCCGCTCGATCTTGTCCATCCGTTCGAGCATCTTGTGACGATGCCGCGCCTGCCGCGCGTGCCGCTCATTCTGCGTAAACGCGGCAGCCTCCTCGAAACGCTTGATCGCGGCCTCGATCTGAGCGATGCGTTTCTGCTGTGCGCGGTAGAGCTGTTCCTGGCGCAACGCCGCGAGCTGCTTGTTGACCGCGTAAGCGGAATAAGTGCCCGGCCAGACGGTGATCTGCCCGCGATCCAGCTCCGCAATGCGATCGATCGTCTGGTCCAACAGGTAGCGATCGTGAGACACGATCACCACTGCACCGGGATAGCTGCGCACCAGCTTTTCGACGTACTCCTTCCCCTCCAGGTCGAGATGGTTGTCCGGCTCATCCAGCAGCAGGAGGTCGGGTGACCACACCATCAGCCGCGCCAGGCCCACCAGCTTGGCCTGTCCTCCGCTCAGGGTGTCGACCGGCTGATCGAACAGGTCACTACCGATGCCCAGGTCGCGCAGGGTGGAGCGCACG
The DNA here is from genome assembly GCA_964387985.1 of uncultured Anaerolineales bacterium. Taxonomy (GTDB): domain Bacteria; phylum Chloroflexota; class Anaerolineae; order CG2-30-64-16; family CG2-30-64-16; genus JALOOB01. Next base: position 58,123 of record CAYLZG010000006.1, on the reverse strand, counting down.
CGGTTCTCGTAGGTCAGGCCACCCGCGGCTTCGTAAGCGTGCAACAACCGGGCATGCTCGTCGAGCACACGAGCCAGCCGGCGTTCATCTGCGTAGACATCTGGGGCGCCCATGCGCGCTTCCTTCAGCGCGAGCGCATGGCGCAGCCGCGCGATGTCGGGCGAGCCCGAAAGCGCTGCTTCCAGTACTGTGACAGCCTCTGTGTCATTCTCCTCAGCCGCTTCCGCAGACGCCGGGGCCACACCCGCCAGCGCAAGGGGAGTCACTTCCTGGGGCAGATAACCGATCGCCAGATCCTTCTGGCGAAAGATCGTGCCGGCGTCGGGTTGAAGCACGCCGAGAATCAGCTTCAGCAGGGTAGACTTACCGCCGCCGTTGGGTCCGACCAAGCCTATCTTCTGTCCGGCCTGGATCTCCCAACTCAGGCCAGTAAGCACGGGTTTGTCGAAGTAAGTATGGTTGACGTTGCTCAGGTTGACGATGATGGCTGCCATTATTGTCGCCTCGAAAGGCCCCGCTGGGGCAAACAAAAGACCGTGAGCGAAGCGCCCACGGCCAGTAGTTGACGTAATGTTTCGATCATGGGGCGCGCTGAACTAGGGCAGCCCTCCCCAGGACGATAGGCGGGGCAAGTACAAGGTTGAACGGGCAATATACACAAAAAGCATGTTTGGAGTATACTTGCGGTCTAGCCTGCTGTCAAACGGAAAGCTTTTAGTTCGATGCCAACTGCCGGTTATCCGCCTATAATCGAAGCACTACGTGAAACACTGACCTATCCACTGCCCGGCTTAGCGGTCCAAATGCGCATGGCCCCACTGCCGCGTCCGGGCACAGAGCGCATCCTCGACCCCTTGCTGGACTGCCGGCGCGCGGGGGTGCTGGTGCTGCTCTATCCTGCGGAAGACGATGATGGCCTGATCCTCGTGCTCACTCGCCGGACAGACTCGCTGGAAAGCCACAGGGGGCAGATCTCGTTCCCCGGCGGCAGGATGGAACCCGGCGAAGATGCAGTAGCAGCTGCCAAGCGCGAGGCGATGGAAGAACTGGGTCGAGCCTGAGTCCCTGGAGGTCCTGGGGCAGCTTTCGCCGCTGTACATCCCGCCCAGTGACTTCTGCATCTATCCGGTGGTGGCGTATACAGCGAAGCCGCCATCATTTATCCCGAACGAACACGAAGTCGCGGAAATACTGCAGGTATCTCTACACCACCTGCGCCAACCCGCGACGCGCTGCGAAGAGACCTGGAATTTGCGCGGCGCAGCGGTGCGCGTGCCATACTACGAGGTGGGCAACCACAAGGTGTGGGGCGCGACTGCGATGGTGTTGTGCGAGCTTCTTTCGCTGCTCGCAGACTAATACTGGAGAAAATCATGAGATATCGCACCTTTGGCAAACTGGGCTGGCGTCCCTCTGCCTTGGGCTTTGGCGCGATGCGCCTGCCCGTCATCGACGCCGATTCCGGAAAAATCGACGAAGAAAGAGCTACCCGGTCGCTGCATTATGCGATCGATCACGGCGTCAATTACGTGGACACCGCCTATACCTATCACCAGAGCACCAGCGAACCGTTCATCGGCCGGGCGCTCAAGGGCGGATATCGCGAGCGCGTCAAGCTGGCCACCAAGATGCCGTGCTGGCTGGTAAAGGAGCCCGCGGACTTCGACCGCTACCTGGACGAGCAGCTCGGCCGGCTCGAAACCGAGACCATCGACTTCTACCTGCTGCACGCTTTGCACGCCGAGCGCTGGCATGCGATGCGCGACCTGGGTGTGCTGGATTGGGCCGAACGCGCCCTTGCCGATGGTCGCATCGGCCATATCGGCTTCTCGTTCCACGATTCCTACGAGGTGTTCCAGGAGATCATCGATGCCTATGACGGCTGGACGTTCTGCCAAATCCAGTACAACTACCTGGACGAAGAAAACCAGGCCGGCACGCGCGGGCTGAAGTACGCGGCGGACAAAGGACTGGGCGTGGTTGTCATGGAACCACTGCGCGGCGGAATGCTCGCAGGGAACGCCGGCCAGCGTAAGGGCCGCGGCCTGCCGCCGACGGTCCATGCATTATGGGATTCGGCCGCACAGCGCCGGAAGCCGGCCGAGTGGGCGCTGCAATGGCTGTGGAACCAGCCCGAGGTATCGCTCGTATTGAGCGGCATGAGCACCCTCGAGCAGGTGCAAGAAAACATCATAAGTGCCAACCGCTCCGGGGCCGGCTCACTCACTGAAGATGAACTTGCGCTGGTGGGCCGTGTGCGCGATGAGTACCGGCGGTTGATTCCGATTCCCTGCACGGACTGCAAATATTGCCTCCCATGCCCGAACGGTGTCAACATTCCGCGCATCTTTGAGTTCTACAACCAGGCAATCATGTTCAACGTGCCGGAACACGGCCGCTACGCCTATGCCAACTGGCTGGAAGAGGCGGAGCGCGCTGACAACTGCCTGGCATGCGGGGAATGCGAGACGAAGTGTCCGCAGCATATTGCGATCATCGAGTGGTTGGAGAAGGCGGACCGGTATCTGTCCGCAGCGGGTGCCTGAACGAGCGGGGATAGGCGTGTCACGCCGGATGGCAGGCTGCCATCCGGCGTTGCGCGCTATGAGAGGACGGACTTGATCTGCAGCCTGCGCTTTCCCGAGGGGACATCCCATTCGAAACGGTCGCCGGCGCGATAGCCCAGAATGGCCGTCCCAATGGGCGCCAACACCGAGACGCGCATATGGGCAATGTCGGCCTCGCCCGGGAACACAAGCTTGCAGATCATCTCCTCGCCGGTGTCCTCATCGACGAGATGTGCCTCAGAACCCATCCGTACAACATCCCCAGGGATCTCCCGATCATCCACCAGAATCGCCCGGTCAAGTTCTGACTCCAGCCCCTTGAGTTCAAGCGCCTTTCGCGGATCACCCCGCTTGGCGTCATCGATCAGTTCCCGCAATCGCTCCATATCTTTAGCGGTGATGCGTATTTCGCGCGTAGTCATAGTTTTCGTTCCTCCTAATCTTCACACAGCAAAAGCCAAAAAAGTTTACAGGACTTAAATGACGAGAAGATGAGATATCGATGACAATTCGATGACCGGTGCATTCTCGCAACCCAAATCCGACCCGGAGGCACTGAATCAGTCATCGAAGTGTCATGTATGCGTCACTGCTGCTTCATGATCCCGAGATAAGATGAGACGGTGGATCTTTCGATTCGCAACATGACAACCTGGGAGATCAAAGCCGTGTCCGCAAAGCATGAGACGTCCAGACTCACCGATCCGCACTACTGTCTCGAACAGGCAGAGCGATTGGTTATCCCGGTGAACGACGAAAACTGGGCGCTGGTGAAGGACGAGGCATCTGAACTGAACATCCTGCAGGCAAGCCTCGTGCATCGGGTTTACCTCGATACCGAGCGCACCGAGTTCCAGGAGAAGGTCATGGAGGTTATCTTCACGGCCTACCTGATGGGCCGCACGGCTGAAGAGCGCATTGCAGGCCCGATCCCTGAGTCGTTTCTGGAGTTGATTCAGGGCCTGGATCTGTCGGCGTTACCAGAGCCGGAAGTGTGAGGTGACGGACGCCTGCACGAAAGGCAGTGGAGAGGCCTAGCGCTGTGCGGTGGGCAATACCACGGTGAAGCTGCTGCCCACGCCCAGCTCGCTTTGCACGCTGACCCGGCCGCCGTGCGCCTCAACCACCTGCTTCACGATGGGCAAGCCGAGCCCGGTGCTGCTCTCGTTGCGCGAACGGGCACGATCGACCCGGTAGAAACGCTCGAAGAGGAGCTCCGTGTGCTCGGCCGGGATTCCGATGCCGGTGTCCGAAACGACGAGCTCCACGTGCGGCCCGGCATTGCTTGACCGGACCAAGACGCGTCCGCCTGGGTCGGTGTAGCGCAGCGCATTTTCGACCAGGTTCCACAACATCTGTGTCAGCCGGTGGCGATCGCCCAGGATGATGGCCTCGTCGTTGCGTTCGAACACCAATTCATGTGCGCCTGCATCGAGATTGGCTGCCCGCTGCCAGACCTCTGAAACGATCTCCTGAAAGGGCACCGGCTCGGACTGTATCCTGTCATGCGCATCTTCTTCAGCCAGAAAGAGCAGATCGCCGATCAGGTGCGCCATGCGCTCTGCTTCCTCGGAGGCCTCCCGCGCAGCAGCCTTGCGCTCCTCCGGGGGCAGATCCATCTGCAGAAGATCGAGATTGCCGCGAATGACCATCAACGGCCCGCGCAGCTCGTGCGAGGCATCGGCCAGGAACTGGCGTTGGCGCCGGACGTTGCGCTCCAGCCGCGCCAACTGTTCGTTGAGCGTGGAAGCCAATTCGCGCAGCTCGTGGTCATCAGATTGCGAGAAGACCCGCACCTGCTGCTGCGCCATCGTGTCATTGTGTTCGGACACGTCTCCGCTCCCTTTTCCCGGCCGGCGAGATGCTATCCTTCTTCACGCAGGCAATAACCCACGCCACGCACGGACTGGATGAGGCGCGGCTCGCCTTCGGCTTCCAACTTATCGCGCAGCCGCATCACGCGGACGTCGATGACATTGGAGCCGCCCAGGAAGTCTGAGCCCCAGACGCCGTTGAAGATCTGATCACGCGATAACACCTGCCGGGGATGTCTCAAAAAATACTCCAGCAGGTCGAATTCCTTGGTCGTCAACTCAATCGAGCGGCCGCCCCGCATGATCTCGCGCGTGCGAGGGTCCAGCGTCAGGTCAGCAAACCCGAGTATGTCACCTTCCACCGGGCGCGCACGACGCAGCAGGGCCCGGACGCGCGCCAGCAATTCGTCGAAAGCAAAGGGCTTGACCAGGTAGTCATCTGCCCCCGCATCCAGGCCGGCCACGCGATCGGGCACACGGTCCTTGGCCGTCAGCATCAGAACCGGAAGGCCGGGCTCGCCGGCGCGCAACCGGCGGCACACCTCCAACCCGTCCAGCCCGGGCAACATGACATCCAGTACCACCAAATCCGGCGGTTGCTCGCGCGCGATCGCCAGCGCCTGCTCGCCATCGGCTGCCAGATCAACGCTGTATCCGGCGAAGGCCAGCCCGCGCCGCATGAGACTCAGGATCTTGGGATCGTCATCGACCGCCAAAATTCGTGCTGAAGCCATCGCCACCTCTTCCTGCAATCGATCTCCAAGAACATTATAGCATGTACTGCCACTCGGAAGATGGCTCGGCGCTGATATGGCAATCACCCCAGGGGGTCGTTGTTAGATCGCGTGCGATTGACCGCCGCGAAGCACTCGGGGCACAACTTGCGCGTCATGCTAACTCTGTTATCAACGAAGATCTGGCGCCGTCCACAGACGCTGATCCCATCGATGAAGAAGTGATGCGCCGATCCGCCCGCGCCGCGCGTCCACTCGCCGGCGTTCACCGCTTCCATCGACACCTTCGGCACCACCTTCTCCTTCTTGGTGCCCGTCTTTGCCTCGCGCCGCCTGATGGTAAATTCCGCCACGATAACCTCCATAAACTTCATTGATCGCCCATCTTGCCGCATCCAAATGAAGCTGGCGTGACGAGATCGTAACAAGATGATGATACTTTCGCGGCGCCGCTAGCCCCATACGCCCTTGCAAGATGTGGTTCCGTGCGTTACATTACTGCCGGAGGGTGCTGATGAACGCAACGATCAGGGACGCAGTTCGCTGGCTCGCCGGCGTGAAAAGCCTGGTGGTCCTTACGGGCGCGGGTGTCTCCAAAGAATCAGGCATTCCGACCTTTCGCGAGGCCCAGGATGGTCTGTGGGCTCAGTACGATCCAATGGAGATGGCTTCGCAGGAGGGCTTTCTTCGCAATCCCGGGTTGGTATGGTCGTGGTATGAATACCGGTTCGGGATGGTTCTGTCCGCACAGCCTAATGCAGGACACCAGGCGATCGCTGATCTTGAGCAACTGTTCCCTTCAGTGACCGTCGTCACGCAGAATATCGACGGTCTGCACACGGCCGCCGGCTCCACCCATGTGCTGGAGTTACATGGCAGCATCCGGCGCTATAAGTGCCTCAGCGGCCGGCATGCCGATTACAGCCTTGCCGACTTTGTGGATCAAGCTGAAAAGCCTCCGCGCTGTCCGGAGTGCGGGGACATCATCCGGCCCGATGTGGTATGGTTTGGCGAGTACCTGCCGGAGAGCACGTTGCAGCATGCTTACGAAGCCTGCTTGCGCTGCGAGGCGATGCTGGTGGTAGGGACATCCGGTGTCGTGCAGCCCGCGGCATCGCTGCCGCGCCTGGCCACGCGAGCCGGCGCGATGGTCATCGATGTCAACCCGGAAGAAGACGAGATCGCGATGACCGCGGACCTTTTCCTCAAAGGCAAGGGCGGCAAGGTGCTGCCACAGTTGGTTGCCGCACTGCGAGCGCAGCGATAACAGAACCCCCTGGACAAAGCAAGGAGATCGGATGCACACAACGACCCTGGTCCAAGACGGCACCCTGATTACCCCCGACGGCGAGCGAAAGGGCGACCTCTTGCTGTCCGGAGAGCAGATCGCAGCCATCGGACCCTCTTTGGCAACGGAGGGTGTCGACAAAGTGATCGATGCTTCCGGTTGTGTCGTATTGCCCGGCCTGGTGGATCCGCACACCCACATTGTTCTTGACACGGGCATCTACAAGACGCCCGATGATTGGGCAGTGGGAACGCGCACGGCAGCCTGCGGTGGCGTCACCACGGTCATCGATTTCGCGACTCAGTTCCCCGGTCAGGACATGCGCCAGGCCTTCGACGCGCGCCAGGCAGAGGTCGGCGGACTCGCGCAGATCGACTACAGCCTGCACATGCAGTTGACCAGGCTGCCCGAGGACCACGCGGTTCTGGACCATTGGATGACGGATCTGCTGGCCATGGGCATCAGTGCGATCAAGGTTTACACCACCTACAAGCCGAACTACTATCAGACCGATGATGCACTGCTGCGTGCATTTCGCGCGGCCGCGCGCCACAACCTGGTCGTAATGGTCCACTGCGAAAACGATATGTTGGTTTCCGCCGCGCGCGAGGCGCTGGAAAAGGCCGGCAAAACCTCTCTCGCATATCACGGCCAGGCGCGACCCGCGCTGGCCGAGGTGGAGGCTGCCCACCGGGTGTTGTTCCTCGCGCGGGCAGGAGGTGATCCACAGGTCTACATCGTGCATTGTTCGGTCAGCGACACCGTATCCGAAGTGACCCGGGCTGCGGCGGATGGACAGCGCGCCATCGCCGAGACCGTGGTGCAGTACCTCACGATCGATGAAACGATCTATGCCGGGCCGAACGCAGAGCGCGGCATCATGCAGCCGCCGCTGCGTGCCCCGGAAGAAAAAAAGAAGCTGTGGGCGCAGATCGTCTCCGGCGAGATCTCGACCATCGGCACCGATCACTGCGACTACACGATCAGCCAGAAGCGCGAACACTCAGACTTTCGCAAGACGCCCGGCGGCATTCCCGGCATGGAGACCCTGCTCCCCCTGTTGGCGACGCACGGCGTGGCAGCCGGCCGCATCGGATGGCCGCGGTTGGCCGAGCTGACCAGCGCCAACCCGGCCCGCATCTTTGGGCTGGCCCGGAAGGGCGCACTCAGGGAGGGGATGGATGCCGACGTGGTGATCTACGATCCGCGCGTCGGGACAACTATTCGGGCGGAGCGGCTGCATAACCTATCCGGCTACACGCCCTACGAGGGGATGGCGGTGCAAGGCGCAGTGCGAGACGTGTTCGTGCGCGGCCGCCAGCTCGTCCGGACGGGGGACTTTCACCCTGCGCCAGGCTGGGGCAGGTTCACCGCGGCGCACCTGCGATAGCTGTTAGAGTTACGGAGCACCACAATGCTGCAACAATCGGTCACGGATGCACTCCTTTCGGCGATCGGGTCCGATCGCGTCCTCACCTCGCGCCTCGAGCGCATGACCTATTCCTACGATGCGACATGGCTCGAAGCGCTGCCCGACGTCGTAGTGCTGCCGCGGACGACTGCCGAGGTCGCCGCCGTCATGCAGATTGCCTCCCGTACGCGCACGCCGGTGGTGCCGCGCGGGGCAGGCACGGGTTTGTCCGGCGGCACAATTCCCCTCATGGGCGGCATCGTCCTGTCCCTGACCCGGATGAAGGCGATCATCGAGATCGATCCCGAAGATTCCGTTGCCGTCGTCCAGCCAGGCGTGGTCAACATGGAGCTGCAGCGAGCCGCCCAACGGCTGGGACTGTTCTTCCCGCCCGATCCTGCATCGTGGGAGACCGCGACGATCGGCGGCAACCTGGCCGAGAACGCAGGTGGCCCCCGCTGCCTCAAGTATGGGGTGATGAAAGACTATGTCCTCGGCCTCGAGGTCGTGCTGCCCGATGGCCAGATCATGCGCACCGGCGGCCGCACCATCAAGAATGTCGCGGGCTACGACCTGACCGGACTCTTCGTTGGCTCCGAAGGCACGCTGGGAGTCATTACCGAGGCGATTCTCAAGCTGCTGCCACAACCGCCGCGCCGCGGAACCGTGCTGGCCATCTTCGAGAGCGTAGACGGAGCCTGTGCGGCCGTCAATCGCGTGCTCGGGTCCGGCGTCCTGCCACTGACCACCGAGTTGATGGACAACCACACCATCCAGGCAGTCCAACACACGCGCGACTACGGCCTGCCGTCGGATGCGGGTGCAGTGCTCCTGATCGATGTCGAAGGCAGCGAAGAGGCTATCCGCCACGAAAGCGGTGTGGTGGCCCAGGCGTGCCGCTCGGCCGGGGCGCTCGACGTGCACTCTGCCACCGATCCCGCGCAGAGCGCGCTCCTTTGGGCCGGCAGGCGGGCCGTGTCGGCCTCGCTGGCCAACCTGGGCGACAAGCTCGGAGAAGACATCGCGGTTCCGCGCAGCCAGATTCCGGCCATGGTGCGGCGTGTGCACGATGCCAGCGAGCGGCTCGGGCTGCGGACCGTCGTGTTCGGCCATATCGGTGATGGCAATCTGCATCCGAACATCATCTGCGATCGCAGCAACGCTGAGGAGATGGAGCGCGTCGAAACGCTTGCCGCGGAGATCTTCGACGCTGCGCTCAGCCTCGGCGGCACGATCACCGGCGAACACGGCGTGGGAATCTCCAAGCGGCCTTTCATCCGGAAGGCGCTCGATCCGGTCGCATACCAGCAGATGCTCACAATGAAGCGCATTTTGGACCCGCTGGGCATCCTCAACCCCGGCAAGATCTTCGAAGAGACCATCTTCCAGCCTGCTCCAACCGGCAGCTAAATCTCACTCTTGACAAATGCACTGGGCCGGTAGTATAGTGAGCGCTGAATGCACACGTGTGCATTCAGCGCTCAGTCCAGTCGACCGGATCGATGGGCTGCTTCCTGCCACTTCAATTGCAGTAACCAAACACATCGTGAAGACCTCTATCAAGGACATTGCCCGGGCTGCGGGCATTTCGCATTCGACGGTCTCCAGAGCGCTGAATGACAGTACCCTGGTCAACGCCGAGACGAAAGCGCGCGTCCGGCGCCTCGCACAGGAGATGGGCTACTCGCCGGATGCGGCCGCGCGCAGCCTTGTCAGCGGCCGGACACGAACGGTCGGGGTGGTGGTCACGACCATCGCGGATCCGTTTGTCGCGGTTGTCGTGGAGGGCATCGAGCGCACCGCCTACGCATGCGGCTATTCCTTGATCCTCGCCGCATCGCACAACGAGCCGCAGCGCGAGATCGCAGCCGTCGAGATGCTGCGGTCCAAGCGTGTTGACTCAGTGATCGTGACATCGTCGCGCGTCGGCGCACTGCACCAGGAGCGGCTCGGTTCCGCGGGCGTTCCGGTGATCTTGCTCAACAGCCACAGCCAGCAGCAGATGCCCAATGCCTACTCCGTGCGGGTTGACGACGTACACGGCGCCAGGCTGGCCACCGAATACCTGCTCGGGCTTGGTCACCGGCGCATCGCCCACGTGGCCGGCCTTAAGGGGCACAGCGACAGCAATGACCGGCTCGACGGGTACCGGAGCGCTCTTGCCAGCGCCGGCATCGCCTTTGATCCGGCATATGTTTTAAGCGGGACCGGCCGGCTCGATGGTGGCCGCGAAGCGCTGCCGGCGCTCCTGGAGCTGCACGAACGGCCCAGTGCCATCTTCTGCTACAACGATATGACCGCGATTGGGCTGCTCTCTGCTGCGCGGGATGCAGGGGTGGCTGTTCCGGATGACCTGGCGGTGATCGGGTTTGATGACATCCCGTGGGCCGCGCACGTCACGCCGGCCCTCACTACGGTCGCACAGCCCATGTTTGAACTCGGCGAGCGCGCAATGAATATGGCTCTCGTGCTCATGAATCAAAGGGAAATCGCCCCCTGCGCTGTGACGGATGTGATCCTGCAGGGGCAGTTGATCGTGAGAGACTCCACCTAATCAACAGGAGGCATGCATGGACAAAATGAAGGCACTCGTTTTCCGGGGCGGCGGCAAGCTCGAACTCACCGAAATCCCCATCCCACGGGTGCAGAACCCCGACGATGTACTGTTGCGGGTGAAGGCGGTGGGCATCTGCGGCACCGACGTCAAGATCCTTGAGGGCAAGCACCACTTCAAGCAGGACACAGTGCTGGGCCACGAGTTTTGCGGCGAGGTCGTCGAGATCGGCTCGCATGTGAAGTACATCAAGGTGGGCGACCGGGTGGCGGTCGATAACAACATCCGCTGCGGCTTCTGCTCCTTCTGCCGCATGGGCATGAGCAGCCAGTGCGTCGAAATCAAATTCAACGCGCTCGGTGTGATGCGCGATGGTGGTTATGCCGAGTACTGCCTCGTGCCGGAAAAACAGTGCTTCGTGGTGCCTGATGAGATCGACGATGTGCTGGGCACCCAGGTCGAGACGCTGGCGACGGTGGTCAACGGCATGAATACGCTGCAGATGCTGCCTTACGACTACGTGCTGATCCTCGGCTTTGGCCCCATCGGCTACCTCTTCGCCCAGTTCGCCAAGAACATCGCGGCCAAGGTTGCGGTGACGGAGATCGATCCGTTCCGCATCAACGTCGCAAAGGAGTGCGGGCTGACGGTGTGGAATCCGCACGAGGTGGATGTGGTCCAGAAAATCACCGATTTCACGTACGGCCGGAAGGCCGATATCGTGATCGAGGCGACCGGCAACGCGCTCGCCCAGGCCCTCCAGTGCGTAACGCCGGGGGGCAAGGTGCTGCCCTTCGGCATGGATTCGAGCGTGCACATCGACGTGGTCCCGAATGAGATCACTCGTTGGGCCACTAAAGTGCTGGGCCTCTACCTGGGCCAGAACACCATGGTGCCTTCGATCCGCATCTTCCAGGAGAACCGGCTGAACATGAAGCCATTCTTCACCAAGGTGATCCCCCTGGAGGATGGCCCGGAGGCGTTTTGCGACTTGGGCCTCGAACCTGCAACCCTGACGCATGGTCCCAAGAAGGCCATGAAGATCGTGATGAAACCGTGAGGCAACCATGAAGGACCGTCTCAACATCGCCGTCATCGGCACCGGACGGATGGGCAGCGTCCATGTGCGCAACCTTGTACGCAGCATCCCTGAAGCCAACCTGGTCGCGCTGTGCGACATCCGCCTGGATGTCGCACAAGCGCTTGCGGATGAGTTGGGCATATCCCGGGTCGTGGCCGACTATCACGAACTGTTGGCCGATCCATCCATCCCGGCGGTGCTGATCGCAACGAGCACCGACACCCACTGGTTCATCGTGCGTGATGCAGCGCAGGCCGGCAAGCATATCTTCTGCGAGAAACCCCTCGCCCTCGATCTGCCGAGCATCGACATCGCACTGGCCGCGGTGGAGGAGGCAGGTGTCAAGCTCCAGGTGGGTTTCAACCGGCGCTTTGATCCCAGCTTCCGGCACGTACGCGACATCGTTGCATCCGGGACGATCGGCCGGCCCTGCATCCTTCGCATTGCCAGCCGAGATCCGGAGCCGCCCTCGGTCGAGTATGCGAGAGCGTCGGGAGGCATGTACCTCGATATGACCATCCACGACTTCGACATGGCGCGCTTCCTGGTGGGCGAGGTCGAAGAAGTGTACGCGATGGGGAGTGTGCTGGTCGCACCCTGGCTGGCAGAGGCAGACGATGTCGATACGGACATTGTCACGCTGCGCTTCGCCGACGGTACGCTTGGCGTGATCGACAACAGCCGGCAGGCAGTCTATGGATACGATCAGCGGCTGGAAGTCTTCTGCTCGGCCGGAATCGCCAAGGCCGATAACAAGGCAGTCGATACGGTGGTGTGCGGTGACACCTCTGGCATGCACGGTGCGCTGCCGCCACGGTTCTTCATGCAGCGCTATCCCGATACTTATGTCAATGAGGTGCGTAGCTTCGTTGATTGCGTCTCCCACGACACCCTGCCCCAGGTGACCGGGAAGGATGGGAGGCTGTCAGTAGTTCTGGGCTACGCAGCGGAGAAGTCGCGTCACGAAAACCGGCCGGTGCGGTTGAGTGAGATTTGATTGCCCGCCTTCCGCCGGCGAACAGCACTGCGCGAGCCTGCGCAACCTATCCATGTTGAGGAGTTGATGCATGTCAAGTCAAGTGATTCCGCAAGGTCTACTCCCGACCGAGCTCCCCGATCTCTTCTTCGAGGACAATGCAGTCGGGCGGATGAAGAAGGAAGTCTGGGATGCCACCGACGCCGAGATCGATGCCATCCTGGCTGAGTACGGCGTACCGTCGCCGGTAGAGTGGGGCAAACCCGGCGCCTATATCCAGACCACCACGCGCTGGCAGGTCGAGCAGAACCGGAAGAAGAACGACATCGTATTCATCCCGGTCGGCTGCACCGAGTTGCACGGCCAGCATCTGCCCAGCGCATCTGATACGCTTTACGTCAGCCAGATCTGCGAGGGCGTGCGGCGCTACACGGCCAAGCGTGGCGCGGCGGTCAATCTGGCGCTACCTCCGTTGAACTACGGAGCTCACCCATACCATCATGTCGGCATGCCCGGCACCGTGATCGTACGCGAGCACGTCGTGCGGGAGATGATGATCGACGTGATGCTGGGCCTGTGGAACGACGGTTTCCGCAAACAGCTCATCGTCAACAACCACGGCCAGCTGTGGGTGCTCGAGTCGGCTGTGCAGGAGTTCCAGAAGCGCTACCAGCTTCCTGGCATCTTCCGAGTGATCGACTGGCACCGCGGTGTCCGCGAGTTCTTCCGCGCCACCGAACGGGGCGGCCGGCTGGACACCAACTTCGTGCACGCGGACGAGTCGGAAACGTCGCTCGGCCTGCTCTTGCACCCCGATATGGTGGACATGGCATACGCCGTCGATACTGAAGGCAAGAGCTACCTGCCCGACGGCCACTTCGATAAATCGGTGGACCCATTCGGGCGTCCGTCGCGCTGGTCAGAAGGCGAGGGCCACTTCGCCATCGAGATCGCAGCCACCCCCGAAGGGGTCGTGGGCAAGTCGACGCACGGCGAGGCCCAGAAGGCCAAGCGCCCGGTCGCAGCGATCCTGAAGTACCTGACTCTGTGGAACGATCACGTGCTCGAAGCCTTCCCGCCCGGCAAGGTGCCGCCGGTCGAGGAAGTTACATTGCGCTCGGAGCATGACATGGAGCCTTACCTGCGCGAGCCGCTGAGTAAGGGTTGGAAGCCGGTCTACGCGCTGCCGCGGATCGGCCAGGGCACAGAGGTCTGAGGTCAATTTCGGACGTAAGGAGATACAGTATGACGGGCAAAATGCTGGGTGTGACCCTGGTGGCGGACTGGGCGCCGAAGCCGAGCTTCAAGCTGGGTGCAAAAGACATCGAGGGACGCCAGACCTACCTGGGCAGCCAGGTCTGGAAGAACCCTCGGATCGAGATGCGGGAATACGACATCCCGACGCCTGAGCCGGACGAAGTACTGATCGAGGTGAAGGCATGCGGCATCTGTGGTTCGGATGTCCACATGGCCCAGGCAGAAGCTGATGGCTACATCTTTTACCCCGGGTTGACGGGTTTTCCCTGCATCCTGGGGCACGAATTCTCCGGCGTGGTGGTAGACGCGGGCAAGAAAGCCTTCGACAAGCGGACCAACAAACCCTTTAAGGGCGGCGAACCCGTCACATCGGAGGAGATGCTTTGGTGTGCGCAATGCCGTCCATGTGCGGATGGGCAGCCAAACCACTGCGAGCGGCTGGATGAAATCGGCTTCAATGTGAACGGCGCGTACGCCAAGTATATGGTGGTGCCTGCGCGTACGGTTTGGAGCCTGGAGCCGCTGCGAAGGGTCTACAAAGGCGACGACATCTTCATTGCAGGCAGTCTTGTGGAACCCTCCACGGTGGCTTACAACGCGGTGATCGAGCGCGGCGGCGGCATCCGGCCGGGCGATCGCGTGGTCATTCTCGGCGGCGGCCCGATCGGCCTGGCGGCCTGCGCCATCCTGAAGCGCGCCGGCGCGTCCCAGGTTATCATCTCCGAGCCGCAGAAGGAACGCACCGATTTGGCCCTGCAGATCGGCGCAGACTACGCCATCAATCCGCTCAAGGAGGACTTTGCCGACCGCGTCCTGGAGATCACGGAGGGAATGGGCGCGGACCTGTTCATGGAAGCCACAGGCATGCCGACGGTCGTCTATCCTGGCATCGAGCGCGTCATCTGGGAAGGCCGGACACTCAACAGCCGCGTGGTGGTGACCGCCCGTGCGGAAGCCAAGATGCCCGTGACGGGCGAGGTGCTGCAGGTGCGGCGGGCCAGCATCATCGGTGCGCAGGGCCACTCGGGCCACGGGAACTTCCCGCGCGTGATCGAGTGCATGGCTAGCGGCATGGATATGACGCGCATCAGCACCAAGAAGATCAGCCTGCAAGAGGTGCCGGAAAACATCATCAAGTTGCAGACCGATCGAAGCGAGTGTAAGATCACGTACGTCGCCAGCTGAAGGCAGCGTTTCGGAGATGACCCGGCAGCGGACGTTGCCGGGCTATGACAGAAGAGCGATGAAGATTCGATTTCTCGGCACCGGCACCGGCCTGCCCAGCCGTGCGCGAGCCCCTTCAGGGGTGCTCGTGCAGCTGGGCCAGGCTGAGGGACGTCCGGAGGAGGCGCATGCTTCCGAAGGACCGTCTCTGCTCGTCGACTGCGGCTCAGGCACTATCAGCCGGCTGGTGGCCGCGGGGTTCGATCCCACGCGGATCGACTACATCTATTCCACCCACGACCATGGCGATCACGCGGCCGATCTCGTGCCGTTCATGCAGGCGATGGACCTTGCCCACCGCACCACTGACCTGCACTGGACCGCGCCGGCCGTGATGGGTGCGCTGCTCAATGGGCTCCTGCAGTTGCAGCCCTGGGCCACACCGAAAACTTATCGCTGGGTTCACCATCCAGCGGAGAGCGAGCCGTACTGCGGCGCAGGCTGGAAGGTTCGCGCTGCGCGTACGGGCCACACGCGCGACTCCGTGGGCTACCGCGTCGACGCGGAGGGGCGAGCGGTAGTCATCTCGGGCGACGCGACCTACTATCCCGACCTGGTGGAGCTGGCCCGCGGGGCCGACGTCGTTGTACTGGAATGCAGCTATCCGGACCAGTTGGCCATGGCCGGACACTTGACGCCCGCATCGGCGGGCCGGCTTGCCAGTGAAGCCGGCGCTCGCCACCTTGTCCTCACGCACTTCTATCCGGTCTGTCGCATGGAAGAGATCGCCGCTCAGGCAAACAAGGCTTTTGCAGAGAGATTGACCCTGGCGTATGACGGGCTGGTGCTCGAGGTCTGACCCGAAAGGAGGCGCCATCCACAACTTACCCTATCCGTACCGACCGTTCGCCAAGTCATCGCTTCAAGGAGGAACAGATGCGTCGCAAGTTGTTAATCCCGATCGCATGTCTGCTGGTTCTGACCACATTGCTGCAGGGATGTGCACCGGTTAGCCAGCAGGTTACTCTCTCCATCGTCACCGCGGGCGATACGAACATGGAGGAACTCCAGCGTAACGTCTTCGGTCCTGAGTTCGTCAAGTCCGACCCCAACGTTACCATCAATGTGGTTGGCACCGGTCCTGGCGATGCAGGCAGCGCGTCGATCCACACCAAGCTCAAGGCTCAGCAGGACGCCGGCACCAAAACTTGGGACATCGACGTCGCCATCGTGCACCAGAGCATCATGGGACAGATGATCAAGGACGGTCTCCTGCTCAAATACGTGCCCGACACCGGCGCGGGCAGCCTGCTGACCGCCGGTGATGCCAAGAACGCACTCGGCACTGACGTGGACGGCTACGTCATCCCCATGTTCCACAGCCAGACCGCCATCGCCTACAATTCGGCGAAAGTGCCCAACCCGCCCGCCTCATATGAAGAGTTGGTGGCCTGGATCAAGGCCAACCCGAACCGCTTCGGCTACAACGGCGTGAAGGGCGGCATGAGCGGTGTGGCCTTCACCGGCGGCTACCTCTACTGGAAGACCGGCAAGTACGACCAGCTGACCATGGGACCCTACGACCAGGCGATCGAGGCTGACTGGATTCCCATGTTCAAGGAGCTGAAGGAACTGCCGGCGGTCATCACCACGGGCAACAACGACACCCTGGACCGGCTGAACCGAGGCGAGATCGACATGGGGCCGGTGTGGGTGGACATGCTGGTGCTTTGGAAGAACGAAGGCCGCATGGATCCTAACGTCAAGATGAAGCTGATCGAGCCAGGCATGCCCGGCCAGCCCATGTACGTCGTGATCCCTGCGAAGACAGCCAACCCGGCGGTGGCAAAGAAGTTCGCCGAGTTCATCACGAGCCCGGAGCAACAGGCCAAGGTCATCGTCGAGAAGCAGGGGTGGTACCCCGGCATCGATCCGACGAAGGTGCTGCCCAATGTCTCCGAGGAGGGCAAGCAGAAGCTGTTCGGCGACATTTCGGCCGAGACCCTCAACAAAGCTGGCCTATCCTTCCCGCTGGCTGAATACATGAAGGATTTCCAGGCCGCGTACGAAGAAGCCAAGTAAGAGGTCCATTTCCGTGCGCTTGCCTCCGGACTGAGTCCGGGGGCAAGCGGCTGTTTGCCACGCACTTAGGATGGGGAGATGAAACGACTCCGTGAATGGGGTTGGGTCCTGGTGGCAGTGCCGTCGCTGGCGGTGGTGGTGGCCCTCTTCTTCGTACCCTTCGTCCGATCAGCGATTACCAGCTTCCAGGATGAGGCGGGCGCGTTCACCCTCGACAACTACGCTACCGCGTACCGGCTCTATGCCAACGATGTGGTCTACACCATCTTCGTGTCCGGCTTCAGCCTGCTGTTGGTGCTCATCATCGCCGTGCTGGTGTCCGGCTTCGTCCGCATCTACGGCGGGAAGTGGGTCGAGTTTCTGTTCAAGATTCCCCTCTTCGTGCCCTTTGTCGTAGTGGGGCACGCGATGCGTGTCTTCCTTGCGCCGCATGGTCTGCTCAACTCCACACTGGCGCAGATCGGACTGGTCAACCTGGACAACCCGCCGTCGATCGCCTTCACCTGGGTCGGCATCGCCGTGTCACTGGCGTGGAAAAACATGGCGCTGGCGACACTGCTGATCCTGGGTGCATTTGAGAGCGTGGGCAACACATACCTGGAGGCAGCACGCAACTTCGGCGCAGGTTGGTTCCGCCAGGTCAAAGACGTGCTACTGCCCATGTCGCTGACCTCCATCGCGGTGGCAGCCGTGTTGATCTTCACCTCCATGCTGGCCTCCTTCTCGATCCCAATGATGATCGGTACGGGCAAGGGTGCGCAGATGCTCATGATCGACGTGTACTACCGTATCGTCTACCAGCACGATTACGGCGTAGCGAATGCACTCGGCGTCGTCTCCTACATCACGGCCATGGGTGCTGCGATCTACTACCTGCGGTCGGTCACGAAGCGAGGGTAGAGCATGACACGCGTGAAAATCGTTCGCATGATCCTGATCGTGGTCGCAGCGTTCGTCATCTTCGGCCCGCTTTCCAGCCTGGTCATCTGGTCAGTTGCGGAGAAGTGGTTCTGGCCCAACGTTCTGCCACAAGAGGTGGGCCTGTTCTACTGGGGCAAGGTATTTCAGGGTCGCATGGTGCAAGCACTGGAGGTCGGCGTGCTGATCGCGGTGGTTGTCACCGCACTGTCGCTGGTCATGACGGTGCCGCTGGGCTATGTGCTGGCGCGCTTCAACGTACCCTTCAAAGCACTCATCCTGCTCATCTTCATGCTGCCCCAGGCATTTCCGCAGCTGCCTGTCTTTGCCAACGCCACCGTCTATCTCTATCGCGCCAATATGGGCGGCAAGGTGTCAGGGGTGATTCTCATCCACATGGTGGGCGCCCTGGTCTACGCAGTGTGGACCATGACCGCGGTCTTCAAGTCGATTCCGGTCAGCCTCGAAGAAGCCGCAATCAACCTGGGCGCCTCTCGCCTCCGCACGTTCTGGGATGTCTCGCTGCGCCTGGCGCTGCCCGGCATCGTGGCCAGCGCTCTGCTGATCTTTCTCTACTCACTTGATGAGTTCACCGGTACGTTGCTCGTCGGGTCGCCCTTCGTCCTGACGCTGCCGGTGTTCATGTACAACGCCAGCCAGGGCTACGAGCTGCCGGTCGCCTCGATCACTGCACTGTTGCTCATGGTGCCCGGCGTGGTGCTCCTCCTGCTGCTCGAACGTTACCTCAAGGCGGAGTATCTGTCTTCGTTCGGGAGGATTTAGGGCATGGAAGTCAGGGTCGAAAACCTTCGCAAGTCATATGGCAAGGTGGAGGCACTGCGCAGCGTCAGTCTATCGTTCGAAGACCGCGGCCTGACCGCCATCCTCGGCCCGTCGGGCTGTGGCAAGACAACGCTGCTGCGCTGCATTGCCGGCTTCCTCGAGCC
The DNA here is from genome assembly GCA_964387985.1 of uncultured Anaerolineales bacterium. Taxonomy (GTDB): domain Bacteria; phylum Chloroflexota; class Anaerolineae; order CG2-30-64-16; family CG2-30-64-16; genus JALOOB01. The sequence goes on along the minus strand of CAYLZG010000006.1, from coordinate 39,330 downwards.
AGATTCCGGTGCGATCTACTTCGGTTCTGACAATGTCACCGGCGTGTCGCCCCAGTCGCGCGGCACTGCCATGGTGTTCCAGAATTACGCGCTCTGGCCCCACATGAGCATCTACGACAACGTGGCCTACGGCCTGCGGCTTCAACGCGCCGGCAAGGACGAGGTCAACCGTCGCGTCCTCGAGGCGCTCCAACTGGTTGAGATGATGATCGCACCTGATATCCTGGAGCGCAAGCCGACTGCCCTGTCCGGCGGCCAGCAACAGCGTGTGGCGCTGGCGCGCGCCCTGGTCGTGCGGCCCAAGGTGCTGTTGCTCGATGAGCCGCTCTCCAACCTTGATGCGAAGGTGCGCCAGCGGCTGCGCGTCGAGGTGCGCCGCCTGCAGCGGCAGGTGGGCATCACCACGATCTACGTCACCCATGACCAGGAAGAGGCCCTGAGCATGGCCGACCGGGTCGTGGTCATGGACCAGGGGGTAGTGCGGCAGGTGGGCACTCCGGAGGAGATCTATCGCTCTCCCACCACCGCGTTCGTGGCCGAGTTCCTGGGCGTGACCAACGTGCTGGCCGGCCACGTGGCGGCGGATGGGGTGACCGTGGCCGTAAGCGGCGCCAAAGTTACGCGCCGCATCGAAGGGGCAGGCCCCGGCGACGCTGTGACCGTGGTGTTCAAGGCCGATGCGGCTTCAGTGGTAGAGGCAGGAGTGTCTCTGCCCGCAGGGACTGATACCGTGCTGTTCGAGGGCGACCTGGTGGAGGTGTTCTTCGTTGGCTCGGTCTACCGGCACTATGTATCGGCCGGCGACGAGATGATTCTGGTGGACGACGCGGCCAGGGCCCAGGGACCGCGCGTACGCGTTGCGGTGCCCGCCGGAGAGCTGCAGATCTACCCCGGTGCGCCAAGCACGGAGCACAAGAAGTAGAACGACCGGAAGCCCTGGGTGAGTGCGAGATCGCTCCATCCAGCGTCGAGACCGAGGAGAGGAAGGCAGGGAATGGGCACAAGAGAGCGCGGAATGGGAGAGAAAGCCGGCCGGATCGACCGGCCGGGCCGGCTCAGCGTCGTGTTGTCCACGCAGCCGGCCCGTTTCGAGGCGGTGGCCTTCAAGGGGGACTTCGAAGGCAACCTGGCGCGCATCGCCGGCTTCGGCTACGATGGCGTGGAGCTGGCCGTGCGCGAGCCTGCGCTCCTCGATCCGGAGGATGTGTGGGCGAAAGTGACCGCGGCCGGGCTGGAAGTCCCGGCGATCGGCACCGGCCAGGCGTGGGGCGAGGAGAAGCTCTCCTTCACCGATCCATCCGCGCATGTGCGTGGGGCTGCGATCGCGAGGGTCAAGGGCCACGTGCCCCTGGCCGCGCGACTGAACGCCACGATCATCATCGGGCTGCTGCGCGGCATCGTGCAGCCAGGAGTGGATCGAGACCAGGCAATGGACTGGCTGGTGTCGGCATTGCAGGAATGCTGCGATGCAGCCGGCGACGCGGGCGTTAGGCTGGCCCTGGAACCGATCAACCGGTATGAAACAACCCTCATCAACACCGCCAGCCAGGGCCTGGCACTGCTTGATGCCGTGGGCGCGGCTAATTTTGGCCTGCTGCTGGACACCTTCCACATGAACATCGAGGAGCCCTCCATCACGGACAGCATCCGGCAAGCGGGGGACCGCATATTCCACTTTCATGTGGCAGACTCCAACCGCTGGCACCCGGGCGCCGGCCACCTGGACTTCCCGGCCATCCTACGCACGTTGTTCGCCACGGGCTACAAAGGGTATGTCAGCGGGGAGTTCATGCCGGTGCCCGACGCGGAGACAGCTGCGCTGCATGCGATCAAGCATCTGCACGAATCCGGCGCCGTCATGATCGATAAGCGCGACACTTCTGTCGCATCCACCGTATAGGATATCAGCCTTCTCTCGCTGTCGAACATCGCTCATACTAGTCCGGAGGTTCGATATGTGAATTGACTTAGGGCATTCGTGCGCTGCTGGAGGTGATCTCCATCGCCACCATGGCATGTATTACCTCAGCCACGTAGCCGTCCCCCATAGCAGTATCTTTCCTGACTGACCCCGTACGATCGACCTGACCCGGGAGTTCGCCGGCCGCATTCCGGAAGATCTCAAGCCGGACGTACGCGCTGAGAATGGCGCCGCCACCCGCATCGCACATGCCCTCACCCGATCCGACCGAGAAAGGAGGGTTTTCAAATTTCGGTCACGCAGCAGGCTCCTGATTCGAACAACACGTCACGCGGTATGAAAACGAAGGCAACTCGCAGCTTACATTCGTCTGCAAAAGGAGATTTGCACCCATGTCTGTCAAACGGATCTTGTACATTGCGATTGCGGTGCTCCTAAGCCTCTCAGCCTTGATGGGTTGTGCCGCTCCGCCAGCTGCGCCCGCACAGCCAGCCGCGCCCGCAGCGCCCGCTGAACCAGCCGCAACCACTGCGCCGGCTGCTGCCGCGCCGACCGAGGCCCCTGCACCCGCAGCGGCGCCCGCGGCAGGAGCGCCTGAGCTCGGCGGCGTGAAGGTCGACAAGCCGATCAAGATCGGCGTCAGCATGCTCTTCGACGATCTCTGGCTCACCACCATGCGTGATGCGATGACCGAGTACGCCAAGAGCCTCGGCCCGAACGTCGAACTCGTCATGGTCGATTCTAAGGAGGATACCGCCACCCAGTTGGCCCAGGTTGAGAACTTCATCTCTCAGAAGATCGATGCCATCGTGTTGGTGCCCACCGACACCGATGCCACCGAACCCATGACCGAGGCCGCAACCAAGGCCGGCATCCCCCTGGTCTACGTCAACCGCTTCCCCACCGGCCTGCCTGACACCGTCGCCTATGTCGGCTCCGACTCGATCCAGGCCGGCATCATGCAGATGGAGTGGCTCGCCGAAAAACTCGGCGGCAAGGGCAACATCGTCATCATGCAGGGCAACCTGGCCCAGGAAGCCGCCCAGATGCGCACCAAGGGTGTCGAGCAGGTTGTCGCCAACTATCCCGACATCAAGATCATCAAGAAGCAGACCGCCGGCTGGGATCGCGCCAAGGGCCTCACTCTCATGGAGAACTGGCTCGCTTCCGGTGACCAGATCGACGCCGTCGCCTCCAACAACGACGAAATGGCCATCGGCGCCCTCTCCGCCATCGAGGCTGCCGGCAAGCTCGGCAAGATCATCGTCTGCGGCGTCGACGCCTCCCCGGACGCCCTCGCCGAAATGGACAAGGGACGCCTCAACGTCACTGTCTTCCAGAACGCGAAGGGCCAGGGCTACGGCGGCATCGCTGCCGCAGCCATGCTTGCCACCGGCCAGACCGTCCCGAACAACCGCGTCTGGGTCCCTTACGAGCTCGTCACGCCCGAAAACTACAAGAACTACATGAAGTAGCAGGGCCAGCGGCAGAGCGTCGCCACCCGGGAACCGAAAAACCCGGGTGGCTCGGCCCCGGGGGTAGTACTCCGGGGCCGAAACGCCCGATGCAGTATGGAGGTGGTATGGGCCAGGAATACGTGCTGGAGATGGAAGGGGTTTCCAAGTCCTTCCCAGGTGTCAAGGCCCTGAATAACGTGCAGCTAAGAGTGCGACAGGGCACCGTACACGCGCTCATGGGCGAGAACGGGGCCGGGAAGTCCACCTTGATGAAGGTGCTGATCGGCATGTATCCGATGGACAGCGGCACGATCATCTACAAGGGCCAGCCGGTCACGATCGACAAAACGGAAACAGCCCTGAAAATGGGGATCTCGATGATCCATCAGGAGCTGTCGCCGGTCCCGTATATGAGCGTAGCCGAGAACATCTTCCTGGGGCGAGAGCCGTGCAACGGGATGGGTGTCATCGATAAGAAACAAATGCTGACGCAGACCAGGAAGCTGCTGGGTGACCTGAACCTCGACATCGACCCCTCTGCGCTGATGAAGGACCTCAGCATGGCCAACACACAGATGGTCGAAATCGCAAAGGCCATCTCCTACGACTCCAGTGTGGTGGTCATGGATGAACCGACTTCCGCCATCACCGAACGGGAAGTCGAACACCTCTTTGAAATGATCCGGGCCCTGAAATCGAGAGGCGTGGCTATCATCTATATCACGCACAAACTGGACGAGGTGTTCAAGATCGCGGACGAGATCACGGTTTTCCGCGATGGCAAGCACGTGGCGACGGTGCCGACAGCTGAGACAACCCGCGACAGCCTGATCTCCATGATGGTGGGCCGCGAACTCACGAACCTCTTCCCCAAGGAACAGGTGCCCATCGGCGAGGTGGTGCTCTCGGTCAGAAACCTGACGCGCCAGGGCAAGGTGTACGACGTCAGTTTTGATTTGCGGAGCGGGGAAATCCTTGGCCTGGCAGGCCTGATGGGCGCGGGTCGCACTGAGATCATCGAAGGCATCTTCGGCATTGCCAAGATCGACTCAGGCGAGGTTCTCATCAGGGGCCGCAAAGTTGAGATCAAGGGTCCCAGCGATGCCATTCAACAGGGCATGGCGCTGCTTACCGAAGACAGAAAACTGACCGGCATTATGGGTGTGCTGCCGGTCAGGGACAATATGGTGATCGCAAGCCTCGCGAACTATGGGCGTGCAGGCGTTCTGAATCTTCGCCTGATCAACCAGATCTGCAGCCAGGAAAAGACCCGCCTCGACATTAAGACTCCGAGCATGGACCAACTCATCAGGAATCTGTCAGGTGGCAACCAACAGAAGGTGCTCGTCTCCAGATGGCTTCTCACGACTCCCGATATCCTGATCCTTGACGAGCCCACGCGCGGCATCGACGTCGGAGCCAAGGCCGAAATCCACAGGCTGATGTCATTGCTGGCGAGAGAGGGCAAGGCCATCATCATGATCTCATCGGAGCTCCCCGAGATCCTGGGCATGAGCGACCGTGTCCTGGTGATGCACGAGGGTCACCTGACTGGAGAATTCAACCGGGAAGATGCGACGCAGGAGAACATCCTGCGGGCCGCCACGGGCGATGCATACGTCGCGATTTGAGCTGCGAAAGCGCATGCAGCCACATATGCGGTCATACGAGGAGAACCACCATGCAGACCACTAGTGCAGACGCTAAAGCCGCAACCGTCCAACGTTTCAGGCGGAAGGAATTTCTCCGGAAGTATGCCATTGTGCTGATTCTGTTGGGTATGATCATTGCCGTAGCTGCGTTGACGTGGGCCATGTACGGCACGCCAACCTTCCTCGCGCCGCGAAATCTGCTCAACGTGATCCGCCAGATATCGGTCGTCGGCATCATCGCGATCGGCATCACGATGATCATCATCACGGGCGGCATCGACCTGTCTCCCGGCTCCGTAGTCGCGCTAGTCACCGTGATTGCGGCGAGCCTGGCGCAGCGGGCCGACTGGGGAGGCGCCAAGTTCCCTGGGCTACAAGTGCCCCTGATCCTGCCGATCCTGGCAGCACTCCTGGTGGGCGGGATCTGTGGCATGGTCAACGGAACCTTGATCGCCAAGTTCAAAATCCCGCCATTCATCGCAACCCTGGGCATGATGACGGTGGCACGCGGCTTCGCGCTGATCTACTCAGACCGCCCTGTAAGCGGTCTGAAGCCATCCTACAACTTCATGGGGCAGGGAGAAATCTTCAACATTCCGACGGGTTCAGGAGCGACCCTCGGCATCCCGGTGCCGGTCATCGTGCTGACGGTGATCGCCGTCGCCGTCCACTTCATGCTGAACAACGTGCGGTTCGGCCGGTACATCTATGCCTTGGGCGGCAACGAGCAGGCTGCGCGTATCTCCGGCTTGAACCTGGATAGCCTTAAGATTCGCATCTATGCCCTGGCAGGCGTTCTCTATGGTGTGGCGGCCCTGTTGTTGTCAGCGCGCATCGGCTCCGGTCAGCCCGGCCTGGCCCAGGGCTACGAGCTCGACGCGATCGCGGCAGCCGTCATCGGCGGCACCAGCCTCAACGGCGGCATCGGCACGATCTGGGGCACGATCGTTGGCGCGCTGATCATCGGCGTGCTCAATAACGGCATGGACCTGTTGAACGTCAATGCGTACTGGCAGACCATCGTCAAGGGTTCGATCATCGTCATCGCGGTCATCATCGACCAGCGCAAAAACCAATAGGTGACGATTCTCAGCCCTGGCATCGCGTAATTCCGTGGAAGGTGCACATTGACGACGTCGCGCGAACGCGTCATGGCCGCGGTGAACCACTGCGAGCCCGATCGAATTCCCATCGATCTGGGCGGGCATCGCTCGTCGGGCGTAATGGCCATCGCCTACAGTAAGCTCAAGCGCCACCTGGGCATCACATCGGGCGACATCTACGTCTACGATTTCATCCAACAGCTGGCCATCATCGAACCCGATGTGCTCGACTGGTTCGGCGTAGACACCATCGAGTTGGGCCGCGGCTTTGCACTCAAGCCAGAGGACTGGCAGGATTGGGTCCTCCCCGATGGCACGCCCTGCAAAATACCGGCTGCAGTGCATCCGGTCAAGACCGGCAACGATTGGTGCGTCTATCACGAAGATGGCACCCTCGTCGCGATCCAGAAAGAAGGCTGTCTCTACCTGGAACAAATAAACTGGCCGTATATGGCCACCGGAGAGGACGCCGGTTTCACCGACCTCACCGAGGCCTTCGACCGGATGATGTGGTCGAAGGTGGGCGCTCCGCCCGCACCCATCGGCTATGACCCGCGAGGGCTGCAAGAGTTGGCTGCTGGAGCCAGGGCGCTGCGCGAATCAACAGACCGCGCGATCATTGGCCTTTTCGGAGCCAGTTTGCTGGAGGGGGGCCAGCAGCTGTTCCGCATGGATAACTTCCTGGCCATGCTGGCGGGCGACAAGGCGCGGGCGCACCGTTTCCTCGACCGCCTGGTGGAGTATCACCTGGAAAATCTGCGTAAGTTCCTGTCCGCCGCCGGTCCGTATATCGACATCATCCTCTTCGGTGACGACCTCGGCATGCAGACGGGACCGCAGATTTCGCCCCGCACCTATCGCGAGTTCTTCCAGCCGCGCCAGAAGCAGATGTGGAGTGAATCGAAGAGGCTCTCGGATGCCAAGATCATGCTGCACTCATGCGGCGGTATCTACCCGCTTTTGCCCGGACTGATCGACGCAGGGCTCGAGATCCTGCAGCCCGTCCAGACCACCTGTAAGGACATGGAACCCGAAAGACTCAAACGCGAGTTCGGCAAGGACCTCTGCTTCTGGGGGGGTGGCAGCAATACGCGCGATATCCTCGGGCTTGCCAGCCCTGAGCAGGTTGCGGCCGACGTGCGCGAGCGCGTGGCAATGTTCGCGCCCGGCGGCGGCTTCGTCTTTCAGCAGATACACAACATCATGGCCGACGTTCCACCCGAGAACATCGTGGCCATGCTCCAAGCGGTCAATGCCTGACCAGAAAGAGAATCGTATGATCGAACCCTGGCTGGTACGTGCTTCGGTCTTTCACCCGCGCTTGTTCCATGGCCTCAGCGAACTGCCTGCGAGCTTACGCGCGGTAACGGAGCGCGCAATCCCGGTGGGCCACCGGTTTCTGGCCGCACTCTACGTCCCTGCCGACTACCGTTCCAGGGGCGCCGAGGAATCCCAGGAGACGCCTGAACAGGCCCTGGTATTCACCGATAAGAGCGTCGTTCATGTCGAAGGCGCACCGGCCGGTGTGCCGGTGCCGGAACCCATTTGCATTGCGCTGAATAACGTGCTGTACGTTAAGACGCACCACGTGCTGCTGTACGGACGGGTGCAATTGTATGGCGCGTGCCAGGGTGTGGAGAGATGGCTTGACATGCAATTCAACGCGATCGGCTGGCCGTTGATGGATGTCGAATGGCGGGGGACGATCGGTGAGGTGATCGGGCTGCCCGCCCTGGCATCGGCCGAGGATCGAGTCGTGAGCGAGCACGAGACGCAGCTGCTCGAGACCCTTCCGCAGAAGTTCGCGGATGGGCTGCGGCGCTACGGCCTCTACACCGGGGAGGAAGTGATCAGCGTGCTCTTCCAGCCGGAAGCCTGGGAACGGACGGGGACGGGGCAGGACAAGCAGATCATTCCGGACACACTTCTGGCATTAACGAAGTTCTCGATTCTGGTCCTGGCCGAGGAACGCGCCCTGATCCGCACGACCGAGCAGTTCGGCTTGATCATCACGCGGATACCG
>CAYLZG010000006.1:26143-31164 GCA_964387985.1 uncultured Anaerolineales bacterium | reverse complement strand
ACCGTTAGCGGTGTTGGCGGATGTGCAGACCGTTGCCAAAGATGACGACTGGGAAGAAATCGTCTTCACCCTGAAACGAGCCGGCGTGTCGACCGAACGCCGCTTGCAGCTGGAACCGGCCAAGGCGCAATATTGGCGCGGGCTGATGACAGGCTACACGGCGCACAGACCCGCGCGCTGAACTCACACCAATGGATTCGCCAGGCAGGTCGGCGCAGACGGATACAGTCTTCAGGCAGACTCCGCGGTGCGCCTGGCTAACACTCTGACCAGCTGAGGAGATGACGATGAATTCCAGGCAACGCGTGGAACGGGCGCTCAATCACCAGGAAGCAGATCGCCTGCCGCTTGACCTTGGTGGCAGCAACGTGACCAGCATGAACGCGAGCGTCGTGTACCGGCTGCGGCAAGCGCTGGGGTTGGACGCGCCCGGAACCCCGGTGAAGGTGATCGAGCCATACCAGATGTTGGGAGAGATCGGTGCGGACCTGCTCGATGCGCTCGGCGCTGATGTTGTTCCTTTGCGCGCCCGCAAGACGATCTTCGGGTATATGAACGAAGGCTGGAAGCAGTGGATGACATTTGACGGCACCCCCGTGCTCGTGCCCGAGTGCTTCAACATCGATCCGGAGCCGAACGGCGATCTTCTGATGTATCCCGAGGGCGACAAATCAGCCCTTCCGAGCGGTCGAATGCCCAAGGACGGATTCTATTTTGATGCCATTATTCGCCAATATCCGGTGGACGACTCGAAGCTGAACGTCGCAGATAACGTGGAGGAGTTTACGCCGGTCACTGACGAGGAACTGGCCCACTACCGCAGCGAGGCACAGCTGCTCTACAAGACGGGCCGCGCACTCTTCGGTGATTTCGGTGGTATAAGTTTCGGTGATGTGGCAATGGTTCCTGCGCCATGGCTGAAGGAACACCCGAAGGGCATCCGCGATGTCGCAGAATGGTACATGAGCACTGCGACGCGACAGGACTACGTCTACAAGGTATTTGAGCGACAGTGCGAGATCGGGCTCGCCAACCTCGCCAGGATCTACGAAGCGGTCGGCAACCGCCTGTCGATCATCTTTACTACGGGCGCGGATTTCGGCATGCAGGGCGGAACTCTGATCTCACCGCGTACCTACCGCAAACTTTACCAGCCGTTCCACAAGCAGATCAACGACTGGGTGCACGCGAATACCACCTGGAAGACCTTCATCCACTCGTGCGGTTCGGTGATCAATCTGGTCGAAGACTTCATCGCCTCCGGGTTTGATATCCTCAACCCGGTACAAACTTCTGCGGCCAACATGGACCCGCGCGAGCTGAAGCGCCGCTTCGGCGATCGCATCGCCTTCTGGGGCGGAGGCGTGGATACGCAGCAGGTCTTGCCATACGGCGCGCCTGATCAGGTGCGGCAGCAGGTGCGGGAACGTATCGAAATCCTCGGCGCGGGCGGCGGATATGTCTTCAACACGGTTCACAACGTGCAGCCCAATACACCGATCGAGAATGTCCTGGGCATGTATGAGACGGTCCGCGAATACGGCCGTTACCGGTAGGGAGATCAGACGATCATCCCGGCACACTACGATTTCAGGCGGGGACAATGATACTAGGATTTCACGGCGCCACCACCATGACGAGCGACCTGGAAGCCGATGTTGCGGCCAGCCGGCAGGCCGGCTTTCGGGCCCTCGAGTTGTGGGCCGGCAAAGTCGACACATACCTGGCCACCCATTCCGTCGTAGAGCTGAAGGCCTTGCTCGACGGCAACGGCGTTGCACCAATGAGCATCAACTCGATCGAGTTCATCGCGTTTCGCACCCCCGAGGACTACGCCCAGATTCGGGCACGCTGCAATCATCTATCCGAGCTCTGCGAGGAAATCGGCTGCCCGGTCTTGGTCGTCGTGCCAAGCCCGACGCCCGATCGCAACATGTCGTGGGCTGACGTGGTTGCGGAGTACGTTCGGGTGCTTCGCGAACTGGCCGACATCGCCGCGCCACACGGGGTTGGGCTTTCCTTCGAATTTCTTGGCTTCGGCTGGTGCTCCGTGCGCACCCCGCGCGCTGCGTGGGAAATCGTCCGGAAGTCCGGCCGCAGCAACATCGGTATCACGGTCGACTGCGCGCACTTCTATGGTGGCGGCGGCTTGATGACGGAGCTCGACGACCTCGATCCGTCACGGATCTTCGCGTTCCATCTCGACGACCTCGAGGATACGCCGAAAGAGGCGATCAGCGATGCAACCCGGCTGTTGCCCGGGCTGGGCGTCATTCCGCTTGACGAAATATGCCGCCACCTAAAAACTATAAGCTATGATGGCGCGTGCTCGATCGAGCTGTTCCGGCCCGAGTACTGGGCGTGGAACGCCACCGAACTCGCAATGCGGGCACGCGAAGCCGCCCTGAGGGTGTTAGCGCCACACTTCAAAGTGCAGTAACCCGGACGCAAAAACCTCCGAGGTGGTGCCAACCGGCGGTTGGCCTGAGACTTCGGAGGTTTCGCAAATCACCCGGGTGTTTCGCCTACGACTGAGTTCAGTCCACCCAGAGCGGCACGAACTTGAACGCGTCGACGTCCACCAGGCCCTGGTCGGTCAGCTTCAGGTGAGGAATCACCTCCAGCGCGAGAAAGCTGAGCGCCATGAAGGGATCGTGGAAGTCCGAGCCGAGAGTGCGCGCAGCACCGATGACCTCGTCGAGCTGCCGGCGGACTTCGGCAATCGGCTTGTTCGACATCAGGCCCGCGACCGGCAGCGGCAGGCGGGCGAGGATGCGCACCCCATCGGCCACCGCCAACCCACCGCCCATATCGGCCAGCGCACCTGCAGCTGTCGTCAGGGAAACGTTGTCGACGCCCGCGACGATCAGGTTATGATGGTCGTGCGCAATCGTGGAGGCGATTGCGCCGCGGCGGATCCCCAGGCCTTGTACAAAGCCCTTGCCCATCTGTCCGCTCGCCATGTGGCGCTCGATGACCGCCATCTTGACGATGTCCTGCTCGTAATCCGGGGTTGCAACCCCCGACTGTGAGGGGATCTCCAGCACGCGCTTATCTGTGATGAGATCATCCGGATGCACACCGATCACGTTCGCGCGCCGGCCCTCCGCGGGAATCGTGAAATTGACCGTATGCCAGTTGATATTCATGGAGCCGCGCAGGTAGGATGGCCGCTCAGGCACATCCAGCGGCACGATCTTACCGTTCTCCGCCGCGACCTGTCCGCCGCGAATCACCAAACGGACATTGAACTCCTGCGGATCATCGAACACGATCATGTCCGCGCGGTTGCCGGGACGAATGCCGCCCCGATCATACATCCGGAACCACTCGGCTGTGTTCAGGGTGGCCATCCGGATGGCCGTGACCAGGTCGACGCCGGACCGGATCGTGGTGCGGACCAGGTGATCGACGCTGCCCTGATCGAGCAGGTCTCCGGGATGACGGTCATCGGTACAGAAACAAATCCGGCGCGCGTTATCAGGGGTGATCATGGGCAGGAGCGGAGCCAGGTTGTGAGCATTCGTGGCTTCGCGCACGAGAATGTACATGCCGAGACGCAACTTCTCAAGCGCTTCTTCCATGGTCGTGCACTCGTGGTCCGAACCGATGCCTGCGGCAATATAGGCATTCAGCTCCCTGTCGGTCAGCCCGGGCGCGTGGCCATCCAGCACCCGCGTCTTGAAGGCCTCAAGCTTTTCCAGAGTATCCTGATCTTCATGCACCACACCCGGATAGTTCATCATCTCGCCCAGGCCCAACACCCATGGATCGCCCTGCAGAGAGGCAATATCTTTGGCCTCGAGATAGGCGCCTGCGGTCGCCATGTGCGTGGAGGGAACGCAGGACGGCACCATGACGTACATGCTCAACCGGCCATACTTGGCCTGATCGAACATGTAGCGGATGCCGTCCAGGCCGAGGACGTTCGTGATCTCATGTGGGTCAGCAACCACGGCCGTGACCCCGCGCGGCACCACCGCCGCGGCAAACTGGCGCACCCCGACCATTGCACTTTCGATATGGACGTGTGCATCGATAAGACCGGGTGCAAGGTAAGCACCTTTCAGGTCGATTTCTTTTTCACCGGTGTAGCCGCTGCCGATCGCCGCAATGCGGGCATTATGAATGGCGACATCTGCGGGGTAGATTTCGCCGGAGTAGACATTGATGAGCTTCGCGTTGCGCAGAATGAGGTCTGCCGGCGCATCGCCGCGGGCCACGCGAATAAGGTTGTTGAGTTCCGTCATTGGAGCCCTCCTTGGATGACCGTTCACCTATCCCTGGATAGGGGAGCAAGGTGGCGCGATTATACCACAACCGGATGCAGCATACGCGACAAGCATTTGCGCAACGAGCCAGGTCAGGCTACAATAAATCGGTGCGACAGGGGAGTCGCGCTCCTCAGGTTCGTGACCCACCCGTTCTGTCGTAGCCAACCATCAAGAGGAGGAGATTCGATGCGTAAGCAGCTTTGGGGCGTTATCGCCCTGGTCCTGGTGATCTCGATGATCGCCACCGCCTGCACTCCTGCCCCCGCGCCAGCCCCGGCGGCGGCACCCACTGCAGCACCTGCCGCTGCGGAGCCCACTGCGGCACCCGTTGCTGCCGAGCCCGCTGCAGCACCCGCTCAAGCGTCTTTTCAGATCCCCGAGATCGTCGAGGGCAAGTTCAACATCGGAATGGTCTTGATCGGACCCCACGATGACGGCGGCTGGAGCCAGTCGCACTACGAAGGACTGGACTACATCGCCAAGAACATGCCCGACGCGCACGTCGCCTACGTTGAGAACGTGCCCGAGGGCGCCGACTCCGAGCAGGCCTTCCGCAGCCTGGCCCGCAAGGGCTTCAAGCTGATCTTTGGCACCTCGTTCGGCTTCATGGATCCCATGGAGATCGTGGCCAGCGAGTTCCCGGACACCATGTTCATCCACCTCACCGGATACAAGGCCAACGGCACCAACTTCGGCAACCTGATGGGCGCCATGGAGAACATGAAGTACCTGGCCGGCATGCTGGCC
>CAYLZG010000006.1:0-26133 GCA_964387985.1 uncultured Anaerolineales bacterium | reverse complement strand
GGCGCGCGCGCCAAGATGGACGGCAACCCGAAACTGGGCTACATGGCCACCTTCCCGATTCCGGAGGAGCTCCGCCTGGGTAATGCGTTCATGTTGGGCGCCAAGAAGACGTGCCCTGAGTGCACCATGGACGTACGCTGGCTGAACACGTGGCATGATCCGATCATCGAGAAGGATTCGGCGGCCTCGCTGTTCGATGCAGGTGCACAAGTGGTGTTCACTGGCGCCGACACGCCGGCGGTCGCGGATGTTGCGACGGCCAAGGGCAAGTGGGGCATCACCTATGACTGGTATGGCTCCTGCAAGGCCGAGCGCTGTCTCACTGCGCCTTACTGGAACTGGGGGCCCATCTATCTGAAGATCGCTGAGGAAGTGAAGGCCGGGACCTACAAGGCGGGCTGGGAGTACTTCGATTCGGATGCCGGCGCGATGGGTCTCTACGGATTCATGGAGGGCGAGCAGCCCACCAAGGGCGCGGCCGAGCTACCCGCCGAGGTGCTGGATCAGGTGCGCGATCTGCTGGCCAAGATGGAAGCCGGCGAGTTCACCCGTTTCGATGTCTTCGCCGGCCCGATCAAGGACAATCAGGGGAACATCGTAGTGCCCGAGGGCGAGAAGATGGTGCAGGCTGACCTGGATCAGTTCCCGCCCGGCGCAGAAGGGCTGGAATGCAAGTACTGCATGAAGTGGTGGGCCGAAGGCGTCACCGCTGAACCGGTCAAATAAGCGGCTCTAACTAAAGAAGCGGGTGACAGGCCAAGTCCTATCACCCGCTTTCTTGTATGAACCTGGCATTACTTCTGACAGGAGTGGCCGCATGCCCGAAATCGTCAATGCTGTTGAAATGCGCGGGATCGTCAAGCGCTTCCCAGGCGTGCTTGCCAACGATCATGTCGACTTTAATCTGCGCCAGGGCGAAGTGCACGCCCTGCTCGGCGAGAACGGCGCAGGCAAGAGCACCCTGATGAATGTCCTGGCCGGACTCTACAAGCCTGAAGAGGGCACGATTGTCGTTGAAGGCAAGCGAGTCAGCTTCGGTTCCCCTCGCGATGCCATCGCGGCCGGTCTCGGTATGGTACACCAGCACTTCATGTTAGTTCCCTCCCAGACCGTCACCGAAAACATCATCCTCGGCCTGGACACACCTCGTTTCGTTCTCAACCTGGCAGAGCTGGACAAGCGCATCCTGGCCCTGCAAGAACAATACGGCCTCAAGGTGGATCCCAAGGCCAAGATCTGGCAACTCAGTGTGGGCGAGCAGCAGCGGGTCGAGATCCTGAAGATGCTGTACCGCGGCGCGCGCGTCCTCATCCTGGATGAGCCGACCGCGGTGCTGACACCGCAGGAAATCAGAGAACTCATCACCACCCTGAAGGGCATGGTGGCCAGCGGGCATTCCATCGTTTTTATCAGTCACAAACTGGATGAAGTGCTGGCAATTGCTAACCGGGTGACGGTGCTCCGGCAAGGCCGCGTCACCGCCGCAGGGGTCAGCACCGCCGGGGTAAGCAAGCGCAAACTGGCTGAGCTGATGGTGGGCCGCGAGGTTGTCTTCACCCTTGAAAAGCCGGAGGGCGTTCCCGGCCCCGTCGTGCTGGAAGTGCAAGGCGCCTGCGCGGAGAACGACCGCGGCCTGCCGGCGCTCAGAGACCTCTCACTGCAGGTGCGTGCGGGCGAGATCGTGGGCATCGCGGGCGTGGCAGGCAACGGCCAGAGCGAGCTTGCCCAGGCGATCACCGGCCTGCGCAGGTGCGCCCGGGGCCACGTATTGATCAATGGCGAGGATATCATCAACCGCCCACCCCGCCAGGCAATCGAACGACAGATCGCACATGTGCCAGAGGATCGCACAGGTGTGGGCAGCGCGCCCAGCCTGAGCCTGGCCGAGAACCTGATCATGAAGAGCTATCGGGCGACGCCGGTGGGCACGGGTTGGGTCCTGAATCGCCCGGTGATCCGCTCTCAAGCAGAGGAATTAAAAGGGGCCTACGATATCGTTGCGCCCAATATCGACGTGCAAGCCCGCCTCCTCTCAGGCGGCAACTTACAGAAGGCGATTCTGGCGCGCGAAATGTCAGCGCAGCCGAAGATCATCGTGGCCGTGCAACCCACGCGCGGCCTGGATGTGGGTGCGATCGAGGCCGTTCAGCGGGTCTTGCTCGCGGAACGCGCCCGCGGTACGGCAATCCTGCTCTTCTCCGAAGAGTTGGAAGAAGTCATGTCCCTGTCAGATCGCATAGCTGTAATATACGAGGGCCAGATCATGGGCGAGGTCAAGCCGGAAGAGACGACACTGGAGCAGATCGGCCTGATGATGGCAGGACAACGCCTGGAAACAATCAGGGGGGAAGCCGATGACCACCGATAATGCAGCCGTCAAGGGTTCTCAGTTTCCCTTTTCGCTAAGCCTGGAGCGGCGCCTCGGCGTGCCTGCATGGCTGCCAGCGGCCACCTCCATCGGCGCTGTCATTGTGGCGCTGATCCTCGGCGGCATAGTGATCCTGGCAGCCGGCGGGCAGCCGCTCAAGTCATACCAGTTCATCCTCAAGGCCGCGTTCGGCAGCGTGGGGGTTTTCAACGATACGCTGGTGAAGGCCACGCCGCTGATCCTGGTGGGGCTGGCGTGTGCACTCACATTCCGCATGCGGTTGTGGAACATCGGCGCAGAGGGCCAGTTCTATATGGGCGCCTGGGGCGCGAGTGCTGTTGTGCTGATCCCCCTGCTTCCGGCGACCACCCCGCGGCCGCTGATGTTATTGGCCATGGCGCTGGCGGGCTTCCTCTGCGGCGCGCTGTGGGGCTTCATCCCCGGCTACCTGAAGGCCAAGCTCAACGTCAACGAAGTCGTCACTACATTGATGATGAACTACATCGCCACATCGTGGGTGCTCTTCTGGGTCTTTGGTGCGTGGAGCGAGGGCGGCTTCCAGATGTCCCGCATGTTTCCCCGGACCGCATGGCTGCCCCGGCTGACGGATTACGCCAAACAGGTGCCGTTCTTCAGCGGCCTGACGTTGCACGGCGGCATCGTGATCGGCCTCGTGGCGGCAGCGGTGATCTGGTTCATCGTCTACCGCAGCAAGTGGGGCTATGAGATCCGGTTGATCGGCGATAATCCCCGCGCGGCGCACTACGCCGGCATCGACATCGTCCGCAACACCGTGCTGGTGATGATGCTGTCGGGCGGCCTGGCTGGGCTCGCGGGCATGTCCGAGATTTCAGGCGTGGTGCACCGGTTACAGGGCGCCATCTCACCCGGATATGGATTTACAGGCATCATCGTGGCCTGGTTAGCGAAGCTGAATCCAGTTGCCGTGATACTGGTTTCAATCCTGTTTGGCGGATTGCTCCTGGCCGGCCGAGAAATCCAGCCGTCCGGCATCCCGCGCATGTTGCAGGGGATCATCCTGTTCTGCGTGATCGCCAGTGATGTGCTGCTCAGGTATCGCATCCGGCTGGTGCGCCGCTGAGGAGGTTAGTCATGATCGACTGGATCGTCATCCTCCAGGCCGGCGTCGCGACCGGCACTGTATTGCTCTTCGCCAGTATCGGCGAGATCCTGGCCGAACGTTCGGGCGTGATGAACCTGGGCGTCGAGGGCATGATGCTGATCGGCGCGATGTTCGCGTTCAAGGTGACCGTCGGCACGGGCAATCCCTGGCTAGGGCTGCTGATCGCGATGTTGGCCGCGGGTGCGCTCAGCCTGCTGCACGCGGTTGTCACAATCAGTTTTCAAGCCGACCAGGTCGTCAGCGGCCTGGCCACTAACTTCGTCGGAGTTGGTCTCAGCCTGGTCCTGGGCGAAGGCTTGAGCAAGGCCGGGACCACGGCACTGCTGCCCAACTGGACGGTTCCGGGGCTGTCGGCCATCCCGATACTGGGACCCATCTTCTTCACCAACCACAGCGTGCTGGTCTACCTCGGCTACCTGCTGACCCCCATGGTCTGGTACTACATCAACCGGACGCGGCCCGGTCTGCACCTTCGCGCGGTGGGTGAGTATCCCTCCGCGGCCGATGCGTTGGGCATCAGTGTCTATGGCCTTCGTTATGCCTATGTGTTCGCCGGCGGTCTTCTGGCCGGTTTGGCCGGCGCCACCATCAGCCTGGCCATTTCGCCGGGCTGGTTCAGCGAGCTGACCACGGCCGGCCAGGGCTGGATTGCGATCGGCCTGGTCATCTTTGCGCAGTGGAATCCGTGGCGGGCGATGGCCGGCGCCTACGCATTTGGTGCGCTGCGGCGGCTAATCCTGGACCTGCAGGGGCCGACGATGCTCCTGTGGTTTCCCAATCCCTTCCGGGCCCAGAGCCCGGGATTCTTCCTGCAGATGCTGCCCTACGCGCTGACGATTATCATCCTGGTGATCGGCTCACGCGCGGCCATGAAGAAACGCATGGGCGCGCCGGCTGCACTGGGGTTGCCGTACGTGCGAGGGGAACGCGGGCGGTAGCAAGTCCACCGGCTGTCACGTGCGGGGCACTGGCGAAGTGTCCCGCACGTTCGCGTCTGGCGACCTTACCCCGCCAGCCACCAGTCCAACCCGGCCGGGCTGCGGCTGGCTCCCAGCTCACGCAACAGCGCCTCGCCACGGCTGCCGATGACCGGCCCACTATTCCACGTCTCGATGGCCACGCGCCGGGGCGCGGCATGACGATTCAGGTAGCGCTGCAGGGCCTCACGCAACACATCATCGCTCACCTCCGCAGCACTCAGCCGCGCGCCGCTGTCCTCGCCCACCAGCACCGGCACACCCTGCCACAGCGCGACGTGCGTCGACGGCACCCGCGCGAAGCGCAAGACAGTCGATGAAGAATCGGCTCCAGAGAGAGCTGCACCTTGTTCAACCGCGACCTCTTCGCCATCCAGCCGCTCTGCAGACCCTGCACTCACCGTCCCGAGATCTCCGCCATACAGGTTGGCAGGATCGAGCGCAGACAGGACGACGACCTTGTCGCCGGTTGCCAACGCAGCCCGCGCATCGCGCAGCGCCTCCAAGGCCTGGGGCAACGCATACTGAACGCCCGACAAGCCGCTGACGAAGTACCCCCGGCGCACCTCGCCGCGCAGTTCCATGCGCCGCAACTGCTCTGACAGCTCGCCCCAGTTCCAGGGCGCCTCGTGCGGCGCGCGAAGCTCAGATGGTCCGGCTGGCACTTTGCGGCTTTCCCAAAGCTCCCGCACGGGCCTTGCGTCCGCTTCTTCGCCGGTCCACGCCCAACGACTCTCAAACCGCGCGATGATCTCCGGTGTGATGATCCCGTAACGATCCAGGGCAAGCCGGGCAAGGCCCAGGGCTCGCTCATCGACCCGCAGGGCCGGCCCCATGACCGCTGTCCTGCTCACCAGCGACCACCGGCCCAGCCAGGCCTGTTCCCATTCTGCTTCAGCGTCCATTCGCTGCCCGATGCTCCGCCTGAGATCGCGGTAACGCTGCTGCGACATCGTCGCACGGCCTCTCCCGCGACCGACCGGCCGAGACGATCGGGAGCCACCCTTCTGAGAGAGACGGGCTGCCAGGTCTTCCTCGAGCGCGCTCATTGGCCGCGGCTCGGCTGGCCCGCCGCGCACCCGCAGCACGGCTGCCAGCGCCCAGAGATCCTCGCCGGTGAGCACTCCGGCCAGGGCTAACTGCCGGAGTGCGTCCCGCAGCGCCCCCGCACCCAGTCGGGTGCCTCCCTGGATGTCAGCAAAAAACGAAGGGCCCTCGGCTTTCAGATAGGCGACCACCTCGCCCGCTGGTCCCGGAGGCAAGGCGTTCGGCAGATCCGAGAGGAAGAGACTGCCCTCACGGCGCGCGATGAAGCGTACTTCCGCCCGGCCACCTTCGCTGCCCGCAACAACCCAGACGTACTCCCCCGCCTGCACCAGCCCGTCCAGATCGCGCCAACCATCGCGTGAGACGCGGCCGGGGAGCACCTCCCGCTCCCATGCCACCGCAGGCAGCGCCAGGCCGCGCAACTGCCGCATGGCTTCATCCACACTGCGTGCCTCAGTTGGCTGCGCCGGCCCAACCCCTTGCCAACGAAGAAGAAAAGCCTGGTAGGCCGCCAGGGGTGCAGGCTGGACTTCGTGGCGAAGCAAGCTAAGGGTTCGGCGGTAGAACCTTTCGAACAACTGCCGGTCGCAATACTCTGGCTCGCCGCCCTCCACCGAGAAATGGCCCTGCACGATGGTGTGAGCGGCAAGCAGCCGGTCCAACGTGGTATCCAGCAAGTCCGCCGCGAAGGGGTAACGGCCGAGAATGGCGGTCCGCGTGACAGGGCCGGACCAACGCAGCCACCGGCTCAGGATGGATTCGAGATGCGCGCCATGGGCGTCCTTCGACTGCGCCACTTCGTGGCTCCGCTCAGGATGCAAGGCTGGCGACTGCACGGCTTCGTGGGTCGGCCCAGGATACAGGGCCGCATACTCGCCGGCCAACTCGGCGGAAACCCAGCGAGGTCCGGCGCCCAGGCGAACGATCGTCCCGCGCTCGGCCAGCTCGGCGAGCCATGGACGGGAGTCGGAAGCACTGCGTTCCGCGATCTCCGCGTCGGTCAGATCGCCTAACTCAAGGAGGAGCACAGCCAGCTCATCGGCAGTGCGCGCCCGGCGCTGATCGGCCGTGTGTCCCGCATCAGCAATGACGTTCTCCACCGCCTCGGGCCTGAGCGGCAGCCGGCCGGAATCGGAACCCTCGAGCAGATCCTCCACCAGTTCCCGTCTCAGGGCCAGGGACTGTAGCTGCTGTTCGGCCTTGGGTGTGTCCCACTCGTACATGTAGGTGCTGATGAACTGGTAGAGCAGCCCTGCGGCCAGGGGCGATGGGACGCGCGTCTGGACGGGCATCACCCTGACGCGGCCAGCTTCGATGTTGGCCAGTAACTCGTCGAGATGACCCAGGTCCATCACGTCGCGCAGACAGTCCCGATAAGTCTCAGCCATCAGGGGGAATTCGGGCAGGTTGCAGACCGTCGCGAGCAGATCACGCGCCTTGAGCCGTTGCAGCCAGAAGGGCGTGCGCTTATGGCCGCGCGAACGAGGCAGAAGCAGCGCGCGGGTCGCGTTCGCGCGGAACCGCGCACCGAATACAGCCGAGTTTGGAAGCTCGCGCAGGATGCGCTGGCGGGCTTCGCGCGGCGACATCTCCGCGACGATCTGCCCGGGTACGGACAGGTCGATGCCTGCGAACGCAGCCTCGTGGGGCATGCCCGCAGCCAGTGCAGCCGCGTCGGCGGCTCCCAGCACCGCGCCGGGAAAGCGCAGGAGGATGCCGTCATCGCTGACCATGCTCTCGACCGTTATGCTGGTGCGTTCCTTGAGCGCGTCGACCAACGCCAGCGACCAGGCGCCGTTGATCCGGCCGCCGAAGGGAGAATGGACTACGACACGCGCCTCGCCGACTGCATCGAAAAACGTTTCGACGATAATCGTATCGTCCGCTGAGATCGCACCGAGCGCCTCGACCTGGCGGCTGACATAATCAAGCAGGGTTCGCGCCGAGTTGAGATCCAGGCTGAACTCGGTGCGCAGCCACTCGATCATTCCCTCGCGGTCACCCCCCCGCCGCCGGATCTCATCTACAACCGCGCGGCGCAACTGGCCGATGCGCGCGCCCAGCTCATAGGAGCGCCAGGGATAATCACCCTTCCAGAAAGGCATCCGCGGCAGGTGGCCGGCTGCGCCCTCCACGACCACCCGGTCGTTCTCCAGCGCCCGCACGCGCCAGACGCTGGAACCCAACATGAACACATCGCCGGGACGCGTCTCGAAGATAAACTCTTCATCCAGCGTGCCGACCTTCGTCCTGCCGTCCGCCAGGTACACATCGTAGGCGCCCGTATCCGGAATCGTGCCAGCGTTCGAGAGAGCCAGGAGCCGCGTGCCGGGCAGCGGGGCCAGGCGATCGGTCGTCCGATCCCACGCGATGCGCGCTCGCAACGAAGCGTGCCCTGGACCACCGAAGGCCTGGAACCGGCCGGAAACCATGAACAGAACCGATTCCCATGCACTGAGCGAGAGGTCACGATAGGGATAGGCGCAGCGCACCAGGTTATAGAGTGCGCCGCTGTCCCACTCGTCGACGGCAACCGCAGCGATGATCTGCTGAGCGAGGACATCGAGCGCGTTCGCCGGCGCCCTCGTAGGCTCTACGGCACCGTCGAGCATCCCGCGAACCACGGCCGCGGCCTCAACCAGGTCCTCCTGGTGGGTGGCATAGATACGTCCCTTGCTGGTCTGGCCGACCAGGTGACCCGAGCGGCCCACGCGCTGCAGGCCCTGGGCGACACTGCGCGGCGCCTGCAGTTGCACCACCAGGTCGACCGCACCGATATCGATGCCCAATTCGAGGGTGCCAGTTGAGACCAACGCGGGAAGCTTGCCCGCCTTGAGCGCCTCTTCCATCTCACGCCGGGATTCTCTGGAGGTGCTGCCATGGTGGGCCTTGATGGGTCCTTCCGTGCCGATGGCGAAGATACCTTTGTCGCGCATGACACCGTCCGG
Source organism: uncultured Anaerolineales bacterium (assembly GCA_964387985.1). Taxonomy (GTDB): domain Bacteria; phylum Chloroflexota; class Anaerolineae; order CG2-30-64-16; family CG2-30-64-16; genus JALOOB01. The sequence continues at coordinate 17,649 of CAYLZG010000006.1, read as the reverse complement.
TGCAAGGGCCTCCGTGGAGCCGGGCTCAATTTCCTCGGAGCGCTCGGCTTCGATCTGCGCGTTGAGGCGGTCTGCCGTGCGTTCTGCCAGGCGCCGGTTGTTGGCAAAGATCAGTGTGGTGCGATGTCGCATGACATCGCCGAGCACTTGCGGGATGACCGACGGCCAGATAGACCCGCCAGGCAGATCACGGAAGTCCTCGACGGGCATCACAACCTGGAGGTCGAGCGGTTTCTTGTACCCCGTATCGACGATAGTCACGGGCCGCGACTGGCCGAGGCCATCCTGCCCACCCAGGAAACGTGCGGCCTCTTCCAGGGGCCGGATCGTGGCTGAAAGGCCGATACGCTGGATGGGATGTCCCGCAAGGTTCTCCAGCCGTTCAAGGCTGAGCGCCAGATGGACACCGCGCTTCTCGCCGACAAGGGTATGGATTTCATCCACGATGACGCTGCGCACGGTGCGCAGCATTTCCCGGCCGCGCGGGCTGGTCAGAATGAGGTAGAGCGACTCAGGGGTGGTAATCAGGATATGAGGCGGCTGCCTCACCATCGCAGTGCGCGCATGGCCGGGCGTGTCGCCCGTTCGCACCGCGACGCGCAGCGGAGGCAACGGCTGATCCAGTCGGGCAGCTTCTGAACGTATGCCTGCCAGAGGTGCGCGAAGGTTGCGCTCGATGTCATTGTTCAGTGCCTTGAGGGGCGAGATGTAGAGCAGGCGCACTCCCTGTGCCGCCCCCGAGTGCAGCTCCCGATAGATCTCGTCGATCCCCCACAGAAAGGCCGCCAGGGTCTTGCCGGAACCGGTGGGCGCGAGGATGAGCGTATGGTCGCCGCGTGCAATCGCCGGCCAGCCCTCGGCCTGCGGTGGTGTCGCCTCACCGAAATTAGCCTCGAACCAGCGGCGAACCGGCAAGGAGAAATTCGCAAGCGCGCTGTGCGCTTGACCCGGCGCGGCGACAACGCTCATGTTTTCCCTCCTGAAGGGATTGAATCATCAGGACCGAGGTTTGTCAATGAAGTTAATACGTGAGCTGGCAGCCCGCTGTCGCGTCCGGAAGGGCGACGTTCGTCCAAAAAAGTGTGACATGACGCGTGTCATACCCTGACTCAACACATGGTGTTATCCTTATACTGTTGAAAAAGCAACTCTTGTGCCAGCATCTGATCCCGCGGAGGCGGGGTCGGTTTTGTCGCGCAGTTTGGATTTCTTTCGCACGGCCACAGATAGGTTGCTGCCTCTATCGAGTTCCACGCTGATCTGTAGCCCGGCGCATGTCTTAATCTAAGCCCACTTACGATTCGGAGGAATGCACATGCCACAACGTCGCATTGTGACGATTGACGGCAACGAAGCCGCAGCTTATGTTGCCCACAAGACCAACGAGGTCATCGCGATCTATCCAATCACGCCGTCCAGCAATATGGGCGAATGGGCAGATGCCTGGAGCGCTGAAGATCGCAAGAACATCTGGGGCACGGTGCCCCTGGTGGTTGAGATGCAATCGGAGGGTGGGGCGGCCGGCGCCGTACACGGTGCGCTGCAGACCGGCTCACTCACCACCACGTTCACCGCATCGCAGGGCCTCCTGTTGATGATCCCCAACATGTTCAAGATCGCCGGAGAATTGACCTCGACGGTCTTTCATGTTGCCGCCCGTGCGCTGGCCGCACATGCCCTGTCCATCTTCGGCGATCACAGCGATGTGATGTCGGCACGCTCCACCGGCTGGGCAATGCTCTGTTCCAACAATCCGCAAGAGGTCATGGATCTGGCGTTGATCGCCCAGGCTGCAACCTTGCGGTCGCGGGTGCCGTTCGTACACTTTTTCGACGGTTTCCGCACCAGTCACGAAATCCGCAAGATCGAAGAGCTGAATGACGATGTTATACGCGCCATGATGGACGACGAACTGGTGTTGGCCCACCGCCAGCGTGGCCTGACCCCCGAACGCCCCGTCATCCGTGGCACCGCCCAGAACCCGGATGTTTACTTCCAGGGCCGCGAGGCGTCCAACCCCTACTACCTGTCCGTCCCGCAGATCGTACAGGACGAAATGGACAAGTTCGCGGCACTCGCCGGCCGCGAGTACAAGCTCTTCGACTACGTCGGTGCGCCGGATGCGGACCGCGTGATCGTGCTGATGGGCTCCGCTGCAGACATTGCGCATGAGACGGCCCATGAGCTGGCAGACTGCTGCGGCGAAAAAGTCGGCGTGGTCAAGGTGCATCTCTACCGGCCGTTCAGCATCGAGCACCTGATGGCCGCGATTCCATCCACCACGAAGATCATCACGGCGCTAGACCGCTGCAAGGAGCCTGGCAGCGCGGGTGAGCCGCTCTACCAGGATATCCTCACTGCCATCGCAGAAACCGGACGGGCGATCAAAGTGCTGGGTGGCCGCTACGGGTTGGCCAGCAAGGAATTCACCGCCGCGATGGTCAAAGGTGTGTTTGATAACATGGCGGCAGGTACGCCGAAGAACCATTTCACCATCGGCATCAACGATGATGTGACTCACACCAGCCTCTCTTACGATCCGAGCTACACCGTCGAGTCAAAGCGCGGCGTACGGGCCTTGTTTTATGGGCTGGGCTCTGACGGCACAGTGGGCGCCAACCACAACTCGATCCGTATCATCGGTCAGGAGACCGACAACTACGCCCAAGGCTATTTCTTCTACGATTCCAAGAAGGCCGGCACCGTTACGACGTCGCACCTGCGTTTCGGGCCCGAGCCGATCCGCCTGTCCAACCTGATCGAGTCGGCCAACTTCATCGCCTGCCACCAGTGGGTCTTCCTGGAGCGCGTCAAGGTGTTGGCCAAAGCCGAGCCAGGCGCGACCTTCTTGCTCGCCAGCCCCTATGGACCGGACGAAGTCTGGGATCATCTCCCGCGGGAGGTGCAGGAACAGATCGTCGCCAAGAAGCTCAGATTCTATGTCATCGATGCAGTGGGCGTTGCACGGGCGACCGGCATGGGCAGCCGCATCAACACCATCATGCAGACCTGCTTCTTTGCGATCTCCGGCGTGCTGCCCCGAGACGAAGCAATCGAAAGAATCAAGGAGTCCATTCGCCACACCTATGGCAAGCGCGGCGAGATCGTGGTACAACAGAACTTTGCTGCTGTGGATCACACGCTCTCGCACCTTTACGAGGTCCATTACCCGAACGAGATCACCAGCAACATCAGGATGGAGTCGCCCGTCTCGGACGAGGCGCCCGCGTTCGTCAAAGATGTCACCGCACAGATCATTGCTGGTGATGGCGAAAGCCTGCCGGTTTCGGCCTTCCCGGTGGACGGCACATGGCCGACTGCCACCACGCAGTGGGAGAAACGCAACCTGGCGCTGGAGATCCCTGTTTGGGATCCTTCGCTCTGTATCCAGTGCGGCAAGTGTGCGCTGGTCTGCCCGCACGCGGCCATCCGCACCAAGGCCTACTCGCCGGAGAGCCTTGCCGGCGCACCCGACACCTTCAAGAGCATGGACTACAAGAGCCGCGATCTTCCAGGCATGAAGTACACCGTCCAGGTGGCGCCCGAAGACTGTACCGGCTGCGGGTTGTGCGTGGAAAACTGCCCGGCCAAGAACAAGAGCCAGCCGAAATTCAAGGCTATCAACATGGAACCGCAGCCGCCGCTCCGCTTCAGCGAGCGCGCGAACTTCGAATTCTTCCTGGATCTGCCGGAGCTTGACCGCACACTGATCCCGCTGAACACGGTGAAAAACTCACAGTTGCTCCAGCCCCTCTTCGAGTTCTCCGGCGCATGCGCGGGCTGCGGCGAGACGCCTTACGTCAAGCTGGTCAGCCAGTTGTTCGGCGACCGTGCGATCGTTGCCAACGCCACCGGCTGTTCCTCGATTTATGGCGCCAACCTGCCCACGACGCCCTGGGCCCAGGACAAGAACGGCCGCGGTCCGGCGTGGGCCAACAGCCTCTTCGAAGATAATGCCGAGTTCGGCATGGGCTTCCGCCTGACCATCAACAAGCAGAATGAATTCGCTCGTGAGATCATTCATGACCATCGGGACGTGCTGGGCGATGTGCTGGTGGACGCATTGATGAGCGCGGAGCAAACCAGCGAGAAGGGCATCGCCGAACAGCGCGAGCGCGTGGCTGCCCTCAAAGAAAAGATCGCCGGCTTGAACGACTCGTGGGCGATCCAGCTCAAGGGCATCGCCGACATGCTGGTCAAGCGCAGCGTCTGGATCATCGGTGGTGACGGTTGGGCCTACGACATCGGCTACGGCGGCCTGGACCATGTGCTGGCATCGGGCCTGGACGTCAACGTGCTGGTGCTGGACACGCAGGTCTACTCCAACACCGGCGGGCAGGCATCAAAGGCAACCCCTCGCGCGGCGGTGGCTCGTTTCGCCGCGGGCGGCAAGCCGGCCTCCAAGAAGGACCTGGGTGCGATCGCAATGAGCCAGGGCACCATCTACGTAGCCCAGGTGGCCATGGGAGCCAGCGACAACCAGACCGTCAAGGCGTTCCTGGAGGCCGAAGCCTATCCTGGACCCAGCCTGATCATTGCCTACAGCCACTGCATCAACCATGGCTTCAACATGATCAACGGCATGACCCAGCAGAAGCTGGCGGTGGACAGCGCCGCGTGGCCGATCTACCGCTACAATCCGGCCAACGTGGCTGCGGGAAAGAACCCGCTGACACTCGACTCCAAGGCGCCGAAGATCCCGCTCAAGGACTATGTCTACAACGAGACCCGCTACAGCTCTCTGGCCAGGCGCGATGAAGAACGAGCGGAGATGCTCCTGAAGTTGGCTCAAGAAGATGTGTTGGCTCGCTGGCGCCAGCTCGAGCAGATGGCCGCGTTGAGCTTCGAGAAAGAGTAAAGGAAGACAGTCATGATCGACCTCACAACGAAGTACATGGGCCTGACCCTGAAGAATCCCATCGTGCCGTCGGCATCTCCACTATCGAAGCGCGTCAGCACCATCAAAGCGATGGAAGATGCGGGCGCGGCAGCGGTTACGATGTACTCGCTGTTCGAAGAACAGATCCACATCGAAGCGCTTTCACAGCACCTCGCTGTCGAGCAATCGGCCTTCATCTCTGCCGAGGCTACGGCGTATTTTCCCAAGGCTGGTGATTACATCAGTGGGCCTGATGGCTACCTCGAGCAGATCCGCAAGGCCAAGGAAGCCATCGACATCCCAGTCATCGGCAGCCTCAACGGCGTCACTACCGGAGGCTGGACCCGGTACGCGAAGTTGATCGAGGAAGCCGGTGCGGATGCGCTGGAACTGAATGTCTACCTGATCCCGACGCGTCTCAATCTGTCAAGCGACGGCGTGGAAAACTCCTACCTGGAGATCCTGCGCGAGGTCAAGGCCCACGTAACCATTCCTGTGGCGATGAAGCTCAGTCCCTTCTTCAGCTCCACGCCCAATATGGTCCACCGGCTCGATCGCTCGGGCGCCGATGGCCTGGTTCTCTTCAACCGCTTCTACCAGCCCGATTTCGACCTGGATGAACTCACGGTCGTACCGCACCTTGTCCTGAGCACCCCGTGGGAGATGCGCCTGCCGCTGCGCTGGATCGCGATCCTCTACGGCCATGTCAATGCATCGATGGCGTTGACCACCGGCATCCATGCCACGGAAGACATCGTAAAGGCAATCATGGCCGGAGCGGATGTGGCCAACGTTGCCTCGGTGCTGCTGGCAGAAGGCATCGGCAAGATCAGCGATCTCGTCGCCGGTGTACAGCAGTGGATGGAAGAGCATGAGTACGAGTCCGTAAACCAGATGAAGGGTGCGCTCAGCCAGCGCAACGTAGCCGATCCGGACGCTTTCGAGCGGGCAAACTACATGAAAGTGCTGGGTAGCTGGCACTAAGCCGGCCTGCCGGCAAAACCACCAGGTTCTCGCGGTGCGAGGACCTGGTTTCCTTCCAGCAACCCCCGAAGCCTCCTGCCAGCAGGCTTCGGGGGTTGCTTTAATCATCATTCCTTAAATTTTCCGCTTCGGCACACTTTGAGTCCTTGACAGCTTGTGAATTTTGTGATAATTTAGTCCTCAGACCTCAGACGTCTGAGGATTCTGGTTCCTCATCCAACACGCAATGATTGCTGCTTGGAGCGACTCCCGCAGATGCTGACTAACAATCCGCGTCACTTCCTCTCCCTATCAGATTGCCGCGCGCCCTGCCGGCCGTTGACCATTCGCCATCCGCACCACCTTTCTGCTACTCTCACCGCTCGCCATGTATCCGCCTGTGCATTGCACCAATCCTCGGAGGTAGTCCATGCCGCCAGATACGGCCACTAAATCTCCGCCGGCTCGCAAGCCGCCTGTGGACTGGGTGGGCTTCCTGCTCAGAGCTGCGGCGCCCATCCTCGCCATCCTGGCCGCCCTCCTTGTGGGGGCAATTATGCTTCTCCTGCTGGGCGCCAATCCGCTGACCGCCTACGCCACCATGGTAAAGGGCGTTTTCGGCAGCACGTACGGGTTCACGCAGTCACTGGTGAAGGCGACGCCACTGCTGTTGGTCGGCCTGGGCATCTGCATTGCCTTCCGTGCGAGCGTCCTCAACATCGGCGGTGAGGGACAGATCATTGCGGGTGCGCTGATGACCACCTGGTTCTCGTTGCAGTTTCGAACCTGGCCCGGCTGGATCCTGCTCCCCGCCACCCTGATCATGGGCTTTCTGGCCGGAGCGTTCTGGGGTTTCATCCCCGGCATCCTGAAGGCCAGGCTCAACGTCAACGAGATTCTGAGCACGGTCATGATGAACGCCATCGGCTTGCAGCTCATGAACCTCTTGCTCCGGGGTCCTCTGATCGATCCCGCGGGCGTCGCCGCGGGCACTTTCCTGCATCAGTCGGAACGTCTGCCCGAACAGGTGTGGCTGGGCAGGCTGCAACAGACCCAACTGCATACAGGAGCCATCATTGCGGTGGTTCTGGCGGTCCTGGTGTACATCTTCCTCTGGCGCACCACCATCGGCTACCGCATACGCGCAGTGGGGCTCAGCCCGGAAGCATCCAAATATGCCGGCATCCCCGTCCCGTTTTACCAGGCCTTGTCGCTGACCCTGGCCGGCGGCTTCGCGGGTCTGGCTGGCGTCATCGAGATCATCGGCGTACAGCACCGTCTGCTTGAAGGCGTCACCAGCGGCTACGGATTCTCAGGCATCGTGGCTGCGCTGTTCGGCGGCCTGCTGGTCGGCGCGGACATGATGCAGCGGGCCGTCCAGGTGCCTTCCGCGCTCATCGATGCACTGCTGGGCCTGATCGTACTGCTGGTAATTGGTTCGCAGATGTGGTCGCGCCGCCTGTCCACGAACCGGACGATCGCACTGGCGAAGAAAGCAGAACTTGCTGCGACGCACCAGGTTGCACCCGGAGCGGAGGCCAAGGCATGAACGAACTCACGACTACCGCGATCATCATCGGCATCCTCACCTCGGCCATACGGCTGGCGACGCCCTATCTCTACGGAGCCATCGGTGAGGCGATTTCAGAGCTCTCCGGCGTGGTCAATCTTGGCGTCGACGGGATCATGCTGATGGGTGCGTACGGCGCTTTCTTCGTGGCCCTGACCACGGGCAACCTCTGGCTGGGCCTGCTGGCTGGCGCGCTTGTCGGCGTGTTGATGGGCTTGCTCATGGCCTTCATCAGCGTGACCCTGAAGGCAGAACAAGGCATCAGCGGCATCGGCCTCTACATGTTCGGGTTGGGCCTCTCGAGCCTGCTTTTCAAGACGACCATCGGTACGGTCAAGACCGTCGTCGGATTTCAGCCCGTCAAGATCCCGGTGCTCGGGGACATACCCTTCATCGGCGAGATCCTCTTCAACCAGAGTCTCCCTGTCTACGGCGCATTCCTGCTCGTGCCGCTGGCTTGGTTCATCCTCGACAAGACGACGTGGGGCCTGCAGTTGAAGGCTGTAGGGCAAACTCCGGCCGCGGCGGATTCTCTGGGCGTGAACGTCGACCGGGTGCGCTACATAGCGACCTGCATCGGCTCTATGTTGGCCGGCCTGGCAGGCGCGTCGCTGTCGCTGGCACTGGTCAACCTGTTCCAGGAAAACCTGACCGCAGGCCTGGGGTTCATCGCGGTGGCCTTGGTGTACTTCGGCGGCTGGCGTCCGCTGGGCATCATGCTCGGCGCGCTGCTCTTCAGCACAGTCAACGCGTTCCAGTTGTGGATGCAGGTGCTGGGGGTGCCCATTCCGTCCGACGTCGCGGTGATGCTGCCCTACATCTTGACGATCGTTGCACTGGCCTTCACAGTAAGCCGGGTCCGCGGCCCGGCGGCTTTGAACAAACCTTTCGAACGAGGCGCACACTGACGCAACAGCCCGGTGCGCCAGACAATCAAATCACTCATCACAAGGAGAAGATAGAAATGAAGACTCGCAAGTTCGTTGTCAGGCTGGTAAGCCTGATCATGGTAGTCGCTCTGCTGGCCGGATGTGGTGGCGCGTCCACCACCGGCGGCACAGCCGACAAGCCGCTGCGCGTTGCCGTGGTAATGCCCAGCGCCACCACCGATATGGCGTTCAGCCAATCCATGTTCTCCGCTCTCAAGACCCTTCAGGCTGAGCTTGGCGGTGAGTCGAAGATGGAGATCAAGTACTCCGAGAACATGTTCAAGGTGCCCGATGCCGCGGCGGCTCTCCGTGACTATGCCAGCCAGGGCTTCGACCTCGTCCTTGCCCACGGCTCGCAGTATGGCACTTCGGTCCAGGAAGTTGCCAAGGACTTCCCCAAGGTGACCTTTGCCTGGGGCACCGAGGTCAATACATTTGGGATGCCTAACGTCTATGCCTACACTGCAGCTGCAGAGCAAGGTGGCTACGTCAACGGCGTGATGGCGGCGATGCTGACCAAGAGCAAGGTGATCGGTGTGACCGGCCCGGTAGAGGCAGGGGATGCCAAGACCTATGTCGACGGCTTTGTCCAGGGCGTGGCATCAGTAGATCCTAACATGAAGATTTCGAAGACCTGGACCGGTTCGTTCTCGGACGTCGCTCTGATGACCGAGGCCGCCAAGACCCATATCGCGGCCGGTGCGGATGTGTTGACCGGCTCTTCACAGTCCGTTGTGGGCTCCATCAATGCCGCCAAGGAAAAGGGCAGCGTACTGTGGTTCGGTACGCAGCAGGATCAGGCAACGCTGGCCGCGCAGAATGTGGTCGCCAGCCAGCAATATGACTGGGTTGGCCTCCTGAAGACCATGATTGACAACCGAAAGAACGGCAAGCTGGGCGGTGAGGCGTTTGTTCTGGAACTCAAGAACGGCGGCCTGAAAATGGTCTACAATTCCGGCTATCAACTGCCCGACGATGTGAAGAAGGCGGCCGAGGCCGCGATCGAGGGCATCAAGAACGGGACCATCAAGGTCGAGCCGTAATCTCGAGCGGTTGTAAGGCGCCCTTCCGCCCGGCGACCCCTTGCGGTCGTCCTCGTACGGGCGTAGCATGCTACGCCCGTTCAACCAGTAGGGGCGACCCTTAGGGGTCGCCCAACCTGCTACTGCCGATCGCACCAGTAGTGAAAGATGAATAGCCCAGCGGGTCAAAGCTTCAACGGTAACTACGGCTACCGCCGGATACAGCGCATCGAGATGTGCGACATCACCAAGCGTTTCCCGGGTGTCCTTGCGAACGAAAAGGTCTGTTTCGATGTCAACGCTGGCGAGGTGCACGCCCTGCTGGGAGAGAACGGCGCGGGCAAGAGCACGCTGATGCGCCAGCTCTTTGGCCTTTACAAGCCCGATGAGGGCAAGATCCTCATCGACGGCAAGCCCGTTGTATTCAACTCTCCGGCCGATGCGATCGCTGCCGGCATCGGCATGATCCACCAGCACTTCATGCTCGTGCCCACACTGACGGTGACCCAAAACGTCGCCTTGGGCCTGCACTCCTCGCGCGAGCCGCTGCTGGATCTCGATCGGGTGGAAAAGCGCGTGCGCCAGCTCGCGGAAGAGTACGGCCTGAAAATCGACCCGGATGCTTATATCTGGCAGCTTTCGGTCGGCGAACAGCAGCGCGTGGAGATTCTCAAGGCACTCTATCGAGGAGCGGCCATGATCATTCTGGACGAACCTACGGCCGTCCTCACCCCACAAGAAGTCAAGGACCTGTTTCAAACCTTCAGACACATGGTTGCTGAAGGCCATGGCCTGGTCTTCATTTCTCACAAGCTTTACGAGGTGCTGGCGATCAGCGACCGCATCACAGTGTTGCGCAATGGCCGTTTCAGCGGCGAGTGCCTGACCAAGGACGTCACGCGCGACGACCTGGCCACCATGATGGTCGGCCGCGAGATCAAGCGGGTGGCTCCTCCGCCACAAGAACCTGGCAAGCCGTTGCTTCAGATTCAAGGACTGCACGCGATGGGCGATCGCGGCGTGGAAGCACTGCGCGGCATCGACCTGGAAATTCGCGGTGGCGAAATCCTGGGCCTGGCGGGAGTATCGGGCAACGGGCAGCGTGAGTTAGCGGGTTGTTTGGGTGGAATGCGCAAAGTCACCGCGGGCAATATCCTGGTAGATGGCAAAGATCTGACCCATGTCTCTGTGCATGAACGCCTGGAGGCCGGACAGGCCTTCATTCCCGAGGAACGCATGCGGGACGGCGCCATCAAAGAGTTCTCGGTGCAGGAGAATCTCTTCCTGCTGGACCACGCCGCACCCCAATTCACGCGCGGGATCTTTCTGGATTTCCCCAAGATGGCCGCCCACGCAAAGGCGCTGATCAGCGAATTCGCAGTGAAGACGCCCAGCCTCGAAACCCCCATCAAGAACCTTTCTGGCGGCAACATCCAGAAGGCAATCATGGCGCGTGAGCTCTCGCGAAAGCCCAAGGTGCTGATTGCAGCCCAACCCTCGCGCGGCGTCGACATTGGCGCCACGGAATACATTCACCAACGCCTGCTGCAGCAGCGGGCGGACGGCAAAGCGGTGTTCTTGATTTCCGAGGATCTGGACGAAGTCCTGGCACTTTCCGACCGTATCGCGGTCATCTACGAAGGGCAGATTATTGGCGTCGTCAACCGCGAGGAGGCTACGATCGAGCAGCTCGGCCTGATGATGGCAGGTGTATCCAAACACGAAGCCCTGGGAACCGGGGCGCCTGGCGCCGGGGAGCAGCCAGCCCATGTTGCAGCAGCTGATTAGTCCGCGCCCAAGTGCACGGCCTCTCTACATCTGGGCGGTCGACGCGCTATATCAATTGATCGAAACGGGCATCTATGGGCCGGGTCAGCCCCTGCCCGCGGAAACAGAGCTTGCCTCGCAGTTAGGCGTCTCGCGATCGACCCTGCGCGAGGCGTTGGGCTACCTGGAGAAGGACGGGCTGATCCTCCGCAAGCACGGCATCGGCAACTTCGTGGCGCCTCGCTCGGCCCAGATTTCAGGCGGCCTGGAGCGATTGGCCAGCTTTCGCTCGGTCGCCGAGCTCGCCGGTGCAGCGGTGCAGGTGATGTCGCGCGCGGTGACTCAGGTAAAGGCCGATGAGGTTGTGGCGGCGGCGCTCCAGCTGACTCCCGGCAGCGAATTGATGCGAGTGGAAGTGACCGAAGCGGTCAACGGCCACACCATTGCCTATTTGGACGGGCTCATTGACAGCGAGTGGGTGAGCCCTCAGGAACTGATTGCGGACGAGGGGTCGCTGCTGGAGCATCTCTCCCGGCAGGCGCATCTGCCGATATCCTATTCGCGTTCAATGATTTACGCTGTTGCGGCCGACCAAGACCTGGCCGTCCGCCTGGGCGTGCCCAAGGGCGAGGCAGTCCTGCACCTGGCAGAAACGGTGTACACGGATAAAGACCTGCCCATCGCTTTCTTCCGCAACTACTTTGTAACGAACAGCTACAATCTGAAGATCGTCCGCCGGATTGTCCGTGCGTCGGGGCAGCGCGGGCCCGGGAGCCTGAGAGGCAGTTCTGCGGACCAAGGGAGAGCTGAGCATGGAACGTTTTAGCTATGTGAGGGCGGAGAGTATCCCACATGCGGTGACGCTGCTTAACACGCCGGGCGTGCGCAGCCGTGTGCTGGCTGGGGGCACAGACCTGGTGCTCCTGGCGCGTGAGAACCACGACTTGTGCGACCGGGTGGTTGATATCACGCTCGTGCCGGAGCTGCATGAGATCCGGCGCGTCCAGTCGGCCACAGGCGTCGCCGGAGACACGGTCACCATCGGCGCCGCTGCGTCGTTCAGCGAGATCACAGCGTCCGCTCTCATTCGTGAGACTGCGCCGCTTCTGGCCGAGGCCTGTCATTCGGTAGGCGCGACCCAGATCCGCAACATGGGCACCCTGGGCGGAAACGTGGCCAACGCGGCGGCCTGTGCCGATTCCCTGCCAGCGCTCGTCTGCCTGGATGCCCTTGCGCATGTCCTCACCCCGTCCGGACACATGGCATGGCCGGTAGCCGAATTCGTTACACGGCCAAACCGGACCCAGCTGCCGCCAGGCGGCCTTCTGACAGCATTGAGCTATCTGGTTCCTGCGCCGGGCAGTCGCAGCGTGTTCCTTAAGCTGGGACGGCGCAACGCTATGGCAATTTCCCGCCTGACGGTTGCAGCGCTGGGCCGCATGGATGAGCAGGGCTGCATCGCCGAAATCAGGCTCGTGCCCGGTTCTGCCACGCCGCATATCCACCGCTTCGCGCGGACCGAGGCCCATATGCTCGGCCACGAGCCAACGGCTGCACTGTGCGAAGAAGCCGGCCAGGTTGCCGTCGCAGAGATGTCGGAAATCACCGGCAAGCGCTGGTCGAGCGAATTCAAGGAGCCTGCTTTGCAGGCCATGGTGACGCGTGCGCTGCTGTCACTCTTCGGCCTCATCGCGAATCACGAGGAGGCACACGCATGAAAATCGAATTCACGCTGAATGGACACCCGGCTAGCGTGGAGGCGCCGGCAGACATCAGCCTGTTGCATCTCCTACGAGACTATATTGGCCTGACCGGGACCAAAGAAGGCTGCGGCGTGGGCGAATGTGGCGCATGCAGCGTGCTGCTCGATGGCCAATTGGTGAACTCCTGCCTGATCCTGGCCCCGCAGGCTGGCGGCCGCGAGGTTGTCACCATCGAAGGCATCCGCGGCGCCGATGGAGGCCCGAATGACCTGCAGCAAAACTTCATCGATCACGGCGCAGTGCAATGCGGCTACTGTATCCCCGGCATGGTGTTGGCGGGCGAAGCGCTGCTGGCAAAGAACCTCACACCCAGCAGGTCCGACATTCGAGAAGCCATTGCCGGCAACTTGTGCCGCTGCACCGGCTACCAACAAATTGTCGATGCAATCGAGATCACCGCGATCGATCGCAGGGGCGAAGCCCGCAAGACTGAGGTGACCCATGGCTGAACTCAAATATGTCGGCAAGCCAGCACGTCGCGTCGACGCACTTGAAAAAGTCCTGGGAACGGCCAAATACGCCGCTGACTATCGTCTTCCGGGCATGCTCCGCGCGCGCTGTCTGCGCAGTGATCTTCCGCATGCTCGCATCGTCCGCCTGGATGTAACCCCTGCCCTGCAGGTGCCAGGGGTGAAAGCCGCCATCACGGGCGAGGATTTTGTCAACCATGGCAACTTCGGCTATCCGGTCCAAGACATGTACATGCTCGCGCATGAGCACGTGCGCTATGTTGGCGAAGCCATCGCAGCCGTCGCCGCCGAGACCGAAGAGGCGCTGGAGGCCGGCCTGAATGCGATCATTTGCGAGCTCGAACCGCTGCCTGGTGTTTTTGATCCGGAAGAGGCACTGAAGCCGGACGCCCCCCTCGTCGGCCAACAGCCCTGGGACTCACCGACCGAACCGCGTGGCAACCTGCTGGTCAAACATATCGTCCGCAACGGCGACCCGGACCCGATCCTGGCGCAATCCGAGGTTCTGCTGGACGAACACTACAGCACCGCTCACCAGGAACACGCCTACATCGAGACGGAAGCCGCGCTAGCGGTCCCCTGGCCCGACGGCAACGGCGTCACGGTCTATTCGCCCAGCCAGAGCCCGTTCAACGACCGGGGCAACCTGTGCCGCGTCCTGGGCCTGGGCGTGGAAAATGTGCGCGTGATCCAGCCGCCCGTCGGGGGCGCGTTCGGTGGCAAGGACGATCAGATCTATCAGACCACGGGCCAGGTGGCCAAGCTGGCACTGCTCGCCGGGCGTCCCGTGCAGATGACCTTCAGCCGCGAAGAGTCGATGATCTTCTCCTACAAGCGCAACCCCATGCGGGTTCACATCCGGATCGGTGCGGACCGCAGCGGCAAGCTGCGAGCCAGCAAGGTGAATCTCGTGGTGGACAGCGGCGCATATTCTGCAATCACGCCGTTCGTAGCCTGGCGCGGCAACATCCATGCCATGGGCGCCTACCGCTATGACGCGTGCCATGTCGATACGCATGTGGCGTATACGAACAACGGCTACACCGGCGCATTCCGCGGATTCGGGAATACGGAGACCACCGCCTGCATCGAGCAGGCCATGGACGATCTGGCAACCCGCCTGGACATCGATCCCATCGAACTGCGCCTGATGAACTGCCTGCGGCCCGGCGACGAGACCGCGCACGGCCAGCCCCTGGGGGACGACGTCGCGCTGGTCGAGTGCCTGGAGCGCGTGCGCCGTGTGTCGGATTGGGACCGGAAACGACGCGAGTATGGCGCCGCCAATCAGAAAAGCAGCGTGGGTGCGCCTGTGCGCCGCGGCATCGGCGTGGCCTGTTGTTTCCACGGCATCTCCCTGGGCGCCGAGGGGGCCGACTTCGCAGTCAGCACGATGCAGGTCAACGACGATCACTCCATTACCTTCACCTCGGGTCTGACCGACTACGGTCCGGGCTCGCGCACGGTCTTTACGCTCATTGCTGCGGAAGTACTCGGACTCAAACCGGAGCGCTTTCACATGCACCGGCCGGACACTGATACGGCCATTGCCAGCGGGCCTACCGTGGCCTCGCGCGCCACGGTGATGGGCGGCAACGCGATGCGCATCACGGCCGAACGGCTCAACAGCCTGCTTCACCATGCAGCGGCCGACCTCTTTGGGTGCAGCCTGGTTCAAGTGCTGCGAGACGGCGAACTCTTCATCGGACCGCAGGAAGAACCGGTCAGCTTCGAAGATGTGGTCAATCACGCGCGCGAGATGGGCCTGATGCTGTCCGCACACGGCCGCTGGGATGCGCCCTCGATCCATTGGTCCATGGAGGATGGCACGGGCAAGCCGTACTTCGCGTATCACTACGGCGCGCAGGTGGCGGAGGTCACTGTGGATACGGGCACAGGCAAGGTGGATGTCACCGGCATCTGGGCCGCCCATAACACTGGCACGGTGATCTTCCCGCAGGGAATCCTCGGCCAGATCTATGGCGGCATCACCCAAGGACTAGGCTATGCGCTGATGGAGCGGGTAGATTTCGACCAGGGCTACCTGCAGGCGACCAACTTCGATGAGTATCTCATCCCCACCGCGGTGGATGTTCCCGATATCGACGGGCATTGCGTGGAGAAGTATTTCAGCCCCGGGCCGTTCGGTGCGAAGAACATCGCCGAGCCGGCCATGGTGCCGACCGCGCCGGCGATCGTCAATGCCATCTTTCACGCCACGGGCAGACGCATCCCTGATCTGCCCGCAAACCTGGAACGCGTATTGATCGGTCATGACCTCCGGCAACAGGGATCGGACCGAGCCTGCAAACTGGGACTCAAACATGCCTGACCACTCAGGCACGTTGCCACATGGAGTGTAGTTGAGTCGTTGTGATCCTTGAGGTATTCAGGCTTGTGTGGTTAACTGACACAAAATGTCATGGGAGGAAAGACAATATGGATCAGCTGAAGGAGCTACAAGCACGCGTGCAGCAGAGTCGGGATGACATCATCCAGTTCATGCGCGACATCTGCGCCATCCCCTCGATGAATTCCGAGATCGGTCCGGTCGGCGAACGGATCCAGGCAGAGATGCGCAAGCTCGGCTGGGAAGAAGCACGCTTCGATAAGATGGGCAACACCGTGGGCCGCATCGGTGATGGTCCGAAGGTGATCGTCTATGACTCGCACATCGACACAGTCGGCATCGGCGACCCTGCTGAATGGGAATGGGATCCCTTCATCGGAAAGGTTGAGGATGGCCGGCTGTATGCGCGCGGCGCCTGCGATGAGAAAGGAAGCACGCCCGGCATGGTCTATGGCCTGGCCATGGCTCGCGACCTGGGCTGGCTCGATGGCTACACCGTATACTACTTTGGCAACATGGAAGAGTGGTGCGACGGGATTGCTCCCAACGCATTTGTCGAGGTGGACCCCAAGATCCGGCCCGACTTCGCGGTCATCGGCGAACCGACCAAAATGAAAGTGTATCGCGGACACAAGGGACGGATCGAGATGAAGATCACGGCAGCGGGCAAATCAGCCCATGCGGCCTCGCACTACCTGGGCGACAATGCCATATACAAGATGATGTCGATTATCACGCAGATACGCGAGCTCGATCGTCGCTTCCATCTCGGCATGGGCATGCATCCGGTACAAGGCTACCCTTCCATCTCGGTGACCGATGTCAACATCCGCACGGCTTCCCTCAACGCGGTGCCGGAAGAATTCGCCATCTTCCTTGATCGGCGCATCACTTCGAACGAGCCGCACGATCACGTGATCTCGCAGATCAAGGGGCTTATTCCCGATTACCTGCAGACCGAAATCGTGGTCGAGGAACTCTTCTACGATGAACCATCCTACACCGGTTTCGTCTTCCCGGTGAGCAAGTACTATCCGGCCTGGCTGCTGGAAGATGACCATCCGCTGGCGATCGCGGGACAGCGGGCAATCGAGGCGCTCTGGAGCGAACAGCGGCCGCTCGGCACATGGGACTTCTCTACGAACGGGACCTATTGGGCTGGCAAGGCAGGCATCCCCTCCATCGGCCTCGGTCCGGGTGACGAGAAGACGGCCCATATGCGGCATGAAAACGTGCCCCTGGACGAAGTCGTGCAGGCGACCGAATGGTATGCAGCCCTGCCAAAAATGCTGAAAGAATCACTCTAGCCACGAGGACACGAAGATACGGAGTTCCACAGCTGTCCTGTGGAACTCCGCGTTCTTGGTCTCTGCAGTCAATCCAGTTTGAAAGGAATACCGTATGCGCAGCTTCATAGGTCGTGACATCCTTTCGCTCAAAGATTTCGAACGCCAGGAGTTCTTCCGCGTCTTCGACGTTGCGGAGCGGATGGAACCGGTTGCCCGCGATCGGCGCAACCTGGATCTGCTTAAGGACAAGATACTCGTCACCGCTTTCTACCAGCCATCCACCCGCACCCGCCTGGCACATGAGGCGGCAATGCACCGGCTGGGCGGCCATGTGACCGGCTTTTCGGATGCCAAGATGACCCGTGCCGGCGACTGGTATCAGGAATCGATCAAAGATACCGTCAAGATGCTTGAGTTTTATGGCGACGCAATCGTGATGCGCCACTACCAGAAGGGCGCACCGCACGAGGCGGCGATGTGGGCATCGGTGCCGGTCCTGAACGGAGGTGACGGGTGGGGCGAGCACCCGACGCAGATTCTCACGGACTTGTACACCGTCCTGCAGCAGAAGCACAGGATCGACGGTCTGAAGTGGGTGGCTGTGGGTGACATGCGGATGCGCACCATGCACTCGCTGGGCTACGCAC
>CAYLZG010000005.1:0-75283 GCA_964387985.1 uncultured Anaerolineales bacterium | reverse complement strand
GCATCACGCTCGGCCAGGCCATCACCTTCCTGGGGCTGGTCGGCACGCTGCGCTTTCCGACCTTCATCTCGATCTTCACGTTCAACCTGGTCCAGCTCGGCATCGCCAGCGCACGGCGCATCCTCGAAACCATCAACACGGAGACCGAGCTCGATGAGAACCCGCAGGGCGTGACACAGCCCATCCGGGGCGAGGTCGCGTTCGAGAACGTCAGCTTCGGGTATAACGGCGCGGGCGTGCTGCGGGATATCAGCTTCGTCGCACGGCCCGGTGAGACCATCGCGATCGTGGGGCAGACCGGCTCCGGCAAGACGACGCTGACCCGGCTCATCAACCGCATCTTCGACACGGATGGCGGCCGCGTGCTGGTGGACGGGGTGGACGTGCGCGACTGGAGCCTGGAGTCGCTGCGGTCGCAGATTTCGGCCATCGAGCAGGACCCGTTCCTCTTCTCGCGCACCGTGCGCGAGAACATTGCATTCGGTGTGCCGGCCGCGTCGGATGCAGACATCCAGGCGGCCGCGCAGGCCGCGCAGGCGCACGACTTCATCAGCGAGTTCCGCGACGGCTATGCGACGGAGATCGGCGAGCGGGGCGTCACGCTCTCCGGCGGGCAGCGGCAGCGGCTGGCGATTGCACGCGCCTTCCTGACCGACCCGCGCATCCTGATCCTCGATGACAGCACGAGCGCCATCGACAGCGAGACCGAGGACCAGATTCAGCGCGCGATGCGCCACATCAGCAGCCAGCGCACCACCTTCCTGATCACACACCGGCTGAGCCAAATTCGCTGGGCCGACCGCATCCTCGTGCTGCGTCGCGGGGAACTTGTGGACCAGGGGACGCACGAAGAACTCCTGGAGCGCTCGCCGGATTACTGCCGCATTTTCTCACGCTGCGGATAGGAGCACATGGGCTTTATCCTGGACGGCCTCGACACCGAGGCATACGACCGCAACTATGGCGACCGCGAGCTGGTCCGGCGGGTGCTGGCTTACTTCAAGCCCCACTGGAAGCGCATGGTGCTGGTCGCTGTCACGATCACGCTCAACTCGCTGGCAGGCACGGCCGGCCCGATCCTGATTGCGAGCGGCATCGACATGGTCGCGCG
The DNA here is from genome assembly GCA_964387985.1 of uncultured Anaerolineales bacterium. Lineage (GTDB taxonomy): Bacteria > Chloroflexota > Anaerolineae > CG2-30-64-16 > CG2-30-64-16 > JALOOB01. Next base: position 74,172 of record CAYLZG010000005.1, on the reverse strand, counting down.
CGACCAGTCCACGCGCGCGATGCTGCTGCTGGCCGGCGGGGTGCTGCTCCTGGGCATGGCGGCCTGGACCTTCAACTTCATCCAGCAGTGGTTCTCGGCCCGGGTGGTGGGCGATGTCGTGCTGAAGATTCGCGAGGATGTGTTCGCTGCGGCCATCCGCCACGACCTGTCGTTCTACGACGAGCATCCCTCCGGCAAGATCGTCAGCCGCATCACGTCGGACACGCAGGACCTGGCCGAGGTGGTTACGCTGACGACGAACCTGTTCAGCCAGGTGCTCCTGGTCGTGTTCCTGACGGTCTGGTTGGCGCGCATCAACGTGACGCTGACCCTGCTGCTGCTGGCGATGGCGCCCTTCGCCGCGCTGATTGCGCTGAGCTTCCGGCGCATCGCGCGCATCGTGACGCAGCGGTCGCGCCGGGTCACCGCGAAGATCAACGCACAGATCCAGGAGTCGGTCAGCGGCATCGTGGTCGCGAAGAGCTTCCGCCAGGAGCGCGCCATCTACGATGATTTCCTCGCCAACAACCGCCAGGCCTACGGGGTCGGGCTGCGCCGGGGGCTGACGTTGAACACCATCTTCCCGATCCTGGCTGCGTCATCCGGCGTCGGCGCCGCCGTGCTGATTTACATGGGCGGTCTGGCGACACTGGGCGCGACAGGCGTGACGCCCGGCGACTGGTACCTGTTCATGCAGGCGGTGGGCTTCTACTGGTGGCCGCTGACCGGCATCAGTTCGTTCTGGAGCCAGTTCCAGGACGGGCTGGCCGCGTCCGAGCGGGTGTTCGCGCTGATCGATGCGGAGCCGAAGGTCGTCCAAGCCGGGGCGGAGCCGGTGGAGCGGCTGGACGGGAGCATCACGTTCCGGAACGTGCGGTTCACCTACACGCCGGCGGTCGAGGAGCAGCGGGGCGGCGAGATCGTGCTGCCGAGCTTCAACCTGGAGATCCGCCCGCGCGAGACGGTCGCGCTGGTCGGGCATACCGGCGCAGGCAAAAGCAGCGTCGCCCGGCTGGTCGCGCGCTTCTACGAGTTCCAGGAGGGCGAGCTGCTGGTCGATGGCCGCGACATCCGCCGGCTGGACCTGCAGAGCTACCGCCGGCAGATCGGTACGGTGCCGCAGGAGCCGTTCCTCTTCTCGGGCACGGTACGCGACAACATCCGCTACGCACGGCCCGACGCGACCGATGCAGAGGTCGAGGCAGCGGCTGCGCAGGTCGCGGGCGGCGAGTGGGTCGCAGACCTGCCGAAGGGGCTGGACACCGACGTGGGCGAGCGCGGGGCCAGCCTGTCGATGGGCCAGCGCCAGCTCGTCGTGCTCGCACGCGTGGTGCTCAAGGACCCGGCCATCTTCATCCTGGACGAGGCGACGGCGAGCGTGGACCCCTTCACCGAGACGCAGATCCAGGAGGGGCTGGACACGCTGATGCACGACCGCACCGCGATCGTCATCGCGCACCGGCTGTCGACCGTGAAGGCCGCCGACCGCATCATCGTGATGGACCACGGCGAGATCATCGAGGAAGGCAGCCACGATGCGCTGATGGCTGCGAGTGGGCACTACGCGGTGCTGTATAACACGTATTTCAGACATCAGTCTCTCGAATACGTCGAGAGCTTCCTGCAGGAGTGACCAACGCGCTGCCTTCAGGTTCGTAGTCGGCGCTTCAGCGCCCGCCCGCACCCGGGGCGCTGAAGCGCCGACTACGAACTGAGGTGCGGCTACACCCTCTCTCCCTTCGCCCGCGGCCCCGCACCGGACACATTGACGGGCCGGAAGCCCAGCGCAAACGCAGGGGAATCCGGCGCGAGCGTGAAATCGCACGCGGCGACATCCTGGAACAGCGGGTCGGCGACGAGCGAGTGCACGTCGTTCCCCTTCGCCTGCCACTCTGCCAGGCTCAGCCCGGGCACGGGCTGCGTGCGCCCGCTCTGTCGCGGCCCGGTCAGCAGCGGCTCGCCCGCGAGGTCCCAGAACAGGTTCAGGTCGGTGATGATGTCGCGGTGGGAGAAGTCGCAGCCGTAGCCGCCGATAAAGATGGGCTGGCCGTCGGTGAGGACGATGTTGCGTTCGAACGTGAACGAGAGATGGTCACCCGACCGGCCCAGTGCAATCTGGCCCTCCCCACCGAACGCGAAGATGTTGTTGCGCACCGTTGCCTCGCGGCCATAGTGCATATGGAACGGCTGGCTGGTCGTGCGGTAGCACAGGTTGTCCTCGACCACGATGTGCGAGCTGCCCTCGTCCAGGTAGACGGCCCAGCCCCCGTAATTGGCCTTTTCCACATCGTGAATCCAGTTGCCCCGGATCACCGTGCCCGGCTGAATTCCCAGCGTGTAAATGCCGCCCATGTCGCTCAGCCACGCCTTGCCGAGATGGTGGATGTGATTCGCCTCGAAGCGGTTGTCTGCGGAGATGTTCTCCGTGAAGCCCCAGACCCAGCCGCAAGAGATGCCGCTGTAGTAGAAGTCGTGAATGTCGTTGTGGCTGACGAGGTTGCCGAAGGCGTGTTTGAGGAACACGCCGATGCCGCTGTGATAGACGCGTCCCCCGTCGTGGATATGATTGTCGGTGATGCGGTTGTGGCCCGTCCGCAGCGCGACCGGCCCGAGCGCGTCCGCGCCGTTGACCTTCACCCCGCCTGCGCCCAGGTCGCTGATGTCGTTGCCGATGATCCGGATGCCGCTGCACCCGCCGGCCAGCTCGATGCCGTAATAGCCGGCGTGGCGGATGGTGCAGTCCTCGATCGCGCAGTGGCGTGCAGCGGTCAGGCTGAGCGCGCCGGGCACGTGACTGGCGGCTTGCGGTGAGGCCGCATATTTGCGCGTGGCCGGCATCCCGGTGTCCGGCTCGACCGGCACCTCTAGCTCGCGCCAGTCCGCATGCTCGAACGCCAGGCCCTCGAATCGCAGGTGCTCGACGTACCGGTGGTTCGCCGCATCGCCCGTCAGGACCAGCAGCTGGTCCGTCACCGGCACGTAGACCTCGGCCGTGTCCGGCGTCTCCCCCGCCAAAGGCAGGTAGTACAGCCGGCCTGCGGACCGGTCCAGATACCACTCGCCCGGCTCGGTCAGCGCCTCGAAGACGTTATCCACGTAATACTTGGCGTAGCGGGCGCGGAAGTCATCCTTCAGCGCGAACATGCTGTAGCGCGTCGAGACGACTTCCCGGGTGGCCGGGTCGAACGCAGCAACGGGCATGCGTTCCTCGATCCAGTAGTGCGCGACCACGACCTCGATGTCCGCCAGGTTGTGCCACGGCTCGAACTGCCCCGGCTCCGCGGTGAAGCGGTCGTACCCGTCGAACAGGTCCACCGTCGAGGACGCATCGAAGCGGATGTTTGGGACTGCGGCCATGCGGTAGAAGTCGTCGCGGCCATCGCTGCCCTCCGTAATCTTGGGCAGGCGCGGCCGGCTGCGGCGGTCGCCGTTTACGAACAGCGACCGGAAGTGCCACTTTCCTGCGGCCACATCGGGCAGGTCCACCACCCAGGCCGTGCGACCGTTGACCTGCGCCGTGCGCCAGCCGGTGATGCGCCGTGCGCCGTCGAGAACCGGCTGCTCGCCGGCGTAGGCCGCGTAGGTCACGGGCCAGGCGTCGTCGGGCGTGAACGTGAGCGGTGCGGCGAGCGGGTAGCGCCCCCCGCGCAGCCACACGGTCACCGGTCCGGCCAGTTCACCCTGCCGCCGGGCCGCGCGAATCACGTTGCGTGCCTTCTCCGGCGTCGCAAAGGGTCCGTCCGTCCGCTCTGGGTTCGGCTCAGCCAGCTTGCCCGACCAGCGGTCGTTCCCCTGGGTCGAGACGTACAGTTCGTGCTGCGATGTCTGCATGTTTTGCTCCTTACTTTGTGAACGGGCATGTGTTCCGGGGGATTACCGTCCTCGGCCCGGTGCATCTATAATAAGCGCAATATATCACACTGGGTCAGCCAGTTAGGGCATTGTGCCTCATGCTTGACTCCCTTGCCGCTGTCTTGGCCGTCTTCATCGTTGCGGTCCGCCGGTTGTGGTCCGGCCGCGGGCTGGCTATGGCGGCCGCGTTTGGCTTAACCGTCATCGTGGCCTTTACGTTGGGCGTGCCGCTGTATACCGATGCAGTGTATCACCAGGTGCTCACGACCGAAATCGGGCGGAGCGCAGGCTGGCGCAAACCCGCGTTCGCCTTCCTGTTCCGCTTCGTCGCGCGCGGGAACGTGGATCCGGGTGCGGATATGTGGACGCACCTGGAACCGGCGGACCGGTACATGACGGACGAGGTGCCGGGCATCCTGGGCCTGCCGCGTCGGCTTTATGTGCGCTACTTCAGTACGGACAGTTTCCCGGTTTTCCCTGCCACGGGCGGCGATTCCAGCCGCACGGCCACCTACGATGCCGGGCAGCAGGCTCTGACGTACCTGTCGCTCGGCCACCTGAGCGACCTGCCGGAGCACGTCTCGCTGGACGGGCGCTGGCCGCAGGAGATGGCCGGGCCGGGCGATCCGGTCGAGGTCCTGATCAGCCAGAGCGCGGCCAACGAGTTGGGGCTGCAGGTGGGCGAGCGGTACGTTGTCTACGCAAACAAGGTGGCGGGCTTCCGCGGCCAGATGCTGGCGGTAATCACCGGCATCTGGGCGCCGAACGACCGGAACGAGACCTACTGGTTCACCGACCCCTATGTGTTCGATTCCGTGCTGCTGACGACGGAGCGTAACTTCGCCGCGTTCGTGACCCCTACGCTCGTGGGCGACACTGCGGTGGCCCAGTGGTACATGCACTTCGACGATGCCCCGGTGCGATCCGATACGGTCGCTGCCTTGTTGGAGCGCATGGCACGCGTCCAGACCCATATCGAGACGCTACTGCCCGGCACCCGGCTCGAAGCCTCGCCCGAACGTTCCCTCAACCAATATCAACGGAAGAGCCGCCAGCTCACCGTGCAGCTGCTGGCGTTCAGCACGCCCATGCTGCTGCTGCTGTTTGCCTTCCTGACCCTCGTGGCCGGGTTGATGGTGGACAACCGGCGCAACGAGACGGCGGTGCTGCGCAGCCGCGGGGCCAGCGCATGGCAAGTCGTCGGCATCGCGGGCGTGGAGGCCGTCATCCTGGCCGGGCTGGCCGCCGCGACCGGGCTGCTGCTCGGGATCTACGTTGCCAAGCTGATGGGCCTGACGCGCAGCTTCCTGGCGTTCGATAACCCCACCGGCATTCCGGTCGAGGTCACGCCGGCTGCGCTTCGCATCGGCGCAGTCGCAGTGCTCCTGGCGGTCCTCGTCATCGTGCTGCCGGTCTTTGGCGCCGCGCGCCACACCATCATCACTTACAAGCAGCAGCGCGCCCGCAGCCTGGCCGCGCCCCGGTGGCAGCGCGCTTGGCTCGACGTCCTGCTGCTTATCCCTGCAGCCTACGGCACCTACCTGCTCCGCGGGCAGGGCGCCATCGCCCTTCCCGCCGCCCTGGCTACGGTCAGCGAGGACGCCTTCGGCAATCCGCTGCTGTTCCTGGTCCCGGCCTTTGCCATGATCGCAGTCGCCCTGCTCCTGCTCCGGCTGATGCCCTTGCTGCTGCGCGGCCTGGCCTGGCTGCTGGGCCCCGTGCCCGGCGTGTCCCTCGTCCTGGCCACCCGCCAACTGGCACGCACACCCGGCTTCTACGCGACCCCGCTCCTGCTGCTGGTCCTGACGCTGGCCCTGGCGACCTTCACCGCCTCGCTCGCCGCAACGCTCGACCAGAACATGCTCGACCGGGTGCGCTATCGCGTGGGCAGCGACCTGACGATCGTGGAGATGGAAGGGACGTCGCCTTCGGCTGGCTTCGAGCAGCTGGCGGAGAGTTCGCGCGGGGGGCAGGCAGCCCAGCCGGCGCCGGTCCCGAATACCTCCGGTTCCATGTCCAACTATGCGGCGCTCGACGGTGTGGCAGAGGTCACGCACGTCGGGTCATACCGGGGAACCGTCCGGTTCAGCGGCAGGAACGTCACCGGCCAACTGATCGGCGTGGAACGGGTCGGTTTCAGCCGGGTCACGTTCTGGCGCCGCGACTTTGCGGACCAGTCGCTCGGCACGCTGATGAACTCCCTCGCCGGATCCGGCGATAGTCTCCTGCTGCCCGAATCCGTCATGCAGGAGCAGTCGCTCAGGATCGGTGACCGCGTGCAGGTGATCGTCACCCTGGAGGACGGCCACGCGAGCATCCCGTTCCGGGTGGCCGGAACCTTCCGTCTCTGGCCCGGCTGGTATCCGGATCCGGAGGATGACCGGGCGGGGTCGCTGTTCGTCGGCAACCTGGACTATATCTGGGATATGGCCGGCTTCCAGCTGCCCTATCGTGTCTGGATGAAGCTGGAGCCGGGGGCCCGCCCCGCGCAGGTGCTCGCCGGCGTGGAGCGGCTGGGCGTCACCCTCGAACGGGCGGATCACACCGAGGAGCTGATCGAGTCGGAGCAGGCGCGGCCCGAGCGCCAGGGGTTGTTCGGCGTGCTGTCGGTCGGCTTCGCGGCGGCAGCCTTGCTCACCGTGCTGGGGTTCTTCCTGCACATTATCTTCTCGCTGCGCCGCCGCTACATCGAACTGGGTGTGCTCGCCGCCATCGGCCTGGACAAACAGCAGATTGCCACCCTGTTGGGCTGGGAAATGCTGGTCTTGCTCGGCACCGGCGGGGCGGCCGGCACGCTCCTCGGCGTGACCGCGAGCCGGTTATACATCCCGTTCCTGCAGGTCGGCGCGACGGTCGAGGCCCGCACGGTGCCCTTCCGCATCATCCTGCCCTGGCCTGCGCTCTATACGATCTATGCGCTGTTCGCCGCGATGTTCGTGCTCGCGCTGGCAGCACTGGTTATGTTTGCGTTCAGGATGCGGGTGTTCGAGGCGGTCAAACTGGGTGAAACAGGGTAGGCCGTATGGACATATCCGCGCACGAGGAAAGGAAATACTTGATGCAAGCCTTTTTCACCAAAGCCCCTATGCTGTTCGAAAGCCGGGAAGTTGAAATCGAGCCGCTCGCAGCCGACGAGGTGCTCGTCCAGGTCAAGGCGTGTGGCGTCTGCGGCTGGGATGTGCTCGTCGCGCAGACTGTGGCGCAAGACTGGAGCCCTATCGGCCACGAGTTGTCCGGCACGGTCGCCGAGGTCGGCAGCGGTGTGCGCGGGTACGCGGTCGGCGACCGGGTGGTCGTGGAGAACTCCACCTTCTGCGGTGTCTGCGAGCAGTGCAAGCGCGGCAACGTCGTGCACTGCACCAACCTTGACCATCACCGCTCCCCGGGTGGGTTCGCGGAGTATATCAAGGTGCGTTACACCGGGCTTTACCCGTTGGGCGACGTGGATTTCTGCGCGGGCGCGCTGGCCGAGCCGCTGACGGTGGCCATCGACATGATCGAGGCGGCGGAAATCCCCCTGGCAGGCCGCGTGGCGGTGTTCGGGCCGGGGCCGATCGGGTTGATGATTGCCAGGCTCGCGCTGGTGCGGGGCGCAGCGCGGGTCTACCTCGTGGGCCACGCACACTCCCACGCGCGCTGGGCCGCCGCGCGCAAGCTTGGTGTCACCGACTGCGTGTACGACGATGAGCAGGACGTGACAGCCTATTTTCGTGAACGCGAGCCGCAGGGCCTGGACCGCGTGCTGGTCACCGCGCCGCCGTCGACCATTGCCACTGCGGTGAAGTTGTGCCGGTTTGGGGGGATTATCACGTACGACGGCATCAAGTTCGGCGGAGCGGAGACGATCGAACTGGACGGCAACGCGTTTCATTTCAACCGGCTGCAACTGCGGGGCGTGCATTCCGTTCCCAACCTCGGCTGGCCGCAGGCGCTCGAGCTGTTGGCCACGCGCGTGATAGACCCGGACCTCTTCATCTCGCACGTCTATCCGTTCGACCGCGTGCCCGAAGCCGTCCAGTTTGCGGCGACTGCGCGCTCGGAGACCATCAAGGTGATGGTTGACTTCTCGCTGTGATTGAGACCGTGCGGGAGCACGGGAGGAGGATGACATGCTAGCCAGCCCGGGCGCCCCCAAGTGGGGCATCGTCGGCTGCGGGAACATCTCCCGCTTTCATTTCAACGGACTCATGAAGGCCGGCGCGACCATCGCGCACATCGCTGATTTGCGCCCTGAGGCCGCACAGCCCTGGGTGGAAGCCACCGGCGCGCGCTTCTCGACCGACTACGGTGACCTCATCGCCGACCCGGAGGTCACAGTTGTGGATGTGCTCACCGATTCCCGCTATCACCATCCCATCGTCATGGCGGCGCTGGCTGCCGGCAAGGATGTGGTCTGCGAGAAGACGCTGATGGACAGTGCGGCGGAGGCCACCGATGTCGCCCGGACTGCGCTCGCCGCCAACCGGCTTTTCTTTACCGCGTACATGAAGCGCTTCTTCCCCATGGTGCAGAAGGCCAAGGAACTGCTGCCGTTGCTGGGGCGGCTGTTCAGCGGCCACGTCAGGGCCTACCAGAAGTGGGGTAACTACTATGAAGTGGCGGAGGGCAATCCCGCAGGCTGGGTCATCGACAAGTACGGCGGCGCTGTCATCAAGTGTGCGGCCAGCCACATGATCGACATGACGCTCCACCTGCTGGGCCGGCCGCAGAGCCTCTACGCGCATGTGGATTACATTCCACAGTCGAGCTTCGACCGGAAGGCGCTCGCGCTTTTCGAGTATCCAGGCGGCCTGGCTGTCACGCTGGAAGCCGCAACCCACCCGCTGGAACGGATCGGTTACGAGCGCAACTCCTGGGATGAGCGCGTGGAGCTTAACGGCGTCAACGGGCGGCTGGAACTTTACTTCGTGCGCTGGGACCAGCCCGAGAACAACGGCGCGCTGCTCGTCCACTATGACAACGCCACCGAGGCCGCAACCGAGTACCGCTTCGCGCCTGTCAACCCGTTCGATCTCGAGTTGGCTCACATCAACGGCTGTCTCGCGCGGCGCGAGCAAAGCCATCCTGATGTCGTGGACGGTTTCAACGTGGATGTCATCATCGAGGCGATGGTGGAATCGGGGCGCCGCCGCGCCGCGCTGGACCTGGATTGGCGCGGCCTGTAAGCCGCAGAGTTCGTGCGGTATAGTGGCTCGAATAAGTCGAGAGCTTCCAGCGGGAGGGACACAACCCGTCGCCAAGCGGGGCGGACTGCGCTCGCCCGCTGTTTCTATGTTTGTAGTAGGCGCTTCAGCGCCTCGAGTGCGAGCAGGCGCTGAAGCGCCTACTACAAACCGGGCGCTCAGAACAACTCATCCCACGTCGCCGCCCACTCGTCCCGCCGCCGCCTGGGCCTGACCACGGGCGGCGGGACGGGGCGATGGGCGCCGCAGAACTCGCTGGCGGCCAGCGCCAGGATGCAGGCCATGGCCCGGTCGTCGTGCTCACCAGGCGGTGCGGCCAGCGTGCCGCCGTCGATGGACGCGAGCTGCCAGTAGGTGCGCTCGTCGTGGATGACCAGCGCCCGATCGCGCAGGGCGGACACGGCATGGGCGAAGGCCTGCGCCTTGCTCGCGCCGGTGGTCAGCCAGCCCGGCGCATGGTCGGGACCGTAGACGACCCCCTGGCTGCCCCGCAGCATCTGCAGCACCGCATGGCCGTGATTGTTGCGCTCTACCAGGATCTCCGCCCCGTTGTAGAGGCGGCCCAGTTGGCCCAGGTGCGCCGCAAACAGCCCCGGGTCACAGCGCAGGCCGAGGACCGCCACCTGTGCGTGCGTGTCGGTGTCCAGCACGACGGCCGCGCTCTCGTCCGATTGCGGGTTGCCGCCGGCCGGGTCCGCACCGATCACGTAGTAATGGCCCGCCAGGGGCGGCACGTACAGCGTCAGGCCGGGGATCTCCCGGGGCAACGGGATGCGGTCGGCATGCGGCATGGGCAGCCGGGCGCCGGTCCTCTCATCCTCCCGGGCATACTGCTGATACCAGGCCAACTGGGCCGCGTCCGCATGAGCCTGCAGCGCAGCCACCTCGTCGTCGCGCATCTGGATGGGTGGCAGCGGCACATAGCACGGCTCCAGCAGGCCCGCCGGGAAATGCTTGTCCACCGCCCGGGGGGCCAGCGCCTGGAGGTCGGTGGCCGGATACTCCTGGTGCAGGTCGTCGAGCCCGCCCGTGCGCGCCTCGATGTCGCGCGCCTGCGCTGCATACCACTCGGGCGTGCGCGCCGGATGCGCGTGCCAGGGCAGAAAGATGGGCGTGTAATCGTTCTCGCCCCGCACGGCGGCCCGGTAGATGCGCTTGAAGGGCGACTCCGGGCGGGTCTTGTCGACGGTCGAGAGCAGGACCAGCCGGCCCCCGGCGTCGATGGTCGGCTTGACGGCGTTGAGCAGGCCGTCCAGGTCCTGGCTGCCGGCTCCCCCGGTCGCACTGCTGCCCACATGGTCAGCCTCGTCCACGATGACCAGCGAGGCCGTATACGAGCGGCCGCCGGTGGTTGGGAAGGCCAGGGCGGCCGAGCCGTTCGACAGGCGGAACTCGTGCGCGTTGTCCCGGGTGATGGCGCGGGCCCGGAACAGCGGCGGCAGCCGGTCGTACATGCCCCGCAGGCGGAATGTGAGCAGGTGGACCGCCTCGTCGTCGCGCTGCGAGAAGAGCAGCACCGTGGCGGCCGGGCGGAAGAGCATCTGCCAGAGGGCGAAGCCGACGGTGAGCCACGACATGCCGAGCTGCCGGGCCTTCAGGATGACGGCCAGGCGGCCCCGTTCGAGCCGGCCGAGCGCGCTCACCTGGCTCGGCCAGAGGTGAAACGGCGTCCAGCCCCGGGCGAGCGGGTCGTAGACGGAGCCGTAGCGGGTGAGGAAGAACGCCGGCGACTGCGAGCAGGCCAGCCACAGCGCACCATCTGTAGGGGCGGGGTCTCCCCGCCCGGGCGCCAGATGCGGGCTGCCGGAACCCGGGCGGGGAGACCCCGCCCCTACGGACGTCGGGCCGGAACCCGGGCGGGGAGACCCCGCCCCTACGACATCAATCGGCCTATTCATCGCCCACCGCCTCGCGCACCAACGCCTCCGCCAGCGCCATGTCATCGGCGTGGATCAACGTGCGTCCGGTCTCATCCGCCGGACCCCGCCCCGCCAGCAGCTCCACCAGCAGCTTGATGGCGGTCAGATCGCCGTCCAGCACCCCCCGCGTCCACAGCGTGCGCGCGAGCACCTCGCTCCGGGTCATCGCCAGGGCATTATCGCCGCCCGGCGGATAGACCACCCGCTCGCGCCCGATCGCGCCGACCAGCTCGGCCAGCGGCAGCTCGGCCTGCGCCTGCCCTTCGGGGTTGGCGCTGAAATCCTGCGCCCAGATCGTGTTGTTGGAACTTGCCATGTGCTCTCTCCTTTGTGATGTCGTGGTTCGTAGTAGGCGCTTCAGCGCCCTCCGGCCCATACAAGGCACTGAAGTGCCCACTACAAACCTGCGCCGCTTCAGCGCCGTCCGTGGTTCGTAGTAGGCGCTTCAGCGCCCTCCGGCCAGTACGAGGCACTGAAGTGCCCACTACAAACCTGCGCCGCTTCAGCGCCGTCCGTGGTTCGTAGTAGGCGCTTCAGCGCCCTCCGGCCAGTACGAGGCACTGAAGTGCCCACTACAAACCTCCGGTCTCCCCGCTTCCCGCCCGGGACCGCTTGCGCAGGTCCGGGCCGGTCAGCTCGAACCGGTGGCACTCGCGATCCTCGAGGCGGCTCTGCAGGAAGTCGGGCAGGCTCGCAATGGTCGTGTTGGTGGCCAGGCACGTCAGCCGCTCCTGCCGGTAGTCGTAGCGCGTGCTGATGAGCTGGCCGACCTTCTCGAGGGTCCAGCCGGACGCATTGAAGCGTTCGAACTCGTCCAGGCACAGGACCGGGACGCGCTGCACCCACTCGAAGGCGGCGTCGAAGGCCAGCGGCGAATCGGGGTCGAATGTCCGGCGCAGCCTGTCGCACAGGTCGGCGATGGAGACGTAGAGTGCCGGGAGCCTGGCTGCCAGCGCCTCGTTGTACGCGCAGGCCATGACCGTCGACTTCCCCCGACCGGGCGGCCCGGACAGGGTGACGAAGCCGTGCGGCGGCCGGCACAGCGGCGCCACGGCCGCAAGCACCGGTGCGATGTGGGAATGGTGGCTGACGGTGGTGAACCGATGGCGCCGCAGATCGGGTGGCGGCTGCACCTCCGGCCAGGGGGAGAGGCTCACCTGCTCCGCCCCGTGGCACAGGTCGCACGGGATCAGCTTGGCGAACTGCGGATGCCCGTAGTTCACGTCGAGGACCACGAACCGCTTGTCCTTGCACTTGGGGCAGACATAGCCCTGCTGTGGCCGGTCGGGTTCAACCTGTTCCAGCCGGCAGTGCTGCGGCCGGTCCGGTCCAACGTGGGGCTCGAGCGTGTCACAGCAGAGTTCGGGGACGGCGTCACGCTGCATCAGACTCGCTCCGGTTGCGGGAGGCCTGGAGGTAGGCAGCCCACTCGGCGTCGAAACGGGCTCGCTCCTCGGGGGTTTCAGTCTGCGAGGATGTGTGCCACTCGCCGGCCCGGTTGCCGGACCGCTGGCTTGCGAAACCCAGGCCGCCACCGGCCCGCCCACCGCCTGCAGATCGGCCATAGCCATTGCTCCTTTCGGGGATGCCATTGATATACCAGTCGAGCATGCCGGCGACGTTCTGTTTGCGGTAGCCGGCCAGCCGCCACTGGCGCACGACCTCCGCCCACTGCGGCACATCGGTCACGGCGGCGGCGATGGCGGCCCGCTGCAGCGCATCCGGCGGCGACCCCCACACTGCCTGATAAGCCTTGACTGCTAAATGATCGAGTTGGGCTGGGGGGGTGGGGGCGGGTTGTCCACACTCACTCCCTCTCTGGTTCAATTGAGTCTTGTTAATTGAGTCTAGTTCTGGTTCATCAACTGGCCCTACATGGTTCACAAAGTTGGCCTTTGGGGGTACATCCTGTAGACCGTTGTGACCGGTATTGTCCAGATGGTGTACCGTGGACGGTAAGTTCGCCGACGCATTGGGAACGGGCAGCAGGGTGTAGACGTTGACCCGGGGCTTACCCCGTTCCGTGCGCTCTCGGGTGACCCGAACCAGTCCAACGGCCTCGAGTGTGCTGATGGCCTTGAGCACAGTCGTCCGGCTCAGGCCCAGGCGGCGGCTGAGCGTCCGCAGCGCCGGGAAGCAGGTGCGCGTGACGTTATCGGCATGGAAGCACAAGCCCATGTAGACGGCCAGTGCGCTGGGGCCGATCTGCGAGGCGTACAAGCTGATGATGCGGTTGTCGATGCGCGTGAAGCCCTGGGGATAGGCTTCTGGCGTGCGCGGGTGGGGTGTGCCGGGGGGCAGGGTCCGGCCGGCTGACGGTGGGGTTTGGTTTGTCTCTGGCATAAAATCGCCTCCTTGCCCTCATTGTAGGACCAGGAGGCGCCAGAAGAGGCGTCATAATACTGCCAAATCACGCCACAATGCCGACACATTACGACATATTAGGCACGCGGGGCTCAGGTCAATCCGTGACGCTCTGCGTAGTCATTCCACCACCTCTGAAACTGCCTGGTGCTGATGTCATACTTGGTGGCAATCATGAACTGTTTCAGGTGGGGTTGCCCTTTCCAGTATTCCTCGCATGCCTGATCCCGTTCTGCCAAGGAGTGACTTTTGGGTCCGGGCTTGCAGCGCTGGCGCCTCGTGCTGTTGGATGAGCTTGAGGAAGGTTGCGGGAGCTGCAGCGCCTCTTCCTGACCGCCGGTTGGCTGTGTCGGTGGAGACTTGATGGGTGGCGCTGGCTCTGGCTGTTCGGTGTCCGGCGCTGCGGGCACAGGCGTCGCCGCTGCGACGGCCGCTGGGGCGGTCACCGGCGGTGTGAGGGAGCTGGCGAGGAGGCGGCCGGGGGGGTCAGGCAATGGCTGGGCCTGGCCGGAGGTGCGCGCGGGTGCGAGCCGCTCCAGCCGGGTCCAGAACCAGGGGGCGCGGCTGGTCTCGTGGCAGCTGCCCCGGGCTTCATGGGCGACCACTTCGAAGAGCAGCACGTCCGACCCGTCCCCCTGCCGCCCATGGAACTGCACGCCCAGGCTGCGGGTCACTTCATCCTCGTGCAGCAGGGGCGGCTCGCCGGTCAACCGCACATTCGGGAAGCCGGGCGGCGGGTAGATCTCAAGGTACTCCCGGAGCCACACGAACAGGTCCCGGAAGGGGCTGGCCAGGGTGAAGTAATGGTTGTGCACGGCGCTGTCTCGCTGGAACAGGGATGCGGCGGCGTGTGGCCGTCGGCCCGTAGCCGCCGGGGGAGATGGTAGCACAGATGTGCTGATTTGTCACAAAGTGGAGATATCACCGGCAGTGCCAGATGGAGCGTCAGGCAGAGGATTGGAGTGGCATTATGACGCGCACCCCGGCAGTGAGGTGCACGGGCGCGGCGGCAGGCGACAGCAGCTGACCACGGCGCCACAAACCATTTACGCCCTGTTTGACTTTGCCTTGGCCGCGATGAGTCCCACCTCCGCTTCGATCAGGTGTTGGATCAGGGCTTCTCGCGCGGCGACGGTGTCATGCCGGATGAGCGCTTCGAGGATGGTCTCATGCGGACCGGCGATCAGCGCGATGGCTTCAGGATCGTTGCGTGCGTTGAAGACGATGAAAGCATGGGTGACGCTGGAGAGTGTATTCCAGATTTTCAGCAGGCGCTCGCGCTTGCTCATAGTAATGATCTGGCGGTGAAATTCGATGTCCAGGTCGGCGAAGTCTTCGTTACGGCCTTCGTTGAGCGCCAGGACCATTTGCTTCCTGATCTCACGCAGGCGCTCGATGTCCGCTGGGTCCAGTTTTTCGCCCAGCGATTCTACGGCCCGGCCTTCAATGAGCCGGCGCAGATCATAGATTTCGTGGATATCCTCTTCCGTGATTTCCGCGACGAACCTGCCGCGATACGGGTAGTTGACGACTAACCCTTCGTGCTCCAGCCGGGCGAGCGCCTCGCGCACAGGCCCCCGGCTAACCGCAAGTCGCGTGGCCAGCTCCACCTCAACCAGATGCGTGCCTGGCGGCAGTGCGCCGGTTACGATAGCCACCCGCAGTTGATGCAGGACCGATTGCCAGAGTTGATTGTGTACAGGTGGCGTGATGCCCAAAGCTTCCATGGGCCACTACCTCCACGATAGAAACTAAGCTGCTGCGGGCAATGTCCCGCGCAGAACTTTGCCGTCCATAGTACCAACGAAGACCTCTCCGCCCGATATCAGGTCCACCGGCGCAGCGCAACATGTGAGTTGCGTGTTCCTTTCCTGGAGCAGGAGACTCCATGAGGCCCCTGCATCGTCTGACACGAGGAGCGCTTCATCGGTCGCGACGAGCACCCGTTGATGCTGGCCTGCGGCCGAGATCGCCACGGTGACAACCGAACCGGCGATGACGTCCTCGGCAACACGATGCCAGGTCTCGCCCCCATCGTGTGAGAAGAACAGCCCGCACGACTCGGTTCCTGCGGCCAGCGCGCCATCATCGCGATAGCCAGGCGAGATTGCCAGACATTGAACCGGGGCATGATCTTCCGAAAACTCCACGTCGCGCCATGCCCGGCCCCCGTTCGTGCTGCGAAAGATCCCGCTCTCTGTCCCGACAAAGAGGGTCTGGTCATGGCCGAACGCAGGCGAGAGTGCCAGGCAGAGCGTGTTCAGGTCGAGCAGGCCGAAATTCCAGGCGCCCCAGCGTCCTCCGCGATCCTTGGAGCGAAAGATGCCATCCTCTGCGCTCGCAGCAAAGACGACCCCGTCACGCTCGTAATCCGGCGAAACGGCGAGCGCGGTCACCGTTGGCGCGGGCGAGGCCAGCGACGCAGCCTGCCAGCTCTGCCCGTGATCGCGCGAGTACATGACGGCCCCCGCCATACCCGCAAACAGGGTGCCGTCGCTCGGGTACGCGGACGACAGCGCGACCGCGGCGGTTGCCAGCGGGCCAGGCAAGTTAAGTCCAGCATACAAGTCATCCCAGGTGTGGCCGCCATCTGTTGATCTGTACAGGCCGGAGCCGCGCGCGGCGTACAGGACCGAGCCTCCAGCCGGGGCAGTAGCTGCTATCAGGCCATAGATCCACTCGGCCAACATGTTGGCCTGCTGCATCCCCACGCTTGAGGGGCCTGTCATGGCTCGACCTCCATCTTCCGCTCGCGATGAACCACCACTTCGATAGTCAGGGCCATCGCAGCAGTCGTGATGGCCGAGGTCACGAGGGACTTGGTCACACTGGCGCCGCTCCAGATGCCGGCTGCCGCCATGTCCTGCACCTGCTCGGCCTGCACGTCATAGCTGTAACCCTCGCCCGCCTGCTTGATTTGCGGCATCACCTCGCTGGGGTCGGCCCCTGCATTGGCGATGATAGTGCGGGTCGGCTCTTCCAGCGCGCGCATGAGGATGCGGTAGGCCATGCGCTCATCAAGCTCGCGGCTGTCAGCCAGTCGCTGTGCCAGTGCGGGCCGGCAGGCGAGGAGCGCGGCCCCGCCCCCAGGGACAACGCCCTCGCGCAGCGCGCCCCGCAAAGCTTCACTCACGCGTACGGCCGTGGCCTTGCGCTGCGCGATCTCCAGGGAGGTCGCGCCACCAATATAAAGCGTGGCTGAGCCGCTGAGCATCTTACCGGCGCGCTCGCGCAGCAGGTCGCGCTGTTCCGCATCTTTAGCGGCGCGAAAACCTGTCCGCAAGGTGCGCATGTGCTTGCGTATCGCCTTGGGATTGCCCTGACCGCCCACAATCCCGAAATTGTGCCGGTCAACCCAAGCGCGCCGCGCGCGCCCCAGGTCAATGGCTCGCACTGTGGCCAGCGTCTGGCCGGAATCTCCGATGATGGCCTGTCCTCCCGTGAGCAGTGCCAAATCCCCGAGGATGCCCTGTTGCTTTAGCGGCACCATAAACGGCATCTTCGCCGCCACGACCTGGAATTCGCCTGGCCTGTTATTGGCGAGGAGCACGCTGAGCGCGGCGGGCGCTAGGTCTTGTACGATGCACAGGAGCGCACGCACACCTGTCGCACGCGCTGTGGTCAGCAGATGTACGATGTCCTCGGCCTTCTGAACCTTCAGGTCTGAGATCAGGAGCGCCGCTTCCTCCAGCTCGACGCGGTCGCGTTGGGGGCCACCCAGCATTTCACGCGCGAACGCGGCTCCTTCCCAGTAGAGGCCTTCGACATATTCACGCTCCAAAGCGCGCCCCTGGCCCTCCCGAATGTCCAGGCGTCCCCATTCGCCGATGATGTCGAAGATCTCACCGAGCAATTCTGCTAGTTCTGCGTCTTCACACATCGACCCTGCGAACTCGGCCAGTCCCCGGGGTCCCCTCACCTGGACGGTCATGCGGGCCAGCTCGGCCAGGATGGTGTCACGGCCTGCCTCAAGATACCGCCGCAGGGCCATGGCGTTGCCGCCCGCGGTGATGTACTTCATCCCTTGCTCAAAGACGGACTCGAAGATCACGGCTGCCGTGGCCGCACCGTCTCCGGCCTCGTCATGGACCTGCCAGATGGTCTTGCGTGCGAGCATCGCGCCGACATCTTGGTCGCGGTCGGGCAACTGGATGATGCGGCGGGCGATGGTGCCAGCGTCATCCAGAAATTCGAATGAGTTCGCGCCGGTGTGCAGTTCTGAGGCGACCACGCGTGATTGGGGACCCAAAGTGGGACGGACTGCTGAGACGACGACATGGATGCCTTGCTGTAATCCCTGGCGGACTTCAGGTTGGAAGACGACGCGCTGACGAGGTTGCGGCATGGATGCGGCCTTTCTGACCTGCTGACGGGTCCATCCTGGACCAGCGCGGCAGAACCTAACATACGGGTCTATTTTTGTCAAGATATACTTGACAGGGGATAAAAGGTATGGTAGATTGTAAACAGTTTCCCGGCTACTATATCAGATTTCGCGCGATTTGTCTAGTCCTAATCCGACCGAGTGTGACTGGCTTTTGACCTCAACGGTCGGCCAGTAAGCGTGATAATCCCAGCAATGCAGTACGGTTCCGATTTCGCATGGTTCGTCTGGTAACTCGCGTGCCAGAGCCAGCTCCCCCATACACGAAGGGCAAGGAGGCGTCACAAGCTGCATGAACCCCAGGGATGAGTCTCAGCCACTCAAGCTCAGCCGTGACGGTTATGCCAGCCAGCACGGCGGTGCCCCGAGCAGTGTTCGAACTGCTCTCCTCGTTCAGCCACAAGGAGGATCGGCAATGAGTCTAGACGAAGGAACGAAGCTGACCCGACGCCAGATGGTGAAGGCGCTGGGCTTGGCAACGGCAGCAGGCGTCGTCGCAGCCTGTGCACCTCCAGCGGCCGCGCCCGCGGCAGCTCCTGCTGCAGAGGGTGGGGCCGAGGCCGAGAAACCGGCAGCGGAAGCCCCCGCACCTGCAGCAAGTGGCGAATTGATCCTGTGGGGTCTCAAGTACGATCCGCACATCACCAAGTATGAAGCGCTGGGCAAAGCCTTCACCGAGAAGACGGGCATCAAGGTGGTTGTGCAGCCGCAGGATGATCCATTCGGCAAACCGCTCGTGGCACTCGCCGCGGGCACGCCCCCTGATGTAGCCTGCGTGATGGGCAAGGGCTTGGCCTCGTATCTGCCCAAGAATGCCGTTGTAGACATCGACGATTCTGTGTATAAAGCGGCCGGCTCCGATCCTGCGAAGGATTGGTTCGGCGACGGCATCCCCTGCTACACGTGGCGGGGCAAAATCTACGGTGTGCCAACTGAGTTCAGCACGATCAGCATCGCAGGCGCCTGGCCCACCGAGGATCTCAAGTATAACAAGATCACCGCCGAGGAAGCCAAGCTCTATCCCCCGAAGAATGGCAAGCTCCAGTTCGACAGCTATGAGCAGATGTGGGAGCTTGCGCAGAAGCTGCAGGTTGAAGAGGATGGCAAGGTCATCCGCTACGGCTTGAGCAGCGCAGGTTGGGAGTTCTCGTACGTTTCAAGCATGCTGCACCAGATGGACCGCATGTGGTGGGACGCAGATGCCCGGAAGTTCGATTTCGACAACGACGACACCGTCAAGGTGCTGGAACTGCTGGTGGAAACGCCGGTCAAGATGGGCATCGAGGCGGACCAGGGCGACTCGCAGACCAACCTGGCACAGCAGCAAAAGGTGGCCGTTGCCCGTGGCAACGTCGCAGTTCTCTTCTTCCTGGAAGAAGTCGGCCTATGGTACGAGTGCTTCACACCCCCGAACGCCGACCCGAGCAAACCTAACAAGTGGATGGGCGAAGGTGGCTGGGGTTTCATCACCCTGCCCAGGGTCGCGAACCAGGCCAACGCCGTGGAGTTCCTGAAGTGGCTGACGACCGTTGAAGGACAGCAAGTCTGGATGACGAACTACGTCGCCAACTACATGGTGCCTGTACCGCTGATCAAGGCGAATGACCATCCGATGTGGGATGACACCGGCGAGAAGTACAGCGATGTGATTCGCCAGATGTACAGGGGCCAGTTCGACATGCTGAAGGACCAGACCTTCTTCGGCGGCGAATGGTACATTGGCCAGGTCGAGTCCGCCGTCTCGGATGTCTGTACGCAGATCCGGGGCGGGAAGCTCAGTTCGGCCGAGGGCGCGAAACTGATCCAGGAGCGTGCTGTGAACCAGCTCCAGCAGTGGGATGCCGACGTAGCCGCAACGTAAGAGTTCCAGCTACAACCAGGCTCGCAAGCGCCACCTTCACGCGGAGCTACGGTCTGACGTCGCTCCTGGTGGAGCTTGCAACGCAACATCCGTTACGGCAAACTCCGCGCGAAGAACCTCCCAGCATTCGCAGCGAGTTCTCAGGCGTATGAAGCAGGCCCTTCAGTAGGAGTTTGCCGTAACGGGATCCATCAACCAAGCCCTTGGCACAACGACGTGTGATCGCGGCAAGTAGAGCTTGTGCGGCGAGACATCGGTGCCGAGTGGGCACCGCAATCGATGCGTGGAGGGTAGTGATGGCACATACGGAGTCCAGGTTGCCTGCTGGCGCGGTCCAGGTAACCCTGCAGCCGCGCGGGACGCGCCAGCAGATCCGCAAGGCGCTCAGGCGGCCACAGTTTTGGTTTGGCTTGATGGTCCTGTTGCCGACAGTCGCCTGGTATGGCCTCTTTACGATTGGTCCTATCGTGCGTGGGTTGGTTATGGCGCTCACCAATCAAAACTATCTTGAACCGGATAAGGTGCGGTTCATCGGCCTGCAGAACTTCGAATTAGTCACTCAGCATTTTCTCTTCCCGATTGCCACCAGCAAAACCCTCATCTATGCCGCCGAGCTATGGCTGTTCTGTTTTCCGCTCGCGCTCCTAACGTCGATGGCTCTGATCTCGATCAAGCGGGGGCGCAATTTCTATCAGTTCACCATTTTCATACCGGTCGTAGTTTCTCTGGTGGCGATGACCTTGCTGTTCAAGCAAATCCTTGACCCCGATACCGGCATCGTGAACGCGGGCCTGCGCGCACTGGGGCTACCGGAGAGCAAGTTCTTAACGGACGAAAGCTCCGCGCTGACTACGGTTGCAGTCATCGACGCCTGGAAGATCCTCGGTACGTATATGGTCCTCCTGACCGCAGGATTGCTGAACATACCCCAGGAATTCTATGATGCTGCGTACGTGGACGGCGCCAACGGTTGGCAGGTTTTCTGGCGCGTAACGATGCCGCTGCTGTCGCCCATACTGATGCTGGTCGTCACGATGCTGCTCATCCAGGGGCTGCAGGTGTACGTCTCAGCCGCGCTCCTGCCAAAGAATGCGGGTGGACCAGGGTACGCCACGACCGTATTGAGCATCTGGCTTTACACCGAGGCCTTTACCAACTGGCGTTTCGGCTTCGCCTCAGCCATAGCCGTCTGGCTGTTTGTCATCGTATTCCTGATCCAGACAGCCACCAACCGCCTGCGCGCCACCTTTGAGTACTGAGGAGTCAGACCGATGGGTGCCACAATGTTGAATTCCTCACCGCGACCAACCAGAAGGTATCGGGGCACAGCGAGCCTGGCCCGTGTGCGCAAGGTGCTCGGTCAGGTGCCGGCCTACGCGCTGCTGACGGTCCTCTCCTTCCTGGCCATCACCCCCTTCATTCTCCTGGTGTTCTCGGCCTTCAAGCCTTACCAGGAACTGATCGATCCCTTTCCAACCCTGCTCCCCAAGCAGTGGTCGGTCGCCACCTTCTACGAAATCTTCACTCGCCGCGGCTTCCCTTTGGCCATGTGGAATACGGTCTGGGTCGCCGCGGCTGTAACCGCGGTTCAGGCGCTGACGGCCTCAGCGACCGGCTATGTCTTCGCCAAGTATCGCTTCCCGCTCAAGGAAGTGCTCTTCAAGATCATCCTGGCGACCATGATGCTTCCCTTCGTGGTCATCATGATCCCACTCTATGTGCAGGTCGCTGAACTCAAGCTGGTCGACAGCCTGTGGGCCTTGGTAGTTATCAGCCTGTGGAGCACCTTCGGGATATACACCATGCGCAGCTTCTGCGAGGGCATCCCGACAGAACTCATCGAGGCCGCGCGCATCGACGGCGCGGGCGAATTCTGGATCTACTCGCGTGTGGTCATGCCGCTGGCCCTGGCGCCGCTGACGACGATCTCGGTCTTCACCTTTCTGGGACAGTGGGACAACTTCCTTTTCCCCTCGGTGATCATCAACTCGATGGACAAACAGACGCTGCCTCTGTTCCTGAATGGCCTACGCAGCATCTACTGGACGCGCTATGATCTGTGGATCACCGGCTCGCTCTTGACAGTCCTGCCGGTCCTGGTCGCCTACGCGTTATCACAGCGGACTTTTGTGCGCGGGGCACAGACCTCAGGGTTGAAAGGTTGATGGCAGGTCATAGTGCTGTGGTCACCTCCCACGAAGCTTGACCGCTTTGTTTATCGCGGCGACGCGCGCCCAAGGCGTCGCTGCCGCGTCCTGCGGCATAGACACCCGCCGTGGTCAAAAGTGCTCCACATCGGCAGACGGGCGCCTGCCTGCCTGCTGCCGTCCGTCCTGTTTACCCTGGCTGTCGTACTGGTCGCGTCGCTACTGGCTGCGGCCTGCAAGCCTTACACCGAGTTGACCGGCCCGCTTCCCCCCTTACCTCTCGAAGTACGCGAAACAGACGCTGCCTTGACCGACGCCCAAGCGTTACAGTCTTAAGGAGATATGCAGTGTCACATCAGCGCAACATCCTCGACGGCACATGGCTGTTAGCCTGCGATCCCGATAACGTGGGCCGGCAACAGCACTGGTACGCGATGCCTTCCCTCCCTGCTGCCGAGCGTACCACGGTTCCCGGCATCATCCAGCAGACGTTTCCAGCCTACCACGGCGTTGCATGGTACACGCGTGCCTTTACCCCGGAGCCTCCGCTCTATCCCCAGGCACGATATCTTCTGCGCTTCGGAGTCGTCGACTACCTGGCCGATGTGTGGGTCAACGGGATCTACGTTGGGCAGCATGAGGGCGGAGAGATGCCTTTCACGCTGGATGTCACCGACGCGCTGGCGGCCGTGCCTTCCGACGCGGCGCATTGGCTCACAGTGCGCGTGGTGAATCCACATCACGAGCCGATAGACGGCATCGTCCTGAACGAGACACCCCATCGCAACAAATACGTGCCCTTTGCCAATGGAGGCTCGTATAACTACGGCGGCATCACCGAATCTGTCGAGTTGACCCAGGCCCCAGTCGTTCACGTCACGGATGTGTTCGTGGACGCCAACTGGCAGACGGGCGAAGCAGTAGTGACGGCGACTCTGTCCAACAAGGCCGGAATCCCGTGCGCGTGTGAGCTGGCATTCTCCGTCGCCCCGGCTGCCACGGGCGAAGCGGAAGTTGCAGCTGTCGCAGCCTTGGCTTCGATTGACCGGGAAGTGGTGCCCGGAGACACGACCGTCCAGGTCAGTCTGCGCGTCCCCGATTTCCGGCTGTGGGAGCTGGATGCTCCGGCGCTCTATCAGGCCACGGTGCGGGTCACGCTGACCGACGGTTGTGGGACGCCTGCGTCCTCAGCCTGGTCGGTGCGGTTCGGGTACCGGGATTTCCGCGTGGTAGATGGTTATTTCCAGTTGAATGGCCGGCGTATCTTTGTGCGCAGCACGCACACGGGAAATCACAGCCCGATTGGCCAAATCCTGCCGCCCCCAACCGCGCCTGACCTGTTGCGCCGCGATCTCATCTACGCCAAAGCCTGCGGGTTCAACATGGTCCGCTACATCTCCGGTGTCGCCCATCCGTACCAACTCGACCTGGCGGACGAGATCGGTCTGCTTGTCTACGAGGAGACCCTGGCTGGCTGGCTGCTGGCGGATTCGCCCAAGATGGGTGAGCGGTTTGATTTCTCGGTGCGCGAGATGATCCTGCGTGACCGCAATCATCCGAGCATCGTCATCTGGGGATTGCTGAACGAGACCGTCGATGGGCCGGTGTTTCGCCACGCCGCCGGCATGCTGCCGCTCGTCCGGTCACTGGATGTTACCCGCCTGGTCCTGCTGAGCAGCGGGCGTTGGGACTGCGATCTGGGAATCGGCTCGGTTAGCAATCCTCGGTCGGAAGGCTGGAAGCATGTCTGGGGCGCGGAAGCGCCCGGAGCCGCGCCCGCGCCTTACTCCTGGAAACTGGGCTATCCGGGCGGCTACTTCCGTGAGGTCGGCGACGCGCACGTCTATCCTCGCACGCCACATACGTCTGCAACGATCCATTTCCTCCGCACGCTCGGTGAAGGAACGAAGCCCGTGTTTCTCTCGGAGTATGGCATCGGCAGCGTCATGAATGTCATCCGCGAGTTGCGGCTGTACGAGCAATCGGCACGCCGGAGCAGCACCGGGCCCGAAGAACCGGAAGATCACGCCCTGATGCGCTCCATGGCTGAGCACTTTGAGGCCGATTGGCAGCGGTACGGTATGGACGGGGTCTACGCTTTCCCGGAAGACATGCTCCGCGATAGCCAGCGGCTTCACGCGCGCCAGCGTCTAATGGGCTTCGATGCCATCCGGTCGAACCCGCAGATCTGCGGCTTCAATCTGACCGGCATGCTCGACCACGGCATGACCGGCGAAGGCGTTTGGACCTTCTGGCGTGAGTGGAAGCCCGGCCTGGCTGACGCGATGAGCGATGGCTGGGCGCCTGTCCGCTGGTGCCTGTTTGTGAACCTCCCCAGCGGCTCGCTGCATGGCTATCTCGGTGAGCCGGTCGAGGTCGAAGCCGTGCTGGCCAACGAAGATGTGCTGCCGCCGGGTGAATATCCGGTCCGGCTGCGTATTGTCGGACCTGCCGGAGTCGCCTGGGAGCAGACCACGGTCGCCTGCATTCCGGCGGGCCAGCCGGGCCGCCCCGCGCCACTGGCCGTGCCCGTCTTTGCCGGGCGGGTCGAGCTCTCCGGTCCTCCGGGGAACTACGAGTTCGCAGCGACCATTGAACACGGAGCCGGGCCTGCCGGCGGACGCCTCAAGTTCACGCTGGCCGACCGTGCGCGCACAGCAGCCGTCAGCACAGGTCATTCCGTGGCGGTCCTCGAGGATGGGCAAGAGAAGGGTACGGGCCGGCTATCGAACTGGCTGAAAGCTCATGGCGTGGCAGCCGTGCCATTTCTGGCCAGGTCAGACGGTCAGCCAGCTGCGTCGCGGGTCGTCCTGGTCGGCGACCTGAGCCAGATGTCTGAGGCGACGCTCTATGCGACCTGGCAGGCACTGCTGGATCGCATCACGAGCGGAGCGGTCGCCATCTTTCTCTCCCCTGCCGTCTTCAAGCGCGGCGATGATCCGCTGGCGCGGTTGCCGCTGGGTGCAGGCAGCACGGAGACGCGCGGCCGGTGCTATGAGTTCAATGACTGGTTGTATCACAAGGAGTGCGTGGCAAAAGCGCATCCCGTCTTCGATGGCCTGGCTGGGCCGGGGGTGCTGGACTGGGATTACTACGGCCCGGTCATACCCCACAAGATTTTCGATGGTCAAGACACGCCTGCTGAAACTATGGCTGCTGCCTTCGCTCTCGGCTACTCCTGCCCCGGCGGGTATGCAGCGGGTTTCCTGTTAGCCAGCTATGGCTACGGGGCCGGGTCCTTCATCCTGAACACCTTCAATATCCTGGATAACCTCGGCAGGCATCCCGCGGCCGATAGTTTGCTAACGAATCTCCTGTCTTACGCGGCAGGCGTGGGGCAGCAGCGCTGAAAGGAGCGACAGAATGGTAGCCTTTGAACCGGAGAGATGGTCGGATGTGCAGTTGACAACGGAGCCTGCGCCAACTGTGGGCTATCGGACGGCGCTGGTGGCCTACGAAGAATCGTTGATCAAAGGGCGCTATGTGGGCCGGAGCTGGAATGGCGCCGGATTCCTAAATGACTGGGAGAGCCCTCGGCTGGATCCCGCCCGGCACCCTACCCCCCAGGCCTTCTGGCTGGAAATCGATGGTCAGTTGCTCGCCTCGCACTGGGCCTGGGGCGGGCTGGAGGAGAACCTGGAGGCACAGGGACGCCATGTGATCGTCACGCTCCGGCACGAGGTGCGCCCAGTGACGGTCAAGGTACATACCCTGCTCGACGGCACGCCGGTGCTCACGCGCTGGCTCGAGATTACCAACACCGGTGACCGGCCGGCGGCCCTGGCCGCGGCCTATCCGTTCAGCGGCGTGCTCAAGACCACCCCGCGCTGGCGCGCCCACCTGAGAGACCGGAACGCGCCGCTCTATTCTGTCGGCTACATGGCGGACTCGCACTGGGGCGATGAAGGCAATTTCCAGTGGCACCCGGTGCCCAATGCCGGCTTCCGCATCGACGGTCGTTTCCGCCGTGATCGCCACCGGCACCCGATGTTCGTTCTGCGCAACAATGCCACCGGCGAGCATTTCATCGGCCAGCTTGCCTGGTCTGGCGGCTACGCCTTCGAGTTCGATCTGGATGCGGACGTGGGGCTGACCGACGGCTCCGCGCGCCTCTTCTTCCGCGCCGGGCCTGATGCGCCTGCTCCGCAGCGCATCATCGCTGCAGGCGAGACGATTGTCACGCCCGAGATGCACCTAGGCCTGGTGTTTGGCGATCTGGACGAGGCCATTCAGGCCATGCACGATCATCTTCGCAAAAGCGTCTTCCTGCCCCAGGCGCGCGGCCGCGGTGGCTGGATCGAAACCGGCATCGGGCCCGAGGTCGAAATCACAGTAGACGGCGTGTGGCATGCCATAGAGAACGGCGCCAAGGCTGGGGCTGAGGTGTTCTTCATCGATGCAAGCTGGTATGCCGCGCCTCACAGCGATTGGTGGTCCACAGTCGGGGACTGGGAGGTGGACCGGCAGCGGTTCCCTGATGGCTTGAAGCCATTTCGGGATCGCGCACATGAGCTGGGGCTGCTCTGGGGGCTATGGATGGATGCCGAGCGCATTGGTCCCAAGAGCACCATCGTGCAGGCACACCCCGAATGGCTGGGCACAGCTTACGATGGTGAGCAGCGTCTTGGCGGTCTGCTCGATATCACGCAGCCCGCCGCAGCTCAATGGATGGAGGGCCAGATTGCCGGCCTGATCGAAAGGGAGGAGCTAGACTTTTTCCGCTTGGACTACAACGTCGGCGGCCTTGGGCCAGGCTCATACAACGAGCGCGACGGATATGTCGAAAATGGCTACTGGCGCTACTACCAGGCGCTCTATGGCATCTACCAGCGCCTGCGCGCGCGCTTCCCGAACACGATTTTCGAGAGCTGTGCCGGCGGTGGCGGGCGCACCGATATCGGCCTGGTGCGCAATTTCAGCCACACCTGGGTAACGGATTGGCAGATAGCTCCACGTTCGTTCACGATCACGAACGGCATGACCATGGCGCTTCCGCCCGAATATGTTGACCGGCTGCTTGGCGGTCAGGACGGCCACATCACCGGCGACGTCGACTTTCAGGCCAGGCTGTTGCTCTTTGTCCGGCCCACCATGGGCTTTCTCGCTCCGCGCGGCAAGCCGGCCAGCCCGGCACTGCTCGGTCGTGTCCAGCATATGGTCAAGCTATATAAGGAATTCGTGCGACCCTTCATGGCGACCGGTCGCATTTACCATCATACCCCGGCCTTCGATGGGCCGGAGCCGAAGGGGTGGGGGGTCCTGGAACTGGCCTCCGCTGACCGTTCACGGGGGATTGCAGGTGTCTTCCAACTCTCCGATCCGGACGAGCCTGTATATCTGCTCCGCCTGCGCGGCCTCGATGTTGCCCGGCGCTATCGTGTCACCTGGGACAACACCGGGCAGACCTGCGAGGTGGATGGTTTTTCGCTGATGAAGCAGGGTGTGCCTGTGCGGCTGGAGGGCGCACTGACATCCGAACTGCTTCTGTTCGAGGCCGTCTGATGCTAACACTGACCGGCCCCTGGTGGATCGCACGCGATCCCAGGAACGTGGGCCGCGACGAACGGTGGTTCGACCGCGGCCCAGGCCCCGACGCCGTCGCGTCGTCCGTGCCCGGCCTGATCCAGCAGCCCTTTCCGGGTTATCACGGCCTCGCCTGGTACTGGACTACCTTTCGGCTCCCGGAGGTACCTGATCCCCACCAGCGGTGTCTTGTACGGTTTGCAGCTGTCGACTACATGGCACAGGTGTGGATCAACGGATCCTATATCGGCAGCCATGAAGGCGGCGAGACGCCGTTCGAGCTCGATGCTACGGATGCCGTCCGTCGCCTGCCTGCTACGGCGGACCACCGGCTGGCCGTCTGCGTACTGAATCCGCTCGATGAGCCGGTGGACGGCATCGTTCTCAACGAAACGCCTCACCGCAACAAGCGCGTCGACTATCGCATCGGCTGGTCCTTCAACCGGGGCGGCATCGTCGCCCCGGTCACGGTTGTCGTCCTGCCGGCCATCCGGGTAACGGATCTCTTCGCGCAGCCCGATCCCGCAACCGGCGACCTGGATCTCAAGATCGCCGTGCGCAATGACATGGTAGCAGCGCCCGCATGCGGCGCTCTGGCAGTAACGGTCGAACCGGCGGGCGGCGGAGACCCCATCGCAACCGCGATGCTTGAAGTCCTCTGCGGTCAGGGCACGACCACAACGGCGGTGGCGTGCAGGGTGCCCTCTCCGCACCTCTGGAGCACGGACGACCCCTACCTCTACCGCGTAGCTGTCACCCTGGCCGCGCAGGTTGATCCCCCGCTCCGCCATACCTACAGCGTACGCTGCGGATTCCGCCATCTGCGCGTCGAGAATGGCTATTTCCGCCTGAACGGACGACGGATTTTCTTCCGCTGCTCACATACGGGCAACGACTGGCCCTCGGCCATGACCCCGGCGCAGGTCGCGGCCGCGTTCCGCCGTGACATCCTGAACGCCAAGGCGGCCGGATTCAACGCAATCCGCTTCATTGCCGGCCTGGCGACCTCTGCCCAGCTAGACCTGTGCGACGAGCTCGGCCTGATGGTGTATGAAGAGGCCTACTCGAGTTGGTGTATGGAGTACTCGCCCCATTTCGGCGCGCGCTTTAACGCCGCAAATGAGGAGATGATCCGCCGCGACCGCAACCATCCCAGCGTGGTCATCTGGGGTCTGTTGAACGAGACGATGGATGGCCCGGTGTTCCGCCATGCCGTAGGCATGCTGCCGCTGATCCGCTCTCTCGACCCCACGCGCTTGGTCCTGCTCAATACTGGCCGCATGGACTGCGAGCTGGGGATCGGTTCGGTCAGCAATCCCGGGTCCGTCGCGTGGGAACACCAGTGGGGCGCTGAGGCGCCTGGCGCTCTACGCTATGAAAACCTAAAGGAGCCGCATACCTTCGGCGGCTATCCCGGCGGCTACTTCGAGCATGTCGGCGACGCCCACATGTACCCCCCGACCCCGCACAGTCCGGAGACGATCCGTTTCCTGCGTGACCTGGGCCACGATACCAAACCAGTCTACATCGGCGAGTACGGCATCGCCAGTGCCGTCAATGCAATCCGCGTGACGCGGCTCTTTGAGCAGGCCGGCAAATCGGCGGACCTCTTCGAGGATGGTGCGTACTATCATGCTTGGGCCGCGGCGTATGAGCGCGATTGGCAGAGGTATGGGATGGACGAGGTCGCGCCCTTCCCCGAGGATATGCTGCACCAGAGCCAGGTCCTGCACGCGGCACAGCGCCTCAACAGCCTCAATGCCATCCGCGCTAACCCGCACATCTGCGGCTATAACCTCACCGGCACGGTCGACCAGGGCATGACGGCAGAAGGCCTCTGGACGACCTGGCGCGAATTCAAGCCGTGCGTCCTCGACGCTCTCGCCGACGGGCTGGCGCCGCTGCGCTGGTGTCTCTTCGTCGAGCCGCGGCATGTCTATCGGGGCCGGCCGGTTCGGCTAGAGGCCGTGCTCGCCAACGAAGACATCCTGCCTCCAGGCATCTACCCGGCGACGGCGCGCGTCTTCGGCCCCGGCGGCATCGTTTGGGAGCGCTCTCTGGACCTGACCGTCGCGACTCCTGCGCCGGGCAGCGACCCGCCGCTGGCCATCCCTGTCCTCGCCGTAGAAGTGATCGCAGATGGGCGGCCCGGCCCATATCAATTCGCCCTGCAGATCGAGCGTGGCGCGGCTCCGGCGGGCGGCCGGGCGACCTTCTATGTTGGTGAAGACACGCGCCTGGCGCTACCCGTTCCGGTGACGGTGTGGGAGGATGACGGCAGGCTCGCCGAGTGGCTTGCGCGTCGTGGAGCCGCCTACCAGGCCTTCGAGCCAAGTGCGTCGGTAGCGCAAGCTGGACACGCGCGCGAGGTGATCCTCGTTGGCAACCTCCCCGCTTCCGGGGGAGCCTCAGCTGCCTGGCAGGGACTCTGGCGCCGGGTCTCGGCGGGCGCGTGGGTCATCGTCCTGGATCCGGCCACCTACGACCAAGGCGCTGATCCGCTGCACTGGTTGCCCTTGGCCAAGCGAGGCCGCTGCGACATCTTCTACAACAGCATCTACCATCGCGAGGATGTCGCGAAACGCCATCCCATCTTCGACGGTCTGCCATCCGGCGGTATCATGGACTGGGAGTACTACCGGGACATCATCCCACTGCGTCTGTTCCAGGATCAGGACCCGCCAGACGAGACGATCGTCGCTGGCTTCGCCATCGGCTACACCTGTCCCACCGGCTACACCTCCGGCGTCGCACTCGGCGCCTATCGTCTGGGCGCGGGCTGCTTCCTGGTCAACACTCTCCGCCTACGGGAGCACCTTGGCACGCATCCCGTGGCCGACCGGCTGCTGGCCAACATGATCAGGTGGGCGGCAAGTGGCAGCTAACGGCAAGGCCGAGGCCGGACCACCGTGCGAACGGGAGAGAACCGATGTACCCCACATCATCCGTGCGCCTGTCGAGGCGCGAGTTGCTGAAGTTCGTGGGGGGTGCCACTGCATCCGGCACACTGGTTGCCTGTCAGGGAGGAAAGATTGCCGTGCAGGGGACTGACCTTCCCGCTTCCACGCCCGTCCCTGAGACGGGCTCGACCGCCGACGCTGCACTTGCGGCTCGTGAATGGGTCGTAGAACAGCTTACACAGGGAGAGCTGCAACGGAAAACGGAGCCAACAGCCCCGTGGCCCGGCAGCATTCAGGCTGGCTTTTCCTTCATCTACGCCGGAGAATCGTCCGGAGACCTGCTCCCCATCTGGCAGCGGGAATACAGTCAGCGAGAGCTTGACGCCGCGCGCACGGAGCACACGGTGACCTATTCCGACCCGGCCACGGGCCTCCAGGTGCAATGCATCGCGATCGAGTACGTCGATCTTCCCGCCGTAGAGTGGATTCTGCGCCTGGAGAACAAGAGCGAAGCAGACACGCCCGTCTTAGAGCAGATCAGGCCTCTCGACTTCCATCTCGGCGCACGGGAAGAGCAGTTCACCCTGCACTATTCGCTGGGCGAGAGCAACTCGGAGTATAGCTTCGCGCCGATGACCGAGCCGCTCGGACCTGCCGACCGCTTCCGGATGGTGCCCAACCGCGGGCGTTCGTCGGATGGTTTCATGCCCTTCTTCAATTTGGCCACCGGCGATCATGGCGTGGTGTTCGCGCTCGGCTGGTCGGGCCAATGGGAGGCGAGCTTCACCCAGCCCGCAGGTGAACCCCTACACGTCGAAGGCGGTATGGAGACCTCGCACTTCGTGCTGCACCCTGGGGAGGCAATCCGCACCCCGCGCATCCTGGCCGTGTTCTGGCATGGTGCAGACCCCATCTACGGCAATAATCTGTTCCGCCAGGTCTTGCTGACGCACTACGTGCCCCGGCGGAACGGGCAGATCGTCTATGCCCCGATCTGCGGCAGCGTGAACTGGACGGATCCCGACGGCAGCTATGAAGGGCCGCATCTGAGCGTGATGCCGGCCCTGGCCCAGCGAGGCATCGAGGTCTTCTGGTCCGACATGGATCCCCAGCACTGGTACCCAGAGGGCTTCCCCAACGGCACGGGCAACTGGGAGGTTGACCGGACGAAATACCCCAACGGGCTGGCGCCCATCGGCAAGGCCGCGCATGCAGCCGGGTTGGAATACCTGCTGTGGTTCGAGCCGGAGCGCGTTGCCCTCGGCACGCAGGTCGCGCGCGAGCACCCCGAATTCGTTCACGGGGGCAGCGCAGGCGGCCTGTTCCGGCTTGATGATCCGGCGGCGTGGCGTTGGCTGTTCAACACCTTGGACGAGTGTGTGACCGCGTGGCAGGTAGACTGGGTACGCTGGGACTTTAACATCGAGCCGCTCGAGTATTGGCAGCGCAACGATCAGCCCGACAGGCGGGGCATGACCGAGATCCACTACATCGAGGGGCTTTATGCCTTATGGGATGAGCTGGCCATCCGCCACCCCGGCCTCGTCATCGATGTCTGCGCCAGCGGCGGCCGACGCATCGACCTGGAAACCTTGACCCGGGGCCTGCCGCTCTGGCACAGCGACATGCAATGCTTCGGCCCCCAACCGCTCGCCGAGCAGCTACAAAACGGTGGCCTGTTCCGCTGGGTGCCCAACCACGGTTGTGGCAATTTCGACTATGAGCCTGCCTACGGGTTCCGCTCCGGCATGACCACCGGCAACATCCTCTGCTACACCAACCACCTGGGGCGGCTCAGCACCGCGGACCCAGCGAAAGAAGCCGTGGTTAGGTCAACCGTGGCCATCTACCACAAGATACGCCCGTTCATGCTCGGCGATTTCTATCCGCTGTTCCCGCACGCTTACGACCAGGACGTATGGTACGGCTATCAGTTCCACCGGCCGGATCTGGATGCCGGGTTCGCCGTCCTCTTTCGCCGCGAGGCCTGCCCGGTCGTTAACCAGCAGGTCCGGTTCCGGGGGCTTAACGCGGGTGGCAGCTACCAGGTCACGGTCGAGGATATGCAGGAGGAGCAAATTGTCATGGGTGAAGAGCTGGCCGACTTCCCGGTAACGATGCCTTACCCGACCAGTTCGCGTACCGTGTTCTACCGGCCAGTCTCCGGGTAATGTTTGGCCGCAGCACGCGCAGGATGGCGATGCAGACCAAACCGTTGATCGCGCTGTTCACCGCCTACCTGCTCATCGCCAGCATCGCGAACGGGTTGGGGGCGCTGTGGCCGACCTACATCGCGCAGCTCGGCGGCGATTCTGCGTTCATGGGTTATTACACGGCGGTTGGCACTGTGGCCATGACCATCGGCACGGTGGGTGCGGGCGGACTCGCCTATCGGTGCCAGCGGCGCAAGCTGCTGTTTGTGCTGGCGTCCGCCGCGCTGATGATCTGCATGCTACTCTTCAGCCGCGTCCAGACTCTGCTCCAGCTGACGATCGTCAATTTCGCCGGTGGCATCGCGACCGGCGCTGGTTACGGACTGGTATCCATCATGGGCGGCTTGCTTGCCGGCCAGGCGGAGCGCGGCCGGGTCTTCGGCGCCCTGACGCTGGCGATGAATGCCAGCCTGTTGATCGGCGGCGTCGCCAGTGGCCCCATCGCGGACCGCTGGGGCTTCCGCGAGCTCTTCCTGGTCTGCGCGACGGCCGCCGGGCTATGCCTGATCAGTGGGTTGTTCCTGAGCGATGTCAGAGTGGCAAAGGTCGCGCGCGCGGTCGCCCAGCGAAACCACCGCACGCTCTTCAGCACCAGCTTTGTCCTGCTGCTAGGGGCCATGCTGTGCAGCGCGCTGGCCTGGCTGATAGGCCGTCTGGGCTTGTTCATGGCGATGAGTCAGCTTGGCTTTGCTGCAACGGAAATCTCCCTCGTCTCGGCGATCGGCGCGGTCGTCAGTTTGCCTGCACCGATGGTACTCGGCTGGTTCTCCGACCGTATCGGTCGTCGCCGCCTGATGTTAGCCTGTTACGTGGCCGGCATGGTGGAGCTGGCCGTCTTGGCTCACGCCTTTGGGCTGGCCAGTTTCTGGCTCGCTGCGCTGCTGAACTCGATACTGTACATCTCGACCGCGCTGGCATCCGCCTTGGTGACCGATACCGCGCCGCGTGAGGCACTCGATCTGGGGCTATCCTGGCTGTGGGGCATCATCAACCTGGGAACGGTGATCGGTTCACCCCTCACCGGGTGGGGCCTGCAGTATCTCGGCCAGCGCAGCACATTCCTGATCGCGCTCCTGGCACCCCTGGCCGCAATCGTGCTGTTGGTGCTGATGCGCGAGCCAACCAAACGGCCCTCGGGCGCAGAAACTGCTGCGGCCTGATGGGCATTGAGCGATGCCCGATTGAACGCAACCAGGACAAACTGATCGTCTCATCTGGATCCTGGACGGAGCTGCCCGTCAGCTGGTCTGGGATGAGCAAGGAGAGGTATTGTGACCTTCCCAACCACGATTCGTCCCGAAGAGATGGCCGACCTCCGGCACTGGATGCTTGGCCAGCTTGAGAGTTTGCAGGCTGCTGCATCCGTTGAGCGGCCCTTTTCCTTTATCTATGGTGGGCGACCCTCTGCGCAATTGCTGCAGGAATGGCCTTTCGAAACCGGCGCGCGCCAGTTGGATGAGCAGCGTACCGAGCACACCCTTACCTGGACCGATCCGGCCACTGGTCTCATGGTGCGCTGGGTGATCGTCCTGTACGCCGACTTTCCGACAGTCGAGTGGACACTTTCCTTCCGCAACGGCGGCGCGGCCAATACGCCGATCCTGGAGGACATCCAGGCGTTTGACGCGGCCTTCGCGCGCGCCGGCGCGGGCGAGTTCATCCTGCACCATAACACCGGCAGCCCCTGCCGCCCTGATGACTACCAGCCGTTCAGGACCACCCTCTGGCGACCTGCCCTCGGCTGGCGCGGAGCGACTGCGAAGCGCATCACCACATCCGGCGGGCGTCCCACGAACAGCGATCTGCCCTACTTCAACCTGGAGTGGGAAAATGCGGACGGGGCCGCGGGCGCCATCGTTGTCATCGGCTGGCCCGGTCAGTGGGCCGCGGAGTTCACGCGTACGAGCGAAACGGCAGTGCACGTGCGCGCCGGACAGGAGCTGACGCACTTTGTGCTGCACCCCAACGAAGAAGTGCGTGGTCCTTTGATGGTCGTCCAGTTCTGGCGCGGTGACCATCAACGCTCGCAGAACATCTGGCGGCGCTGGATGCTTGCATACAACACCCCCCGCAATAAAGAGGACCAGGTGCCTGAGCCGCAGGTAGCTGCCTGCAGTTCACACCAATACAGTGAAATGATCCATGCTGACTCGGCCAGCCAGAAGCTGTTTATCGATCGCTATCTGGCAGAGCAATTACGCCTGGATTACTGGTGGATGGATGCAGGATGGTACTGGAACATATGGGGCTGGCCCAACACCGGCACATGGGAGGTTGACACCGATCGCTTTCCTGGCGGCCTCCGCCCCATCTCGGATCATGCCCACGCGCAAGGAGTCGATATCATCGTCTGGTTCGAGCCGGAACGCGTCACACCCGGCACCTGGCTCTATGATACACACCCGGAGTGGCTCCTGACGCTACCGCAGGGTCCGGATACCCCACCGCAGACTTCCAGGGCTTCGGTGCTGCTCAACATGGGCGATCCTGCAGCCCTCCGCTGGTTGATCGACCACATCGACAGGTTCATCGCTGAGCAGGGAATCGATCTCTACCGCCAGGACTACAATATCGATCCGCTGCCCTTCTGGCTGGCGCATGACGCGCCGGACCGCCAAGGGATCACGGAAATCAAGTACGTAACGGGTTACCTGGCCTACTGGGATGCGCTCCGCAGCCGTCACCCTGGCATGCTGATCGACACCTGCGCATCCGGCGGTCGGCGCAACGACATCGAAACCCTGCGCCGGGCTGTGCCTCTGTTGCGCAGTGACTATATCTTTCAGCCCACCTCCAACCAGTGCCAGACCTACGGCATCGCGGCCTGGATCCCGTTTTACGGCACCGGCACCATCCAGATCGACCCGTACATCTTTCGCAGCGAGATGTGCCCGCACATCACCTATGCTTACGATATGCGGCGCGACGATCTGGACTACAACCTGGCCCGCCAAATGCAGCGCCAGTGGCAGGAACACGTAGCGCCCAACTACTACGGCGACTACTACCCGCTGACTTCATACAGCCTGGAAGAAGATGTGTGGCTGGCTTGGCAGTTTGACCGGCCCGAGTCTGGCCAGGGGGTGGTGCAGGTCTTCCGGCGCCCGCACAGTCCCTACACATCGGCGAGCTTCAGGCTGCACGCCCTGGACCCGGACGCCCGGTATATGGTTACCAATGTTGATACTCTACACGTTTTGCACATGATGGGCCGCGCGCTCATGGAAGAAGGCGTTCCCGTCGCCGTTGCTCAGGCGCCCAGCGCTCTCATCCTGACCTATCGGCGCGAGTAGGATGAACGTACAGGAAGACATCCTGCGGGCGAAGATAGATCCTTGTCTCACGGACGCGACGCTCAGCGCGCTGGCCACCGAGGCCCTCGGCGTCGAGACCCGCTGCAAGGGGTACTCGATCCTGACCGGCGGCCTGTGGAACAGGGTGGTCTCCGTTCCGGTGGACGGGACCGAGCGGCGCCTGGTTATCAAGATCACGCCGCAGCCGGATGATCCCGCTCTGCGCCGGGAATACGACGTGCTGCACTACTTCCGGCAGCATACGGCCATGCCCGTGCCGGAACCGTTGCTTCTGGACGCGAGCGGGGAGAAGAT
Source organism: uncultured Anaerolineales bacterium (assembly GCA_964387985.1). GTDB lineage: Bacteria > Chloroflexota > Anaerolineae > CG2-30-64-16 > CG2-30-64-16 > JALOOB01. Next base: position 38,218 of record CAYLZG010000005.1, on the reverse strand, counting down.
ACCTGGCAGCGTACTCGTCATGTCAGAGGTGCCTGGCAAAGTGCTCTCTGCGATCCGTGAGACATTGGCCCAGGACGAGCAGCGCAGCATCGCCCAGGAAATCGCCGAGCATGTCATCGATCTGCACACGCACCAAGATCTGGGCTTCGGCGGTGTCGAACTGAGCCCGTCGAAACGGTCCGCCACATGGGCCGATTTCTGGGTCCCGCGGTACGACATCGCGGTAGCGGAGGCCCGAGACAAGGGCTTGCTGGACGCTGCGATGTTGGACGGATTGACCGAGGTGCGCGGGCAGCTGCCCGCGCTGCTGGACATCGGCCCCACCGGTACGCTGACCCATTACGACATCTGGACCGGTAACGTGATGGTGGATCGTCGGGATGACCGTGTGTATGTGAGCGCATTCGTGGATGTAATGGGCTATTACGCGGACTATGCCCGGGAGCTGTCTTCCATGTTCAGCATGGCAGACGAGTGGCTTATGGCGGCCTACCGGCAGCGTCACGGGCTGGATGCGGGCTTCCAGGCTCGCTTCGACGCGTACAGCCTGAAGATGTGCCTGCAACTGGCCAGCATGTACCCGTCGGAATCTCGTTACATGGATGCTGCGCGGCAGTTTCTGGGACAAGTTCTGCGTTACTGCGCGGGGGGTTCAACATGACACCGGCTCCTGTGGAAGTGCATTCCTGGTACGATATTCACTTGACGAACGATCCATTCCCAACCTTGAGCTATCGTACTGGGCTCACGGTCTACGAGGAGTCGTTCATCCGGGGACGTCTTGTCAGCCGTGGTTGGAACGGTGCGGGCTATATCAACCCGGATGACATCCGGCTGGATCCGGACCAGCATCCCGTTCCACAGGTCTTCAACGTCGAGATAGAGGGCCAACTCCTGGCCTCGCATTGGGAATGGGCAGGCCTCGAGCAGCAACAAGAGGCGAAAGGGCGGCACGCGATCGTGCGACTCCGCCACACGCGGCGACCGGTCGCGTTGGCGATACACACGCTTCTGGACGGTACGCCCATCCTGACCCGCTGGCTGGAGATTACAAACCTCGCGGACCGTCCGGTCGCGCTGGCGCAATGCGACGTATGGAGCGGCGTGCTGCACCGGACGAAACGATGGCAATCGTATCTGCCCACCAAGGATGCTGCGCTGTGGTCGCTTGGCTACTTCGAGGACAACCACTGGGGCGACGAGGGCAGCTTCCGGTGGCATGAGCTGCCCAACGCGGCCTACCGAGTCGATGGACGCTACCGCCGCGAACGCTACCGGCACCCGATGTTTGTCCTTCGGAATCAGGCAACCGGTGAGCATTTCATCGGCCAGCTTGCCTGGTCAGGCGGCTATTCGTTCGAGTTCGACTTGAATGCCGATATCGGTACGGATGACCTGTCGGCCAGGCTGGGCTTCTGTGCCGGGCCGGCCGCGCCCGCGCCGCAGCGCGTGCTCGCCGCAGGGGAAACGATTCGCAGCCCTGAAATGCACGTCGGCATGGTGCAGGCCGACCTCGATTGTGCCATCCAGGCCATGCATGACCACCTGCGGCAGACGGTCTTCCCGGCACAGCCGGATGCGCTTGCGGGACTCGTTCTGTCAGGCATCGGGCCGGAGCAGAACATCACCTACGAATCGGTGTACCACGAGATGGATACAGCCGCTGCGCTCGGCGCGGAAGTCTTCTTCATCGATGCAGGCTGGTACACGCCGCTGGTGCCCGGTGCATCCGGCGTGCCCGAATGGTACGCGACGGCGGGCGACTGGAACGTGGACCTGACCCGCTTCCCGCAAGGGCTGGGACCCATCCGCGACCGCGCGCACGAAAAGGGAATGCGGTTCGGCCTCTGGATTGACGCGGAGCGCATCGGGCGTAAGAGCCGGATCGCACAGGAGCATCCCGAGTGGGTCGCCGTCGCCTATGATGGCCAACGGCGGCTGGGCGACCTGCTCGACCTCACTGCGCCAGGCGCAGCCGAGTGGATGGAGTCCGAGATTGCCCGTGTATTCACGGAGAATGAGGTCGAATTTTTCAAGCTGGACCACAATACGCCGGTGACCGATCACGCGCAGACTGAGCAGGCGGGCTTCACCGAGAACATCAGTTGGCGTTACTATGAGACACTGTATGGTGTCTACGATCGCCTGAGGCAGCGCTTTCCCGGCGTCTACTTCCAGAACTGTGCAGGCGGTGGCGGCCGCACCGACATCGGCCTGATGCGCCATTTCTACGATACGCTGGTGAGTGATTGGCATGTGGCCCCGCGTTCCTTTAGCATCTTCAACGGTATGACAATGGCCCTGCCACCCGAGTATTGCAACGGGTTGTTGGGCGAGGGTGTCCGCGGCCACCAAGCTGCCTCGCTCGACTTCCAGGCTCGGATCCTGCTGTTCGGCCACCCGCTCGTCGCCTTCCTCAACCCGGTGCCTTCACAGCTCAATCCTGTTCAGACTGAGCGCGTCCGACACATGGTGAACGTGTACAAGACCTTTGTCCGTCGCTACCTGCGCGACGGCCGGATATTCCACCACACACCGGTCCTGACAGGGCCGGAGCCTCAAGGTTGGGGTGTCCTTGAGCTCGCCGCGCGGGACAGGCTGCGCGCGATCGTAGGGTTGTTTCAGCTTGCTGCGCCGAACGAGCAGGAGTATCTGCTGCGCGTGCGCGGTCTGGATGCGGGGAGACGCTATCGGGTGACATTTGACAACGACCGGCAGACGAGCGAGGTCGACGGCCTCGTACTGATGAAGCAGGGCCTGGTGATTCGGGTTGAGGCCCCGCTGGCCTCGGAACTGCTGCTGTTTGAGGCTGTGTAAGTTGGTGTTTCTGACGTTGCCGAGGAGATAAGTGCTATGAGGCAGAGTTTGCGTTCATATACGCGCCCGCGTGGCCTGGTAGTCGGCTTGCTGGTAGTGATCCTGATCGGCACCGGCTGCGGCCGGCAGGCCGCGCCCGCTGTAGAACCGGTGACGATCAGCTTCGCTACGCCAAACTATGCCAGAGATTCATATGCCAGGCTAATCGAAGAGTTTGAGGCCGCGTATCCCCATATCACGGTCAAGATGATGAGCCAAGGGGGACCCGGCGCGAGCATGGAGGCATCCTGTACCACGTGCGATGTAGTACGCGTGGCACTGGCGGACCTGACGAGCGAACGCATCGCCGAGTTCAGGCCGCTTGATGACCTGATTGAGGCAGAGACATCCGCCACCGACACAGTCTTCCCTTTCAGTGACCTGGTCGAAGGCACCGCGGAGGCGATGCGGCTCGAAGGGAGGCAACTCGGCATCCCTGCAGGCATGAATCCGATCGTCGTTTACTATAACACGGAACGTTTTGACGCGGCGGGCATCAAGATTCCAGAGAACAGGTGGACACTGGAGGAGTTCGCGCTGACAGTGCAGACAGCCCAATCACCGGCCGGTGCTGTGGACTACACCTATGGTTACTGCCCCCGCCCGGATATGGGTGATGCAGCCATCTTCGCCTATCTTCTCGGTGGCCAGCTTGTCGATAACCTGGTCGAGCCGACCCGACCGACCCTCGATAGCCCGGCGAACGAGGATGCGCTCGCATGGTATACGGGGCTGAGGCGCATCTATCAGACCAATCCGGCTCCCGAGGATGTGCGGGCGCAGATGGGGGACATCAATCGAGCCATCTGGGCGGGCAGGTGCGGACTATGGTTGGGCTTCTATGCTGACCGGGCCCGCTTTGCCGGCTTCTTGAGCGATATGGGTCGGGCCGTGCCCGGGATGGTCCCTCTGCCCGCGGGCAAAGGGACCATCGGCGTGGCAGCGCTGGACATCTATGCTATCCTCCGAAACTCGCAGAAAGCGATGGCCGCATGGCAGTGGATCAAGTTCCTCATCGACCAGCCAGAGGCAGCCACCCCACTGCTTGCGCCGCGCACTTCCCAGCTCGCCTCGCAGACCTATACGGTGCATGTTGACAAGGAGACGCTCAGAATCGCCCGGAGTCTCCCAGATCGGCTGTTCATCTGGGATAGTACTCTTGAAACGTCCGCGATTGGGGGCACGGTGGCGGCCTACTTGCAGGCAGTTGAGAAGGTGGTTAACGGAGATCTGGATACGGAGGCCGCACTGGGTGAAGCACAGATGCAGGCGGAGGCACTCTTCGGGTGGTAGTCAGAAGAAGTCAGATAACCCAAAATGGAAAGAGCATACATCCGATCGTAGCAAGGCCCAGACCGACAGTGGCTCACGACCAGATCACTCATGGTAGGTGTCGAAGAGGTGGGCTGCGGCCTGTTCGACTGTAGGCGTTCGGCCCGTGAAGGCGAGGGCGAGGGCCATAAGCCCCAGCAGCGTGTCTTCCGCGGATGGACACATCCGGAAGGGCACGTTGAATCTGTCGCGGATCAGGTCACGCAAGACCGGGAATTTCTGCGCCAGGCCGCCGGAAAAAACCAGGTTTTCCCACTCCTGGCCCGGCGAGATGCGCCGGGCGCACGTATAGTAGTTGTCGGTCATATTCTGGAAAGCTGCGCGGAAAATGTGGCCGATCGTCAGCTCCTCTTCCCGGACATCTGTGAACGCGCCGCGGTCCCCGCACGAGCTATTGAAGAAGGCGAGGTCTGCCCGCATGCGCGTCGGCCCGGTCGCGGCAGCCGCCTGCCCGACATAGCACCAGGGATCGGATAGCGTCAACCCCTGTGCTTCGGCGAGCTCGCTGAACAGCCGTACCAATGCAGTCAGTGCGCGTCCCGCGGGGATGTGGGTGATGGCCGATAGGTAGCGGCCGTCGAAGAAGGGACGCGTCTGGAAATCACCGAACTCCGGTCCGGACCGGAGCAGGCTGACCTGCGAGCCGGTTGAAATGTTTAGTGACAGCTCTCGGTAGCGGAGCAGCGAACCCAGAATCGCGCACTGGTAGTCGCCGATGGGTGAATAACATGGGACGGTGTGCCCGCCGACAGATAGCCGGCCAACGACAGCACCATGCTTCTTGATTTCAGGCCAGTGCAGGCGTTCCAGCCCCAGCGCGGCGATGACTTCGTGGTGCCAGTCGAGTGTTTCCAGGTTCAGGACGCCGTGCGCCATTGCGTTCGATGCTTCGATGCTGGGCGGTGTCCCTGAGAGATTCGAAATTACGAAATCGGGCAGGGTGGCGAGATGCAAGGCTGGCGACGGAAGCTGTCCCTGTTCCGCGAGCATAAACAGCATGCCGACCGGCAGCCCCGGACGCAGTTCATTGCCAAGTTGGTGGATCTGATCGGCGTTGAGCCGGGCGACCATCGCATCGAAGTAGGTTCCGCAGCCCGATGGGTGGGGTTCGAGCACGCGCTGGTCCTGCCAGGTGGTCAGGTTGGAACGAGGCTCACCCGTTGACGTGGTCAGCACCAGTCCGTGCATCTGTGTGCACATGACGATGCCGTCCAAACCGCCTTCTGCGTCTGCATAGGGGATGAGCGTGGCCAAGAGCGAGTTCACCGCCGCTAGAACGGCATCCGGGGCAACTTCCTTGTAGAGAGGGGGTAGGCCGGGCAAGGCTGCGGGAAACGGCTCACGATGAATGTGCCTGATGGTAGCCGAATCGAGATTCAAGACCGCGCCCTTGATGAAGGAAGTGCCCAAATCAATCGCGATGAACGTCATGTTGGCCTCGCATGGTGGATGGATGCTAGTGACCGGACGCTAGAGGCCCGGAACGTAGTCCTTGCCGAATTTCGCATCCGATGTGTGGCGAAAGGCGTCGCAGAACGGCAGCCAGGCCGTCGTGCCGCCGTCAATAATGATGGTCTGACCGACGATATAGCGCGCTGCATCGGAGGCCAGGAAGACAGCCAGGCGCGCGACATCGAGCGGCTCCCCGACAAAACCGGCGGGGATGTTGCGGCCGGTTCCCTCAAGATCGATTTTGCCGATTGCTTTGTAGTGATTCTCCACGATGACTGCACCCGGCGCGATGGCGTTTACCCGGATCCCCTTGAGTGCCAGTTCGACGGCCAGCGCGCGCGTGAAGCTGACGATGGCGCCTTTGGTGCCCGCATAGACGGTGTGTTCTGGCGTGCCTTCATACGCGTGGACCGATGAGAGATTGATGACCACACCTTGCCCCTGGGCAACCATTGCGGGCACACAGGCCTGCGTGGCAAAGAACATCGCGCGGATATTGACGTGATAGAGGGTGTCGAATTGCTCTGGCGTGACATCTTCAAAGGGCCGATTCATGGTGATGCCCGCGTTATTGACCAGGATGTCCATTCCGCCCAGGAAGTCGATGGCCTGGCGGGTCATTCGCTGAACTTCCTCGATTCTGCTGAAGTCAGCAGTCAGGACGGTGGTGCGGACGCCCAGCCCGCGTGCCTCCTCTGCTGCGGACAATGCGCCTTGATTGCTGTGTGCATAGTGAAAGACTACATCGGCGCCCGCGCGTGCGAATTCCAGCCCAATTTCCCTGCCGATTCCGGTCCCGGAGCCCGTCACCAGCACCCGCTTGCCCGCCATCTTCGTTTCGTCCAACGCCTTCTCCTCCTTAGTCTCTATTACACGGTCCAGGATATCATGCTGCGGAGGCACGTCTGCGTTTGCCGGTCATCCGAAGGCGGCCTCCGCTCCCCTCTACCGGCCGCTCACGCGGTCGCCAACCACTTGCGGTTCACGATCGACCCCGGCATCTTGCCCTTCAGGGCAGTCACCACGTTCGCTGCGGCCTGCCGGCGCAAGTAGGCCGCCGACTCGTTGGACCAACTCGATGTATGTGGCGTAATGATGATATTTGGCAGCCGGAGCAGCGGGTCCGCAGGATCGGGCGGCTCCTGTTCCAGGACATCTACCGCTGCACCCGCAATCACTCCCCGCACCAGTGCGTCGCAGAGAGCAGGCTGATCCACGACCGGACCGCGCGCCATATTGATCAGGTAGGCGGTCGGCTTCATAGTTGCCAACTGGACTGCGCCGATCAGATGTCGCGTCTCCGGCACCAACGGGCAGTGAAGCGATACGTAGTCCGATTGCGCGAGCAACTCATCGAGCGAGACGAGGTTCACTCCGAGTTCAGCAGCACGTTCGGCACGCAAGTAGGGATCATATCCCACTAACTGCAGGCCCAGGCACCCGGCCTTGCGCGCTACGAGGGACCCAATGTTGCCCAACCCAACGATGCCCAATGTCTGTCCCGCAAGCCGTGAAGGTGCACCACCTGGTGTCCCACCCCAGTGCCCCGAGCGCACATGCGCGTCGTGCAGCCACATGTGACGATTCAGGGCAATGACGAAGCCGATAGTGTGTGTGCTGACCTCTTCGATGCAGAAATCAGGCACATTGGACACGGGGATGCCCGCCTTTCCCGCCGCCTCCAGGTCTACCATGTCGACTCCGATCCCATAGCGCGAGATGATCTTGCAGTGTTCCAGCCTGTTAATCACCTGTGGCGTGATCTTGCACCACTGCACGATCAGGCCATCCGCGTCAGCGACGTGGGGGACCAGGTCCTCCGGGACGCGCGCATTGAGGCGCACCAGTTGGATATCCAGTCCGGATGCAGCAATCTCCGCCGCTTCGAGATCGTTATTGGGCAAGTCAAAGTCCGTGATGATCACCTTATATTGCGCCATGAAATTGCTCCTTTGCTGCGAAGTTAATGAGATGAAATGCGATGGCCCGTAGCTTTCAGCCGGCAAGCCATAGGTAGGGCTTTTCCACGAATTGCTTTATCCGCTGCAGAAAACGCGCCGCAGGCGCGCCGTCAACCAACCGGTGATCGAACGTCAGGCTCAGAAACATCATGCCGCGAATCACGACTCGCGAAGCCGCTGACTCGGGCATGTCGGCCAGCGTCGGAATTTCGTCCAAGGTAGCCTGAACCACCTGCTTCGGCACGATCCGCCCTACACCGAGGATCGCACATTCGGGCAGGTTGATGATCGGGGTGAAGCCATCGATATCGTACATTCCCAGGTTCGTGATGGTGAAGGTTCCACCGCGCAGTTCGTCTGCAGTGACTCGGCCAGCGCGCGTCTTTTGAATCAGGGCGTGGGTTTCGGTCGCAATATTGCGCAGGGACCGGGTGCCCGCATCCCGCACCACGGGCACCAGCAGGCCCCGCTCTGTGTCCACGGCCAGACCGATGTGGGCGGCTGCCGACTGAACGATGGTCTCGCCCTCAAATCGCGTATTGAGCAGGGGGAATTCGGCGAGGGCAACAGCAGCAAGCTTGATCAGCAGGTCCGTGTACGATGGCACCGGTTGCCTGCCGTCCGACTTGAGCTGCGAGCGCAACCGTATCAGTTCGGTGGCATCTGCTTCGGTGGTCAGAGTCACCGCAGCGGTCGTATGTGCGCTGGTTGCCAGACGCTCTGCGATGGCCTTGCGAATCCCGCTGACTGGCGGCGGAGCGCCCACGGGCAGGGGGAGACGCGAGGGCTCTGCGGTTGCGATCGCCGGTGTGGCCGCGCCGGACCGGAGCCGTTCTGCCTCTCGCTCGATGTCTGCCCGCTCGATACGCCTGCCGGGCATTTGCACAGCCAGCGTACTGATATCTATGCCAAGTTCGGCCGCGAGGCGCCGGGCGAGCGGGCTGGCTGCAGCCGGTGGCGCCGTCAGGGCTGCGGGTCCCCCGATACCAAGCCGTGTGGCCGCGCGCACATCGGCCTCCCGGATGCGGCCGGTGCGGCCTGTGCCGCGGAGCCTCCCATGCCGGGCCGCTGCGATCCAGTCCAGGCCAAGCTCGCCGGCAACTCGTCGCGCACGCGGGCTGATGGCTGGCTCGCGCGTACCCTGTCCACGCTGTGGGCCGGCAATGGGTACATCGGGAGCCGCGGCCATGGACAGCGTTTGCCCGGCGGGGACGGTTCCCGAGTTCTTCTGTGGAACATCGGGCGGGGCCTCACCGGGGCCGAGCAGGTAGCCCAGTACCGTGCCAACGGGCACTTCTTTGCCGGGCGGCGGCGCGTTGGCGGAGATGTACAATGTGCCACTCTCCAGCGCCTCCACCTCCTGCGTCGCTTTGTCACCTTCGACGGTGAACAGGAGTTCACCGGCCTCGACCGTATCGCCGTTGGCTTTCAGCCACTGTCCGAGGCTGCCAGACTCCATATTCCAGCCCAGGCGAGGCATCACGATCTCAAAGGGCATGCTTGTCTCCTGTCATTCAGCCAGCAGATCACGCACGGCCTCGATGATGCGCGGGACCGTCGGCACCATTGGCTCATACAGGGCCGGGCTGTACGGTGCCGGAGCAAACAGGCCGTTCATGCGCTTGACCGGCGCATCCAGATCGTCGAAAGCCTGCTCCATGACCTGTGTGGCGATTTCCGCACCCACGCCACAAGGCGCGAAGTCTTCGTCCACGATCAGGAGGCGGCCCGTCTTGTGCACTGAGCGGAGCACGGTGCCAATATCCAACGGCGCCAGAGTCCGCGGGTCAATGACTTCGGTGGAGATGCCTTCCTGTGCCAGGATATCGGCGGCCTGAAGGGCCTGTTGGACGGAGTAGGCGATCCCCACCACTGTTACGTCCGTTCCCTCGCGAGCAACGCGGGCCTGCCCGAATGGCAGCAGGTATTCGCCTTCGGGCACTGGACCCTTGAGGGTCAGCAGGTTTTTGTGCTCCAGGAACAGCACGGGGTCTTTGGAACGCAGGGCCATGGCAAGCAGGCCTTTGGCATCTGCAGGCGTGGCCGGCACGGCGACTCGAAAACCAGGGATATGCATGAAGAAGGGATAGTAGTTACCAGAATGATGTGCCGCGTTTGATGGTGCAACCCCGATGCATCCGCGCAGGATGATGGGCATCTGGAGACGTCCCATGCTCATCCACTGCAGCTTAGCCATTTGGTTAAACATATCACCGAACGCATCAGCCAGGAAGTCAATGAACATAAAGTCTACAACGGGCCGAGAGCCGGTTGCGGCCGCGCCTATACAGATGGCGGTAAAGCCCCGTTCGCTGATCGGTGTATCCCTCAGCCGCTCCGGACCGTACAGCTCAAAGAGACCTACCGTAGTGTTGAAATTGCCGCCGCGCGCTCCGATGCCCTCTCCGACGACGAAAATCGAACCATCCCGTGCCATCCCGGCAGCGAGGGCCTCGCGCGCAGCCTCGACGAAGGTCAACTGGCGAGATCCCGTCGCGGCATCACCGTTGGGTTGCGGTTCGAGGATGGTCGCCGGTTCACTGTAGACATGTGTAGTGACCGTGCTCGCCTCGGGCATCGGGCTTAGCTCGGCAAATGCAGCCGCTTCTTCGGCGACGCCGCGCGCTTCGGCGTCCAATTCATCGAGTTCAATCTCGGCGGCGATGCTGCGCTCGATCATCCATGCCCGGAAGGCCCGCAGCGGATCGCGCTCTTTCCAGACGTTGACTTCGTCGGACGTCCGATATCCTGCATCCCGCATCCCTTCCGCATGTGCGCGCACACGATACGTCTTGCATTCGAGCAAGGTTGGCCCCTCGCCTGCGCGCGCCCTGGCGACCGCTTCCTCAGCAGCACAATAGACCGCCAGGACGTCGTTGCCATCGACTTCGATGCCCGGCAAGCCGTATGCCTGTCCGCGGACAGCGACATGCGGATTGGCAGTCGCCTTGTCAAAGGCGACCTCTGTCGCATAGAGATTATTCTCGCAGACGAACACGACGGGCAACTTCCAGGCCGCAGCCAGGTTAATCCCTTCGTGGAAGGACGCATTGTTCACAGCTCCGTCGCCAAAGAAGGCGACGCTGACGTGGCCCGTCTTCAGGAGTTGCGCCGTGTAACCTCCTCCAGCTGCGAGGGTGATGCTGGGTCCTACGATCCCGCTGGACCCCATGAAGCCGACCTCAGGTTTGAACAGGTGCATGCTGCCACCGCGGCCGCCGGAGCAACCTGTCGCCCGGCCGAGCAACTCGGCAATGAGTTCGCGCGGGGTAATCCCCTTGGCGAGAGCGTGACCATGCCCGCGGTGGGTGCTGAACACGACGTCTTCGTGCCGCAGATGTGCGCAAACGCCCGTCGCCACAGCTTCTTCCCCGATGTAGGTATGACATCCACCGTAAATCTTGCCCGCCGCGTAGAGTTTGACGAGCTGCTCCTCTGTACGGCGGATAGTGGCCATCGTCCGATACAGGGCCAGCAATTGTGCTTTGGACAAATCTGCCACGCCGGTCATCCGATTACTCCTTCAGCCAGTAGCGCTTGTCATGTACTACCATTTGCCCGCTGTGCCCCCGGCATTCATAGCCAAGTTGCCACCATCCATCGGGATGAGTGCACCTGTGATCCAACTCGACGCATCTGAGGCAAGCAGGAGAGCGAGCCCCTTGATATCATCAGGCACACCTAGGCGTCCTGCAGGGAGGCCGCGCAGGAAAGTGCGTTCGAGATTGGGGTCTGCGGCTATGCGTTCCCGCAGGCTGGGGTTGATGACCTGGGCTGGTAGGATGGCGTTGACCCTGACACCGCGACCGGCCCATTCGGTGCTAAGCTCGCGCGTCATCTGGGCCACGCCCCCCATGCCGACGCTATAGGCGAAATTGCCCCGGCCGAGCGCCGTAATGCTGGCGAGCGAGCCGATATTGATGATGCTGCCCTTGCCTGCGGCGAGCATCCGTTTGCCAGCTTCCTGACAGGCGCAGAATCTGGCAACTATCAACGCATGGACGATGCGTTCGAACTGCTCAAGCGGAATTTCCTCGGGATGCGCCAGGTACCCTGGGCCGGCCACATTGGCCAGGACATCGATTCTGCCGAACTCGCGATCGAGTCGCGCAAATAATGCCTTGACTTGGGCAATGTCCGCCATGTCGCACTCCACTCCGATCGCCTTGTGCCCAAACTGACGCGCCTTTTCTGCTGTGGCAGCTACGCCTGGGCCATTCAGATCGCTCAACAGCAGGTCAGCACCGAATTCTGCGAATCCAAGCGCCATGGCACGGCCCATTCCCTGTGCCGCGCCGCTGACAACGGCCACGCGGCCCGTCAGATCGAAAACCATATCCGCCATCCTTTTCCTCCTGTCAGCTTCACGCCAGCCAATCTGGCAGTTCGAGGCTATAGTCTTCCGCGATGCCTCTTAGATTGGTCACAACGAATGACGGCAGCGGAATACCCTCTGCCAGCGCGCGCTGGCGATGCTCCCACTCTTTTTCGCCGGGCAGGTAAATGCGCTCTGCACCGACGGCCAACGGCGCCTGTCGAATCTCGTTGGTCATTTGCTGCATGCGTGCGGCGAATAATTTGGGCGGCATCATGGCGCCGATATCGATGGCGATGAACGCGTGGCCCTGGTTGGCGGGCTCAAGGCTGTCCAGCATCCAGCTTTTTACCTCGCTCATAATGCCCGCGCCCGAAAGCACGGCGGTAAGGATTTCCACCAGTACCGCGAGTCCATAACCCTTGTGGCCGGCCATGGGCTGCAGCGCGCCGCGCAGCGGATAGCCAGTGGGGTCCGTCGTGGGCAGGCCATCGTCGTCAACAAGCCAGGTGTCCGGAATGGGCTGAAGCAGAGCTTGTGCGGCGTAGAGTTTACTGGCGGCAACCGCGCTCGTCGCGATATCGAGGAACACTGGCGGCGCGTCACCTGTGGGCGCGGCATATGCAATCGGGTTCGTGCCCATCACCCGGCTGCGGCTGCCGGGTGCAGTGACTCCTGGGTCCACGTTACACATCGATATCCCGATCATGCCCTGTTGTGCCGCCTGAACGGCATAGTATCCGGCTGCGCCGTAATGGCTGCTGCGCCGGACACCGACATAGGCGATGCCGCTGGCGCGCGCCTTTTCGATGCAGAGTGCAGTAGAGCGGAAAGCGGTTGCCAATGGCATCGCATCGCAGCCGTCGACTCGCGCCCAACCCGGTCCCTGCGCCTCGACCTGCATCCTGGCGCGGGGGTAAATGCGTCCCACGCGGATGTTCTTCAGCAGGCCGCGCAGTTGCCGCGTCCCGTGTGTAAACGTGCCCCAGCTATCCGTAGTCACCAGCACATCCGCACTGACCCGGGCGTCCTCTTCATTCAGCCCTGCATCCAGCATGGCCTTGATGCAAAACTGCGCTAGTTGCTCGGTGCTGGCATAGGTGACGACCGGTGCTGCCGTGTCGCTCATTGATCCCTCCCGGGCTTCTCGCTTGTCCTTCAGTCGCCCTTTGTTACCAGATCGTCGTCCCGCCGTCCATGACCACTAGACTGCCGGTCATAAAGGATGAGGCGGACGATGCAAGGTAGACGACTAGTCCCTTGAGTTCCGCTTCTTCCCCGTAGCGCTTCATCGGTGTGTTGGCAACGATGCGCTCGACAATCTCTGGGTAACTTCGGCTGGCTGCCGTCTGAGCGGTCATGATGTAGCCGGGCGCAATCGCATTGGCGCGGATGCCGTGGGGTGCCCAGTCGGAGGCCATACCGCGCGTCAATTGGGCGACCCCTGCCTTTGCCACGCAGTAAGGCACGTTGTGACGCGGCGTGATGTTGCTGATAATCAGCGAGTTGATGGACGCGATGTTGATGATTACGCCGCCCTGACCTCGCGCGATCATTTGTTGTGCAACGCGCTTCCCGAAGTAGAACATGGAAGACAGGTTGGTGTCGATCATCCGCTGCCAGCCTTCGTCGCTTTCATCTTCCAGCGAGAGGCCGCTCGATGGCACCCCCGCGTTATTGACGAGGATGTCGATCCCGCCCAGTCCCTCAGCGACCGCGGCGATAAATGCTTCGATTTCCGTGGCCTGGGTGACGTCTACCTTACCGAAATAGGATAGACAGCCAAGGCCCGCGATTTCGTGTGCCGTGCGAGCTCCGTCCTCTTCCAGCAGATCGCAGATTGCGACGGCTGCCCCGGCCTCGGCCAGTGCCAGCGCCGCCTGCCGCCCCAGACCGCGCGCACCCCCGGTGACGACCGCGACTCGCCCTGAGAGGTTGAAAAGGTCTAGGACGCTCATAGGATTAGCCTGCCTCCTCGCCCCAGGTGCTGGCGCCGAAAGTGGCCTGCCAATCCTTCATGAAGCCGTTCATTCGTGCATCGGTAAACGGGTGCTGATACAGTAGCCGCATGAACTCCATGCGCATCGTGCAGATATCAGTGCCTGCCTCCGCGACCTCACCGAACAGGCGAGGGTAGCGACCGCATGAGAGGATCTTCGTCTTGAAGCCATAGTTATCGTAGATGCGGCGTATCGGAGCCACCATCTCAACCATACTGTCGGTTGTCTGATCCAGCGGGCCATTGAAGACAGCGACGATGTCTGCACCTGCCTTGCCAACCAGGTATGCCTGGGCGATTGAGGCGACTGTTGTTACTGCCAGGCGCAGGTCAGGGGTATCCTGTTTGAGACGCAGGAGTGCCTGAATCCCGGCAATGCTCATCGGCAGCTTGACGATAATGTTGGGCGCAAAGTTGTGTAACCACTTGGCCTGCCTGATGAGCGGCTCAACCTCGTGCCAGCCGATGACCTGGATGAGCAGAGGGCCCTGCCACACATCAAGAATCCGGTGCAGTGTTCCTTCCTTATCAGGTCCCGCCGCGGAGATCAGTCCAGGATTGGTTGTGACGCCTGCAAGCAGGCCCCAGGATCGGGCTTCTGAGATCTCACGTGGGTTTGAGCTGTCGAGAAACAGTTCCATGGATAACTCCCTCAAAACAGATCGGCAGCTAGCCGACCCAGGTAAGCGACGATGTGTTCCTGGTAAGCGCGATAGAAGTCGGGCGAGAGCCGGTAGAACCGGTCGCGTACGAGGAGGCGTCCCCTCGCGTCGCGCCGGCCGACGAACGCGAAACTGAAGTGATGGAAGATTGCGCCGCTGGCCGTAGGCTGGAGGCCCGCAGCGCCTGCGGAATCGTGGCAAAGGGCTTCCACAGCCAGTGCAGACCCACCTTCTGCGGCGCGACGAGCATACGTAAGGGCATCCTCCCACCAGAGCCGGAACAATCCAGGATCGTGTTCGGCTAGGACTTCAGCAAAGATGAGTTGCAGCATCGGGGATACCTTGAACTGCAGGAAGCCGCCCGCCGCCCGACCGACAGCCTGGCGCGTGGCTGCGCTGAGATCATCGCCGGAATGCACATCCATAATCGCCCCGGCTTCAGCCGCAAGCCGGGACAGGCTCGCACACCGCACCGTGAGGCCCGGCAGTCCATCGGGACATGAGTAGTCGACGCCCTTCTCGATACCGAGGTTGGGGGCGATGTGCGTGAGCGGAATACCCCGGCGCCGCGTCTCGTTGAGCAGAAAGATCAGCTCCGTCTCGGATGTGAGGCAGTCGAAGGTGGCAATCTCCGCGGGATGCTCGTCGATGCTCAGCTCCAAATCGAAAGGCTCGCCTTGGCGCAGTCCCTTAAGATAGTCCGTCAGCCGTTCCATTGCATCCAGTGCGGTCCAGTACTTACCTGCCAGCCTGGCCAGCATTGTTTCGTCGAGCCGTAACGCCGGCACACCATCGCTGGCGCCGGATGCGCGGTGATAGGCCAGCAGCATCCGCCGCTCCGCCGCGTCAGGCAGCCTCTCGGTAAGCATGGCTTCCGCAGCGGCAGGCCCGGCATCCAGGACGCTATAATCCAGCACATCGGAGACATCAAGCGTGTAGAAGGAGTAATAACGGGCTGCATCGAGGAGCGTTTTCGCACGGTTCAATCCGCCCAGGCCACGCTTCACCTGGATGTGATCCGCGTCTGCACCGTGGTTTGCCGGGGCACCGTGCTGCAGCCCGTCCAGGACACCGGCCACCCACAACCCTTCGAAAGTGCTGCCCGTGTAACCGGTTTCGATAGCGCCGAAGTTGAAAGCGACATTGACCTCAGGTGGCGCGGCGGCTAATAGGTTCGGCAGGAGATTCAGTTCGCGCACCGAGTTCTGGATGGCATTGGCCGCAAAACCGAAGCGTCTCATGGCGGTCCAGATTGCGGGCCACACCGCGGTGGTCATTCGCGTGCCGATCCCCAGCCTGGGAACCGGCCCCAGCGCTTGTGGCCCGATGCCCCGTCTGAGTTGGCGGATATAGCGATGGACGACGGGAGCATCAGTGGGATAAGCGGCCATAGAGCCCTGGTCCGGCAGCTCGAATGTTGCGAATGGCTCCCCCAGCGGCGATGCATCCGTGTGTCCAGAGCAAAGAAAGACTTGCTGTCCATCCCCCAGGCTCGCAAGACCGTACACGCAACCTTCATGGATCGCGCGGGAGGGCGAGTAGAGTGTTACGCTGGGGGGACCGCTCAGTGCTTCTTCAGCCCACAGCGCTGAGCCCAGGGATTGCAGAGTCTCCGGTGTCATGGCGCCAAGGGATTCCGCAGCAGCTCCGCGGTCCCAGGTCGCAGTGTCCAGGACGGCGGGATTTACCGCAGGATCGAGTTCGAGTTTGTGGAATCGCATCTGTTACGCATCCTTACCGATCAAGCCGCGCTCGCTGAGTTCGGCTGCAACATCGGCCAGGCCCAGGGCCCCCAGCTTTTCAGGCGTGGGCCGGCCCGTCTGCGGATCCCAGCCGCGCAACGCATAGAACTCATCCAGTAAAGGAGCGAATTGGGTGCGGTCGAGGCCCAGCCCTACGCCCACGAAAGGATTCACCCAGTTTTCGATCTGGCTGAAGTAGGGAATCACTGTCTCATCCACGGTCCGGCTACGCTCCCAGTTGCGCACTTGGATGGCGCGTTCCAGGTTGAGCACACGCTCAGCCAGCCCGTCAAAGTCCGCCTCGCCCAAATCCATCCCTGTCGCGTACTTGAACATGTGATATTCGAACGATGGTCCTGACGTCCCATCTGCAGCCCGGGCAAAGTGATCCGGTGTCTTGTTGCTATAGATGCGGGGATATGATTGGTCGTCGACCGTCAGGCAGTCCTTCAGGATGCTGCGGTGCCCGTGCCAGATGGCGGGCAGCGCCTTGGCGTCGTACCCCGAACAGGGATGCACCGCCGCAGGTGTGCCATACACCTTGGCACCCACGTTCGTCAGTGTCTCCCAGTCAAGCCCATTCTGCCCTGCCACGAGCGGCGACCAGTTCATGATGTTCTGAGCATAGCCGTGACCACTGGCCATCGGATCCCTCGTGCTCGTAGCCCACTGCAGTGCGGTGACCAGCCAGTAGGGGAACACGATCAGGTTAGCCTTATCCCCTCGCCCGTCCCAATGGCCGGCGAAACCCCATGCTGTGAAGAACTCCCCGATCAACTCCCGGCCCATGTTCAGAGTCTCTGCCGCACGCACGGAGCCTTCCGCCAATGCATCGCCGATGCCTTCACGGAACACGATTTTGCGGAAGAGGCTGTCCCACCATTGCGGTGCATCCAGGTTGAACGGTTCTCCGTCCAGGTCGCGCAGGAGTCCTTCTTGGTGGCACTTTCGGAGCCAGGGCACCATGCCGATACCCAATTCCCAATGATTGATGCCGTAGTCCTGGCTGATCTGGGCTAGTTCAAATCCGGCGGCAAAGCCGGTCTTCCAATCATAGAATGTGCCGGGCGCGCCGCCGAAGAGGGAGCTTTCACAAACCACCATGCCGCTGTATTTGCGGTCAGGGTAAACAGTGCCCGGTACGTCCTCATAAAAGCGGCTGAGCCGGCATATCGGGTTAGCGCAAGCCTGGCTGCAGGCGACGAAACGCTGAGCATAGTCGCGCACCAGGTCAGGGTCGAGCTTGCTCCAGGCCGGGCAGCCGCTGGGCGCGTGCATTTCCTTAGCAACCTGGAGGGTGAAGTCTGAGAATCTCTCCGGATCGGCAATCGGTACGCCTCTGGTTCCGCGTACCGCGATAGCTTTGAGCCGTTTGGCGCCCATGACTGCACCGAAGCCACCCTGTCCCGCTGCCGAGCCTGTCCCGGAGGCGATGATGGCAATCCGGCACCGTTGCTCGCCTGCTTGTCCAATGGTGAGTGTCCGGATATCGGACCCATCCCGGCTAGCATGTGCAGAAATGAGCTGCTGCTGGGTCTCAAATGTGCCCTTGCCCCAGAGATGGCTCGCATCCCGTAGCTCGGCTCTCTCGTCATCGATCCAGAGGTAGACGGGCCGCGGCGACTCGCCGCGAATTACGATTGCGTCGTACCCCGCGTACTTCAGCATCGGGCCCCAGTAGCCGCCTATGCTGGAAAACGAGAACCATTCGTAGGGATATGCTTGCGGGCTGAGGCTGCAAATCGTCGCGCGGCCGGAATTCGGAGCTGAGGTGCCGGTGAGCGGCCCTACCGTGCAGATGAGCAGGTTCTCGGGATCGAAGGGCTTGGTGCCGCGTGGTATTTCATCCCAGGCAATGCGCGCAGCGATCCCTCGGCCACCGATGTACTCGCGACCGTATTTCAGCGACGGTTCATGCCAGACCCGGCCCGAAGTCAGGTCCACGCGCAGGATCTTGCCTGCCCAACCGCCTACCTTACCTGGCATGAGCTCACCTCACAAGTTGCGTCGTCACTCGCTGACCTCACCGATGTGGAGCGCCATCGTAGGGCAAACCTCGACGCAGCGTGCCGTGCCCAGACACAGGTCGCATTTCGAGGCCAGTCCGGTTACCGCATCGACTCGGATTGCTCCCCAGGTACACGCGGCCTCACATTCTCCACAGCCGATGCACAACTCCTCGTCTATTAGCCAGGCGCCGAGCGCTACGTCGAACCGGATCGCCCCCACAGGGCAGGCTGCGACGCAGACAGGTTCTGCGCACTGATGACAGTAGGATGCTTCGAATGATCCTGTCAGGGGGTTTACCTGCAGCTGAATCCGGGCGCGGGCCGGGGTGCCGGTGTGTCGCTCCGCACAGACGATGACGCACAACAGGCAATTACTGCACCGTTCCCTGTCCCAGGAAATGGTTGTGCGTGGGCGCGCGGGGTCAGCGGCCACCGTGCCTACTCACAGATGACCGGATTGGCCAGGGTTCCGATGCCGTCGATTTCCACGCGTACAACATCGCCGGCCCGCAGCCAGCGCGGGGGCGTTCGAGCGGCGCCGATGCCGGAGGGGGTGCCGGTCGCGATGACATCGCCGGGTTCGAGGGTCATCACCCGTGTCATATCGGCAATCAGGTGTGCCACTGAGAAGATCATATCCCCAGTGTAGCCGCTTTGCAGCACTTCGTCGTCTGTGGCACCGGCCGACCGGATGACCGTGCGCAGGTGCAGGTCCTGCGGGTCGGCCACCTCGTCAGCCGTCACCAGGGCAGGCCCCATTGGGCAGAAGGTATCCACGGTCTTGCCGAGCACCCATTGGCTGGTCCGGTTCTGCCAGTCGCGCGCGCTAACGTCGTTGAGCGGCATGTAACCAACCACATAAGTCAGGGCTTCGGCCTCCGGCACATTGCGCGCTTGCCGACCGATGACGACTGCCAGTTCGCCTTCGTAGTCAGGCTTTTCGACTGCGGCTGGGACCACAATGGGTTCACCATGTGCGATTACCGAGTTGGCGTACTTGGCGAAGATGATCGGGAACGGCGGACGTGAAGCATTCGACTCTTTGGCGTGTTCGAGGTAATTCTGACCGATGCAGACGATCTTGCCTGGTCGAGGCAGAGGCGCTTTGAGCGTGACATCTGCCAGGGCATAGGTGCCCAGGCCCCTAACCTTAGCTGAGACCTGTGCCGCGAGGTTCAGCAGTGCCTCACCACCCTGCAGTAATGCCAGCAAGTCAGTTGGCAGACGTGCGTTGCAGGCGTGCAGGTCGCATACGCTCGTCCCGTCCGAGTTCAGCACACCGGCCCGGGTTATCCCATCATGGACAAAAGTTACCAGTCTCATTCAGTCCCCTCCCCTATAAGGTTGTGGTTAGCGGTGAGATCACATTAGCGTTCAAGCAGTGGCTGGCACCGGTTGTCGGATGCTCAAGGTGTGTATGCCACCAGTACGCGCTGGTAGCCTGCCTCCAGATGCCTGTTGACGACCTCGACAGCACGAGAGTCCACGCCGGCTGCAAGCGCGTCAATAATCTCCTGGTGCCCGAGGGCCAGCAGTTCGGCAAAGTCAGGATTGGCAGTATTGCGGTTCAACAGGAAGATGTAGATTTGAGGCTTCAGGTGGTTCCAGAAGTTGATCAGCCGTTTGTGTCCGCTGCCTCTGAATAGTCCATCGTGAAAGCGCAGGTCAAGCGTGGCTGCCTCAGGTGCGCTCAAGATAACGCCGGGAGCTGCGCACATCCCGTCTACGATTGCTTGTAGTTCCGCAATGTGAGCGGGATCGGGGGCGCAGCATATGCGGCGGATGGCCAGCGGCTCTAGGACTGCTCGCAGGCTGTAGACCTCTTCTACATCCGTGCGCGCCATGCGCGCCACCAGTGCACTGCGGTTGGGTCGCATGACGACCAGGCCTTCGAGTTCGAGGCGGCCAAGGGCCTCGCGTACAGGCCCCCGGCTGACTCCCAGGATCGCGGCAAGTGCAGACTCCCGCAGGGGTTCTTCTGGTGGCAAGGTCCCATTGGCAATCGCCGCGCGGAGCCGAACGACGATTTCGTCCGCCATCGCCAGCCTGGGTGATGGAGCAAGCGATTCGAGATGTTCAACTGACATGATGACGAAGCTCGACAATAGTTTGCTGCATAGATCTCATATTCCTGCACAAATCAACTTGATGGCAGATTGTTAACTGTTATCACCCCAAGTGTAACAGAAGACCTTTTTCGTGTCAAGGAAGCTTGTGCGTCTTGTCACTGATTGAAACCATGCAAAACCTTAACAACGATCTTTTTCACATCGGTTGGCTGGGCAGGCTTGTCCCCGATGGCCGCTGCCAGCCGGGGTGCATGCGCATCTTCAGGCCAGAGCACGGCCATCTGACCGGCAGTGAGCCGGACAAGCGTTACGGCAGCAGGCGGTGCCGACCCAAACTCCACATCCTTCGCCGCATCATACGGTGTCGTTACGCTGAGCTGCTCAAGTGGCGTCCAGCCGAGTGCTTCACTGCCGCTGACTACATACTGGATATCGATGTACTTGCGATGCGTTTCGAGGCGCGGGCTGCTGCCGGAGGGTAGTGGCTCAGTCTGGTAGGATTGGACCAGGGCATAAACCAGGTCGCCGTCAATGGTGACGCGGCCATCGTCCAGATTCTGGCCTTCGGTCTGTCTGAGAAAGTCAAGGGCCAGGCTCAACAGGCGTGTGCTCACGGTCTGTCCCGCGATGTGCTCCAGGTCTGATACAATCATTCGCTTGCTCCTTGCGCTGTACGCTTATAGAGAAGGATGGCAGCAGCAGGCCTGGTGTTGAGGGTGACGGGCAAGCCCTGTTGTGCCAAAGTCTGTCCGCTGTACTCGACCGGGTCTCCCTCGTCAACGCCGGTCACTGAATACTGAGCTTCTGCTGCCAGGTCGCGTAGGGGGAAGCAAGCCCTTTCGGTGGGGGCGTCCTTCCGGCGGAACGCCTGCACCATGCCGGAACCGGTTACCGGATCGTGGAACTGCCAAGCAATCCAGGCGCTTTCATCCAGCGTGTAGGCTGTGAGAGGATAGAAATCGCTCAGCATATACGGCGCGGCTCGCAGCCATTCGTCGGCCGCCTGGCGCACTGCGACCCAATCGATATCCTCACGCCGCACGTCAACGGCAATGCCGAATCCGGGCGACAATGAGCTGCGGGCCGAGTAGGCGAAGTCCCGGAGGTTGAAATAGACGCCCTGTCCGAAGTAAGGAATCCACGAGGCCAGCGCATAGGTATGCCCCTGGTTGCCCGTCGCATAGGCCGGGTCACCTGCGAACGATTGGTAGTCGCTGCGCAGCAGAGGGACTGCGCGCCGCAGCGTTTCGATGTCGTTGCGCCGTCCGCCTGAGGCGCAGGAATCGATGAGCATGCCGGGATGCCGGCGGATCAATTCGTCCCAGTATGCCAGATAGCCCGTCACATAGCGTATTTCCGCGAGTCCCTGCCGATCGTCGGCATCGGCGTGGCGCCAGAAGGGCAGCGGATCGATATTGAAGTCCTGCCGGTACAGGTCTACACCCTCTGCGACCATCAATCGATCCACGTGCTCTACCAGCCAAATGCGCGCCTCGTCGTTGCCAAGGTCCAGCAGGCGCCACTTCTGCGTCCACTCCGGCAAGTCGGCTCCTTCGCCTGTGCGCAAGAGCCATTCCGGCTTTCGGGCCAGCCACGTATTCGGCGCGACCCGTTCCGGTTCGAACCACAGGATTAGCCCCATCCCCTGTTCGTGCGCATGATCACTGATCGAGCGCAGCCCGCGCGGGAAGCGCTCGCGATCCACTTCCCAGGTTCCAGTTTCGGTCCAAGTGCGGC
Source organism: uncultured Anaerolineales bacterium (assembly GCA_964387985.1). GTDB lineage: Bacteria > Chloroflexota > Anaerolineae > CG2-30-64-16 > CG2-30-64-16 > JALOOB01. The sequence continues at coordinate 16,084 of CAYLZG010000005.1, read as the reverse complement.
AGGGATACCAGCCGGCATCCATCCACCAGAAGTCGAGCGGCATGTCGTGGGCCTTGTACGCATCGATGAAGCGCATTTCATCGATCTCGTTGCACCTGAGCCCTTCAAAGAAGCCCCCTGCACAAGCGGTCAGCAGCGGCGGTACAGGCCCATCCACGAGTTTCGGTGTGTTATGCGCCAACATCCAGCGCCGCCAGATGTTCTGCGCTTCGCTGCGATCACCCTCCCAAAACATCAGGACTACGCGCGGAGTGCGTGCTTCCTCTCCCGGTTGCAGCCGGAAGTGGGTTGTCTCCTGTCCCCCACGCGCACAGACTGCTCCATGCGCAGTACGGCTGAATTCAATGGCCCATTGCCCCGGCCAGCCGAGGACGACGATCACACCGCCAGGAGCCTCCCCCGTGCGCTCGATATTGAAATAAGGAAAGCCGGTCTGCGTGGGCCGGCCGCCGGTTGGCACGAGGTGCACCGACGCGCCGACGTCAAGCTGCGTGACGAGCGGCTGATAACTATCCGGCGTGCAGGTGTCGCCTTTGTGATGATGGAGCCTGACCTGCTCGCCAGCGACAAAGGTCGCGTCGATGGCCTGGATGTCGGTCAAGATCGGCGTGGCCATACGGCCGGTATTCTTGAGGTAGACCGTCCACTCCACCACCGGAAAGTCATGGTACTGGACGGCCAAGAGACGTACTTCCAGCCCCGTTGTGGGGTCTGTGAAGACCAACCGATGTTCTGTGCGGCGGTCATCCAGCCGTCGCTCAGCGACCTCGAACTGCCAGATGTGCAACAGCTGCGCGATAGGATTGCCGTCGTAGCTGAAAGAGAAGGGCGGCTGTTCGCTGGCGTAGTGCCCCGCAATCCACTGCCGCATCGTATTCATGGGATTGTTCGGTTTCATGCTGCCTCCGTTTGTCGCGTTACAGCGCCAGTGGATACCGGCCCGCCATCTCTGCTTCATCGAACATCGCAATCACGTTCTCCGGCGGCACGTCCGGCTGGATACAATGGACGGGTGCCAGGATATACCCGCCCCCGGGCGCGAGGTCGCGGATGCGACGGCGAACCTCGCCCCGCACCTCATCTGTCGTGCCACGAGGCAGGACCGTGTGCGTATCAATCGCGCCGCAGAACGACAGCCGGTCGCCAAACTCGCGTTTCAGCCTGGCGGTGTCGCCCATGTCGCCCGCCGAGACCTGGACCGGATTCAGAACATCCACGCCGATGTCGATCAGGTCATTTAACAGGGCATAGACGTTGCCGTCGGAGTGATAGAAGATTTTCGCCTGGCTGCGCTGCTTGATATCGCTCAGGAGCTCTGCATGCAGCGGTTTTACCAGCCGACGGTACATGCGCGGAGAGATCAACGGTGCAGTTTGCCCGCCCAGGTCATCACCGGTCACGATGACGTCGATGTGTTCGCCCGCTTCTGCCAGCAGGCCGCGTGTCCCGGCCAGCATCAGGTCGGTCAGCTTGCGCAGTAGCGCGGCAGCAAATTCGGGATCGCCCGCCATGTCTCGGAACCATCTTTCGACACCGCACAGCATGTAGGCATACTCGAACGGCGAGATGCCGCTGAGCGCGACGACAGCATAGCCTGCCTGCTGAATCGCTTGTGCCCGCGCCTTCAACCCGGTGAAGCGGGACGGATGTCCGAGTTCGGGCCACGGGTAGGTTGCAAGATCATCAACGGTGGCGCTGGCAAGCGGAGGGTCCACAATCTCATAGTAGGCGTTGCCGGGTCGCAGTTCCCAGGTGATGCCCCAACCGTCTACGAATCGGTTGGTAGTTAATTCACGGCCGGCATCCGGGTGGCTTGCCGGTGCGGCCCCGGCGATCAAGGGCCTCCCGTCAGACCGGAAGCGCACCATAACCTCTTCATCTAACAAGCTGTACTGCAGCGCGCGCCAGAAAACCCGTGTTTCTGCGCTTATTCCGAGGTAAGTCTTCAGGCGGTCATAGGCAGGTGCGAGCATGGTAGTGACGCCGGACGTGCCAAAGAAGATCGGGACCCGGTCCGGCTCCTCGTGGTTCAGCGCACAGAGCACGCGCTCGCGGGGCCTTAGCATGTCTACCTCCTTCTAACGTGTCTGCGACTTCGTAGCCGATAACTGCCTGGCCGCGGCCAGCATTGCCATGTAATTGATGTACTTCACGCCAACCATGACACTGTTACCGCAGGTGAGTACCAGGCCGCCTGCCCGCGGCGCGCAATCGAATGCCACGCGCACTTCCTCCGCGACCTCTTCCTCGGTGCCTGCCACAAGCGTATCGACATCTACGCCACCCCAAAAGCACAGCTTCCCGCCATAGTGCTCCTGGAGCCGCGGCAGCGTCATGCCGATACGCGGCTGGATGCCCTGCCAGCCGTCGATGCCTGCCTCGATCATCATGTCCAGAATTGACCAGATATTGCCGTCCGTGTGTTTGATGAAGTATCCGCCCATCGCGTGGACAGCATCGCATTCAGCCTTGAGCCAGGGCAACAGAAACTCGCGAAACATGCGGGGGGACATGAATGGCGCCTGATTACTGGCGATGTCACTGGTCGGCAGCACTGCATCGCACCCGGCGTCCAGCAATATTTCGCTGACCGCAATGCAATAGCGCGTCTCGACTTCCACGATGCGCCGGATGAGTTCGGGCCGTTCGATCATGGCGGTGAGCATGTATTCGAGCGTGTAGCGCATGAGCGGGAAGATGCCGTCGCCGGGCCGTCCCAGGATAAAGTGAGTGCCGCCCATTTCCTTCACGATGTGGCGGACCAACTCCAGCTGCGACTCATCGAAATCCAAAGGAATCTCTTGAATGTCTTCGAGTTGATAGTCCGGATTGGAAAGGAGGAACTGGTGGCCTTCGCTTTCGGGCGAATAGGCATACACGCGGTCATCCGGCATGCGCCACTTATAGGGACCGAGGAAAGCCTCCGGCGCAATGGGCGGCTTGAGGCGTGAGGGAACCAGGAAAGCGGGCACGATGTCGTGTTCGAATTTGCGAGCAAGCTCAGGGATGTCGCGTTTGCATGATGCGACATATTCGTCGCGACGACCCTCCCAGAGCGCCGTATATTCTTTCCATTTGCCCCTGTAGAGTGTCGGCCGGCCCAGTGCCTGTTCGGTGATGGTGTAGTCAACGCCTGTCTCGCCAACCGGGATTCGATCCGGGGTGTGGAATTCCAGAGCTGCGATGACTCTTTCTTTCGGGAGCATGTGTTCCTCCTCTGGTCAAGGCTCAGGCTCATCCAAGATGGTCGCACGGATGCAGAGTCCATTCGGCGACAGCGCGTGCAGCAGATTGTCCAGTTCATGCCGTGTAAGCGTGCTGGCGTGGATGATCAATGGTTTTCCTGCCGCCTGCACGCGTTCGAACGCCGGAATGAGTGCCGCTATGCTTGGATCGTGCACACCTGGATCGACAACTACCTGGACTGCTGCCAGGCGAGACAGCGCGAGCACAGGCGGAAGTACGTGCAGGCCAGCCGAGTGCAGGTGCATGATCGGGTAGTCCAAGCTGGCGCAGATCCGTTCATCGCAGGGCGCAAGGAACCGTTCATAGGTGCGCACCGAGATCGCTACTGCCAGGTCGCATTGTGTTACTGCTGTCGAACCTGGGGCCCATAACCCAAACTGTTCGCAACTCGCCATGCCTCCTGCGAACGGCGGCAGGAGGGCGATCTGCGCTCCAACTACCGTGATCCAGATATCTGTCAGGATGGTGAGGGCCTCCTTGCTCAGGTGTGGGCTCTCAGCAAAGGCAAAACACATGCGCTCGACCCCGACCAGGGCGGCCAGCAAGTCAATGGGCCCTCGCATCGGCATCGCGACGCCGAGGGGATATTCCTTGCGGTACAGCTCCACCATGGCGACATAAAACTCGCGCAGCTTGCGCAACCAGGGGTTGTCGGGCCGCGGGCGCGCGCTGCCGACCGCATCCCACCCGCCTGGCGGCTGCTCCGCGTACATCGTACCGCTGTCCTGCACATACCATATAGGGCAGCCGCAGATGGCTTCCAGCCAGGGTACATGCCAGTAGGCCGTCATGACGCGGAATTGGTCACCATCCGTCGCGCCAAGTCCCCGCCAGCGTTCAGTCATCTGCTGATGATATGTTGCAGGATCGAGCATGTCCGGGGCCAGATAGCCTTCCGGCGGCAATTTCAGCCCGGCCGGCACAGGCATCTGCAGTGGCGGCCAAGGAAAAGGGTCGGGCAGCGACAGGAGCGGTCGGTCCACCGGAGTGCGCTGCCAGAAGGCGAGGTGGCGTGCCAGCAGGGCTTCAGCTTGTTTCATACGCCTCCCCTGCTGGTAGCGGCGGGCATCAGGCCGAAAAGGGCATCGAGTGCCGAGCTCGTATCGAAGATCAGTCGTTCTCCGGCGTAGCGGTAATGTGGAAAGACTTCTGCCGTGGCCCAGCCGGCATACCCGGCGGCGGACAGCACGGCCATGACCGCGGTCCAGTTAACATCGCCTGCCAGAAGCGGTGTGGCGCATGGCGCACCATCCGGTGTCACTCGTATGTCTTTGAAGTGTACACGGTGGATGCGGCCGTGCGGCCGGGCACCCAGGATGGCAATCCACTGCTCGGGATAACCGTATGCCAGGACGTTGCCGATATCGAAGTATGCGACCACGCGCGGGCTGCGTATTTCGTCGAGAAAACGTGCGAACTCTAGCGGACTAAGCAGGAACTTGCTTGGGCAGTTCTCCGCTGCCAGGTAGATGTCGTACTCGGCTGCTGCCGTCTGCGCCAGCTCATGTAATGTAGCCTGCGCGTTGCGGTAGGCGACATCATACGACGTAATTTCGGGTTGTGGAGCGAGGATGCTGTTATCAACCGCACCTGGCATCACGAGAACAGTGTCTGTCCCTAACAGAACCGCAGCGCGCGCAAGTCCGGCGATGATGGCGCGGCAGCGATCACGAGTCGCCGGATGTACACTCGACATGGGAAAGTGCCACTGCTCTCGGTCGTAGACGGCGCTGACGCACAGACCGTTATCCTCGATCATTCGCCGCAAGCCGGTCAGTGCGGCATCGCTTGACGCCAGGGAGAACTCCTGCCACGGTTCCAGGTTGACCTCGACGCCCTGGTAACCCGCGTCCGCGGCCAACTCGATCCGCTGGCGCGTCGGCATCTCGGGCGGAAACATGCGCAGACTGAGTGACTTGAGCATCGGTATTTCTTGTCAGACGTCAGTCAGACTCGTCGCCGCGCCACAGTCTCATCGCCTGCAGGAGTTGCCTCTCTAACTCCGTCATCGGATGGGCCATGTTCTGCTGGTAGACGCGGTTGAGGATGGGATAGCCGGCCTGCTGTTCGAGTGTCCAGTCCTTGGCAAATGTACCATCCTTGATGTGTGCGATCAGCTTTCTAAGTCGGGCGCGTTCGGCAGTTTCCTCCTCATCCGACAGTCGCCCTGTCACTTGTTGGCCATACTGGCTGGTCCGGCTGTGAAACTTGATCTGGCCGAACAACCCGTGACTTTGGATGACTTCCGTTACGTCTGCGCTTTCTCCAGAGGCCCAGAATTCCAGCATTGCGGCTTCCGGGCTGATTCCGGCTTCCACCAGCATCTCATAACAGCGCCGAAAAGCATACAGGCCTCCGCTATGCTCGTTGAACAGGTCGCAGATGGTTTCTTCGTCCGCACTGGATGCAATGGCTCCGCGGCGGAGCGTGCCGATCGCCTTAGCCAGCGCCAGCATCACGTTAAGGGCCTGGCCGGAGGCATCGTGGTGGACGGCGACGAGACTGGGGAAGCCGGTACCATTCAGATAGCTCTTGCGCACTCCGGTGCCAATGGTCCGCGGGGCGATCATCAGGACATCCACTTGTGGCGGATACTTGAGGAACTCGTAGGTCAGGTTGTAGCCGCTGGAGACGACAATCGCATGTCCGGGCTTCAGGTGCGGCACGACCTTGCGGTCGAACAATTCTGGCATCACCTCGTCGGGCACAAGTAGCACGTGGCAATCGGCATGCTGTACTGCGAGGCTGATATCATAGGTTGGGAAGCCATCCGTCACAGACTGTTCAAAAGATCGGTCCCGAGTGTTGCCGACTACGACGCGTACGCCGCTATCGCGCAGGTTCAAAGCCTGCGCGCGCCCTTGGTTCCCGTAGCCGATAATGCTGACCGTACGTCCGGTGAGGGCTTCCAGGTTGCCGCTGTCATCGAAATAGATGGTTGTCATGCTGGCCTCCTGTGAGCTGGAGAAGGGAACAGTCGCTTGACATGGTCAAGTCGCATTAGTATACTGTAAACAATCGACAATAGCAAATCACTTTCATCATTAATCTATCTGCTGAGGTATCGCAATGAGCGGCCAACTCGCCAAGAAAATCCGTGAGACCTCGGTCAATCCGGGCAACCTGGCCATCTTCTGGCTGGGCCAGGCTGGGTTCGTCTACAAGACATGCGGGGGGACTGTGATGTACGTTGATCCCTACCTGACCGACTCGGTCCACCGGCAGTTGTCTCACGAGTTATATGGTTTCAAGCGCATCATGATGGCACCAGTCGCGCCGGATGAAGTTGACGCAGACTACATCGTCTGCACGCATTCACATGCCGATCATCTGGACATTGACCTCGTGGCCGCGCTGGCAGATCACCGTCGCGTGACTTTCGTCGGTGCTCCCGACTGTGAAGCGAGCCTCAGAGAGCACGGCATTCCGACCGAGCGCAGGATCACTATGAAGCTGCGGCAGCCGCTGATGTGTGGTGATATTCGTGTGTTGCCGGTCGATGCTGATCATGGCGATCTCGCGCCCGACGCTTTGGGCCTAGTACTCGAGGTAGAGGGCATCAGGGTATGGCAGGTAGGTGATTCGGCCTATCGCCCGGAGATGTGGCAGGGCATCTTCGCGTTGGGGGTCGATGTGTTGATTCCGCCGATTAACGGTGCCTTTGGAAATCTGAACCCCATCGAGGCGGCTCGCTTGGCGGGCGACTGTCGCGCTCGAATTGTGGTGCCCTGTCACTTCTGGATGTTTGCTGAACACAGGGGAGATCCCGCTGCCTTCTTGCAGGCGTGCCAAATCTATGCACCTGAAACGCAAGCATGCTTGATGTCGCAGGGTGAGATGCTGATGGTGGAGTCAGTTTCGAGGTAGGCTACTGTGGCGATGGGCGCATGCCAGGCCGTGCGCCCCCTCACGTCAACCCATGCTGGTGCGCGTACAGTGCGGCCTGGGTGCGGTCGCGGAGGCTCAGGCGGCTGAGGATGCTGGAGACGTGGTTCTTGACCGTGCCCTCGCTGACGACGAGCTGGTCGGCGATCTCCCGGTTGGTGGCGCCGGTGCCGATGAGGCGCAGCACCTCCAGCTCGCGCTCGGTGAGGTCGACGTCGACCGGCAGGGGCGCGGCCGCGTGCCCCCGCTCGCCGGCCCGCTCGCCGGCCCGTTCGCCGGCCGCGTCCGCCAGCATTTCCACGAGCTTCCCCGCCACCGAGGGCTCCAGCTGGTAGATGCCGCTGTGAGCCAGCCGTACGGCGGCCGCCAGCTGGGAGGCGGGCATGTCCTTGAGCAGGTAGCCGACCGCACCTGCGCACAGCGACTTGACGATGTATTCCTCGTCGTCGAATGTCGTCAGCATGATGACCTGGCAGCCGGGCAGCTGTCGGTGCACCTGCGCGGTCGCTGCGATGCCGTCCAGCACGGGCATGCGCACGTCCATCAGGATGACGTCGGGGCGCAGCGCCAGCGCCTTCTCGACGGCTTCCTCCCCGTTGACGGCCTCTCCCACCACGCGGATGCCTTCCTGGATATCGAGCAGCGACGCAATGCCCTCGCGCACGAGCCTCTGGTCGTCGGCCACCAGCACGGTGACCGGCGCGCTCGCCGGGTCCGGGCCGGCCGCGCCGGCGTCGTCCGGGAGCCTGAGATCGCTCATGCTGCCGCCACTTGTGCCAGGTGCTTGGGCACGGTGATCGTTATCTCGGTGCCCGCCTGCCGGTCGCTGGTAATCTGCATCTGTCCCCTCACCATCTCCAGGCGTTCCCGCAGCCCCTGCAGGCCATAGCCCGGGTTCCCCCCGGCCGCCTGTTCCGCCAGCCGGGCGGGGTCGAAGCCAATGCCGTCATCCCGCAGCCTGAGCCGGGCCTCCGTCTCGCCCAACTGCACGTCCAGCACCGCATGCCGGGCCCGGGCATGGCGCTGTGCGTTGGTGAGACCCTCCTGGGCCGCACGATACAGCACGGTGAGCACCGGCCCCGCATAGTCCGTCTCATCCCCCTCGACGCTGTACGTGATTTCCAGCGGCCCGCCCGCCATCCGGCCGACCAGGCCGTCCAGCGACTGGCGCAGCGAGAAACGCTCCCCGGCGTCGCGCAGCGTGCCGACCGACTGGCGCACATCCTGCAGTGCAGCCCGCGCGGTCTCCTGCGCATCACGGATGGCCCGGTCGGCCTCTGCCGGATTGCGTCCCCGGTACGCCTGGGCCTTCTCCAGCTGGATGCTGATGGCCGTCAGGTAATGCCCCAGGCTGTCATGGATGTCGCGCGCCAGCCGGTTGCGTTCTGCAGCGGCGGCCAGCTCCGCCACGCGACCCGCATAGTCCTGCAATTGCCGGTGCGACTCCGCCAGCTGGTCGAGCAGGCGGCGCATCTGCTGGCGGCTGCGCTGGTCCCGGTCGATATGGCCGGCGATGACGTAGACGAAAATCAGCAGCAGGGTGAAGATGACGACGACCGTCAGCCAGTCGAGATTCGTCTGTAGGCCCGCACGGCCGATATAGCCGGCCTGGACGGCCACAAACAACCAGTAGGCCAGCCCGACCAGCCGGCTGATGGCCGCGCCGAGCACGAAGAAGACGGCAAACGGGACCACGACATAGAGCAGGACGCCCAATTGCGTGCAGTCCAGCATCACGATCCCCTGCACGAGCGCGATGCGGGCCAGCAGCAGGCCCAGGGCCAACTGTCGCGCGACGGGCTGCGCATCGCGGCCCAGCTCAAAGCGTTCGATGAAGAGCAGCACGGCCAGCAGGCCGGTCATGGTCCACTCGCGCGCGGCTGCCAGGGGCCCTGCGCACGGGGTCAGAAAGTTGGAGTAGACCACGAGCGCGCCGACGACGCCGATGTAGGCGGCTGCGAAGCCAAGCCGCAGCGCCCCGGGCGTGTCGGGATAGGGATTGAACCAGCGTCTGGCCCGTGCGAGCATGGCTGTTCCTCTGATGCGTCGGGACGCCCACGAAGGGCTGGGTTGCAGCCAGTATAGCACGCCCGGAAACGGCGGGGCAATATGCCGGAGGGTAGAGGTCGCAACTGCCGGTGGTCATGTCCGGCGGGCCGGAGGAATAGGTCGCACGACAGGGGGGAAGATATCCCCTGCGACACATGCGCGGGCCGGCGGCCGAGCCTATAATGTGGGAAAATCCCCTGGGAGATTCTCCTGAGAGATTCTCCCGATGGAAGGATGCCCATGACACATGCTTATGGGATGATACGACGTCGCGCTGCGCAGCGGCAGCCTTTCACGTCTCCCTATTGGCGGCGTATCGCGCTCAGCAGCCTGCTGGCAGCCTGCCTCCTCCTGTCACTGGCGCCGCTCGCGCATGTGGCAGCGGAGACCGCTCCCGCCCCGTCCGTGCAGGCCGGCGGCAGCCGCGGCACGACGCTGGCAGTGACGCGTGCGGCCGGCGCGACGCTGTACGACGAGGCCGGTGCGGCGCTCCGTGATCTGCCGAGCGGCGTGGCCTTTAAGGTCAGCGGGCGCACCGCGGACAGCCGCTGGTTCTACGGCGCGACGCGCGACGGTGCGGTGGGCTGGGTGAGCGCGGACGAGGTGCTCATCTTCGGTGTGAGCAAGGTAGCCGAGCGCGCCGGGTTCATCCCGCCGGCCGGGCCTGCCACTGCGCCAGCCACAGAGAGCGCAGAGGGCACTGAGACCTCAACCGGAGATGCCCAGCCCGCTGCGGAGACGGCCACAGCGAGCGCAGCCGGGGCCTCTGCAACAGCCACGGTCAGCACCGGCGCGCAGCGGCTCAACGTGCGGTCCGGCCCCGGCACGAGCTACCCCGTCGTGGGCTCGCTCGCATCCGGCAGCCAGGTGACCGCGACCGCGCGCAGCGCGAGCGGAGACTGGCTGCAGGTCGCCGCCGCAGGCTTGCCGGACGGGACCGGCTGGGCCAGCGCCGCCTACCTGACGGTGCAGGGCAACGCCACCGAACTGCCCGTCGCCGGCGCACCGGCTGCTGCTGCAGCGAGCGCCCAACCTGGGCGAGCCGCAGCTCGCACAACCTCAAACCTGCAACCTGCAACCTCAACCGGGCAACCTGCACCGCCCGCCGCCGGCCTGACCGGCAAGCTGGTCTTCCAGGCGCGCAGCGGCGGCCAGCTCTACGTCTACGATCTCGCCCGGGGCACGCTGGCCGCGCTGACGACCGGCGCAGATCCGGCGCTCAGCCCGGATGGCCGCACGGTGGTCTTCTGGCGCGCCGACGGCGGCAGCCACAGCCTCTACCTGATCGAGACGGATGGGAGCAACGAGCGGCGCATCCTCACGCGCAGCGAGGCCGTGCGCGCGCCTGCGTGGAGCCCCGACGGCAGCAAGATCGTGTTCAGCCACGTCAGCGGCCAGCGCAAGTGCCGCGATGTGGGCTACAACATCTGCATGCCCGACACCTTCCCGTACAACCTGATGTTCCCGCTCAAGGTGGCCGATGCATGGGGCCTGGCCCGCGTCGACCGGGAGGGCGGCAGCTACCAGGACATCGCGGCCGTGCCCGATGCCATCTCGCCCGACTGGACCGGCCGGGGCATCCTCTACGGCGGCACGGGCATCCAGTTGACCCAGGACGGTCCGGATGCCGACTCGAACCGCAGCTTGCTCGGGGAATTTCGCTACCAGGATCCGGCAAGCCAGCCGGGCGGCGGGCCGCCCGATGGCGGGCGCATCGTGTTTCACTCGCTGGAGAAGGACCACTGGGAGATTTTCGCCGCCCATGCGGATGGCGCGAACGTGGTCGCGCTGACCCGGCCGGAGACGACCCTGGTCGACGTCCTGCCGCACAACGTCGCGCCGGATTGGAGCCCGGATGGCCGGCATATCGTGTTCCTGAGCAATCGCACCGGCCGCTGGCAGCTCTGGGTCATGGATGCCGGTGGCGGCAACCTGGCCGCACTGCCAATCGATACGCCGATCGAATATAACTACCAGGCCGAACAGGTCGTGAGCTGGGGCCAATAGAGAGGTTGACAACATGATGCACTTGGGTACGAATCCGACAGGTCACCGCTGGACCAGCCTCGCTCTGCTGCTGGCGCTCCTCCTGCTTACGGCAGGGTGTGCAGCCATCGGGCAGGGCGGCGAGGCTGCCGACCGGCCCGCGCAGGCGTCCGCCCAGGTTGCGGCGGCAACACCTGTGCCCAGCCCCTCGCCGGTCATCGTCAGCACGCCGGCTGACACGCTCACCAGCAGCACCGCAGCGGCCGGCAGCGGCGAGAACCGGCGGCTGGGCGCGGCCAGCCTGACCTACAGCGGCGAAATCATGGCGGAGGCCATCGTGCCCGTCGTGGCCGAGGTCGCGGGGCAGGTCCAGGAGGTAACCGTCGCAGTGGGCGACAGCGTGGAGCAGGGCGAGGTCCTGGTGCGCATCGACAGCACCGTGGCGGAGGCGCAGCGCGGCCAGGCGCAGGCCGCGCTGGAGCTGGCCTCGTCCCAGGTGGAGCTGGCGAAGACCCAGCCGCAGCCGGCCGACGTAGCGGCAGCGGAGGCGGCGGTCAGCGCGGCCCGGGCGGGCTACAACCGTGCGCTGCAGGGCGCGACCGAAGAGGAAAAGCGCATGGTCCTGGCCCAGCTCAAGCAGGCGGAGGCGGCCGTCTCGGTGTACCAGGGCCAGTATGACCGCATCTCCGGCAACCCCTATGCGGGCATGATGCCGGAGGCGCTGCAACTGCAGCAGGCGACGCTGGCGAAGGAGGCCGCACAGGCGCAGTACGATAAGGTGCTGAAGGGCGCAACTGCGGACCAGATTGCCGCCGCCTATGCCGCACTCACGGGCGCGCAGTCGCAGCTTGCCCGGTTGAAACGCGGGGCGGAACCGGCCCAGATCAAGGCGGCAGAGGCGGGAGTGAAGCAGGCCGAGGCGGCCGTCTACCTGGCGCAGCTCCAGCTCGACAAGACGGCCGTCCTGGCGCCGGCCGGCGGCTTCATCTACCAGTTGGATGCGGTCGAGGGCGGCATGGCCGGGCCGGGGACGGTCCTCGCGATCATCTTCTCGCACGAGTCGAAGATCGTCATCCAGGTGGAGGAGTCGCGCTACCAGGATGTCTCCGCCGGCCAGCCCGTCAGCATCCGGGTGGATGCCTATGGCGACCGCACCTTTGCGGGCGAGGTTTCGGCCATCGCGCCGACCTTCGACTACGCCAAGCGCACGGTCCAGGTGACCGTCCGGCCCACGGAGGGGATGGCCGAGCTCAAGCCCGGCATGTTTGCCACCGTGACGCTGCTGGAGCCATAAGCCCATGAAACCCTGGGAAATCTCGATCAAGCAACCGGTCTTCATCTCCATGGTCATGCTGGCCCTGATCGTCGTCGGCGTCATCGCGTACACCGGCATGCCGCTGGACTTCTTCCCCGATGTCGCGTATCCCACGATGGCGATCCTGACCATCTATCCCGGCGCGGGGCCGAGCGAGGTGGAGACCCAGGTGACCCGGCCCGTCGAGGAGGCGATGGTCACTGCGTCGGGCGTCGAGCAGGTCCAATCGCGCTCCAGCGAGGGCTTCTCGATTGTCATCGTGAGCTTCTCGCTCGACAAGGACGACAAGGTCGCGACCCAGGAGGTGCGCGAGAAGCTCAACAACGTGCGCAGCGAGCTGCCGGAGGACATCTACGAGCCGACCATCACGGCCTACGACCCGTCGTCGCTGCCCATCCTGCGCGTCTCGGTGGCGCGCGCCGGCGATCGTGCCGCAGCGGGCAATGATGCGGGCGCGGACGTGCGGCAGATCGTATCGGATGAGCTCCTGCCCCGGCTGCAGCGGCTGGACGGGGTGGCCGATGCCGTGGTGACGGGCGGCCGCGAGCGCGAGATCCAGGTCTTGCTGGATGCCAACGCGCTGAAGGCCCGCCGGGTTGCGCCGCAGCAGGTCATCGGCACCATCCTGGCGGAGAGCTACAGCATCCCCAGCGGCAGCATCGAGCAGGCCGGCCAGAGCCTGCTGCTGCGCACGCCGGGCAACTTCAGCACGGTCGAGGACGTCGCGAACCTGCAGGTCGCCACGGCGCTGGGTGCGGTGCGGGTGGGCGACCTGGCGACCGTGCAGGACGGCTGGAAGGAACAGGACACCTACAGCCGGCTGGACGGCCAGGAGGCCGTGATCGTCTCCGTGCGCAAGCAGTCCGGCACGAACACGGTGCAGGTGGCCGAGCGGGTGAAGAATGCGCTGGCCGAGATCGCTGCGGAGCGGCCCGATCTCAACCTGACGCCGGTGCAGGACCAGTCCCTCTTCGTCCGTCACAGCTTCGACGATGCGATGCAGGAGCTGGTCATCGGCGCCATCGCGGCGTCGCTGATCGTGCTGCTGTTCTTCCGCAACCTGCGCAACACCCTGGTCACGGTGGCGGGCCTGCCCATCATCCTGCTGGGCACCTTTGCCGCCATGAACGCGCAGGGCATGACGCTCAACATCGTGTCCCTGATGGCGCTGTCCCTCTCGGTCGGCCTCATCATCGACGATGCGATCGTGGTGCGCGAAAACGTCTTCCGCCACATGGAGATGGGCAAGACCCCGCGCGAGGCGGCCATCCAGGGCACGGCAGAGGTCGCCATGCCCGTCATCGCGATGTCGCTGACCATCGTGTCGGTCTTCCTGCCGATTGCCTTTGTCGGCGGCCTGATCGGCAAGTTCCTCAACTCCTTCGGCCTGGTAGTCAGCATTGCCGTCCTCATCTCGCTGGTGGAGGCCCTGACCTTCGCGCCGATGCTCTCGGCCTACCTGTTTAAGCAGCAGAAACCCAAGATCGCCGCCGGCGCCGAGCATGGCGACCTGGAGGGGCACGCTTCGCTGGGCTGGCTCGAACGCTTCTATCTGCGGCTGCTGGGCTGGACGCTGCGCCACCGGTTCGTCACGGTCGCGCTGGGCATCGTGGTCCTCGTGGTCAGCCTCTACAGCGCGACGTTCCTCAACCAGAGCTTCCTGCCCTCGGTGGACCAGGGCGCGGCCGATATCGGGATGCTGCTGCCGCCGGGCGGATCGCTGGCGCAGACGGATGCAGAGGCCCGTGCGTTGGAGGCCCGGTTGCTCGGCATGGACGGGGTCACGTCGGTCCTGACCACGGTGGGCGGCACGGGCACCCCCGAGACGGCGAGCTTTCACGTCAAGCTGGCGGAGGGGTATGCGCTCGAGGGGTTCCTCAGCCAGGCCCGCAGCCAGCTGCAGGGCGTGCCCGGCCTGGCCATCAGCGGGGGCAGCTTCGTGTCGATGGCGAGCGGGGGCAGCTCGATCATGGGGAAGCCCATCCAGATTACGCTCCAGACCGTCGGAGACGACGAGGCGCTCAACGCATTCAGCGTCGAGCTGGCCGAGCGGCTGAAGAGCGTGCCCGGCCTGGTGGATGTGGATGTCTCGTACCGGCCGGGCAAGCCGGAGGTGCTGCTGGTGGTTGACCGCCGCAAGGCGGCGGACCTGGGCATCAACATCGCCACAGTCGGCAGCACCATCCGCACGCTGGTGGAAGGCGACGAGGTTGCCCGGTTCCGGGGTGAGGGCGTCGAAGCGGATATCCGGGTGCAGCTCCAGCCGGCGGACCGGGAGCGGCTCGACCAGGTCCTGGAACTGGAGGTGCCGACCGAGCGCGGCTTCATCCCGCTGCGCCAGATCGCGCACCTGGAGGAATCGAGCGGTCCGACGGAGATCAACCGCATCGACCGGCAGGCCGCGGTGATCATCGGCGGCGACACCTACGGCCGGGTGCAGGATGACGTGGTGGCCGACATCGATGCACTGCTGGCGCAGACGGCCCTGCCCGAGGGCGTGACCTGGGCGTTTACCGGCGAGCTGGAGCTGATGAACCAGTCCTTCGCCTCACTGACCACTGCGATGCTGCTGGCCGTCGTGTTCGTCTACATGGTGCTGGCCTCGCAGTTCGGCTCGTTCATCCAGCCGCTGGTCATCATGCTGGCGCTGCCGCTGGCAGCCATCGGCGGCCTGCTGTCGCTGCTGGTCTTCAACCGGCCGCTGGACATGACTGCGATGATCGGCCTGATCCTGCTGTTCGGCCTGGTGACCAAGAACTCGATCCTGCTGGTGGACCTGACGAACAGGCTGCGGCGGCAGCGCGGGATGGACATCCAACAGGCGCTCAGGACTGCAGGCCCGATCCGCCTGCGGCCGATCCTGATGACGACCCTCGCGTTGATCCTGGGCATGCTGCCGGTCGCGATCGGGCTGGGCACGGGCAGCGCCTTCCGCCAGCCGATGGCGCTCACCGTCATCGGCGGGCTGATTACCTCGACGATCCTGACCCTGCTGCTGGTGCCGACGGCCTACAGCCTCGTGGAGGGCGCGCTGGCGCGGCTGCAGAGCTCGCGGGAGGCCCGTGCTGCGACGAAGGCCGCACGGGAGGCTGTAAAGCAGCGCGCGAAGGAGGTCACGGCCGCGTAGGTTCGTAGTAGGCGCTTTAGCGCCCGCTCGCACCTCGGGCGCTTCAGCGCCCACTACAAACAAAACAGAAACAAGGGTATTGACTCCCGGTCAACTTTATGCAATAGTATCTTCAGCAGCGGCGCGCGACATCTGCCGCTGCCGGGCAGCACAGAGTGAGTTGACTGGGAGTCTTGCATCATGGACGACGCAATGACCGGGGATGGTGCACAGCCCGGCGCCGACCTCGAAATGGCCTTCATCCGCGAATACCTGCACGCGCATATGCCGGCTCACCCGCTCACACCCGAGGAGGAGAAGCGCCGGTGGCGCGAGGCGATGTTGTACGCCTCGCTCAAGATGGAGGAAGTGACCTCGCGCGCACACCTGATGAAGGGGCTGCACGACCGGCACGGGGGGTGACGACGTACAGTCTGCGACGGGCGCTGAAGCGCCTACTACGAACCAAACGAGAATGCGTTTGTAGTAGGCGCTTC
>CAYLZG010000004.1:60835-77763 GCA_964387985.1 uncultured Anaerolineales bacterium | reverse complement strand
ACGATGCCGGCAACCACGAGTGCGGCCACGGCATCGGCCTTCGCAAGCCACGGGATGCCGAGCCGCGCGGCCAACCATACGCAGGCCAGGCCCACGATCACTACCGCCGAAGACCAGATATCCGTAGAGAAATGCAGCGCATCGGCTTCCAGGGCCTGGCTGTTATATTTCCTGGCGGTCCGGTAGAGGATTCGTGATCGCGACCAGTCGATGACGATCGCCACGGCCATTACGATGAAAGCCCAGATGCTTGCTTGAACGTGAATTTCCTCGAAGAAGAGGCGACGGATCGCTTCGTAAATGATCCATACGCAGGTGCCGAGGAGCAGGAGGGTCTCGAAAAGTGCGGAGAGATTTTCGATCTTGCCGTGGCCATAGCTGTGCTCTTCATCAGCTGGCCTGCCCGACACCCGCACCGCGAACAGCGTCACGACGGCAGCGACAAGATCGAGCGCGCTATGGGCAACTTCCGCCAGGATGCCCAGGCTGCCAGTCATGATGCCGACGACTAGCTTGAAGAGGGTGAGGAAGATTGCCGCAACAACTGAGCTGAGTGCTGCACCGCGCTTCTCGCGCGCAGCCTGCTTGCCCTCATGAACTTCGATCATGGTTGCCTCAATTCCGCCCTGCAGCACGACGACCCGACCCGCCCAGCTCTCCGGCGATGTCCTATTGGGGGGTCAGCTTGTCGGTC
This sequence comes from uncultured Anaerolineales bacterium, assembly GCA_964387985.1. GTDB lineage: Bacteria > Chloroflexota > Anaerolineae > CG2-30-64-16 > CG2-30-64-16 > JALOOB01. The sequence goes on along the minus strand of CAYLZG010000004.1, from coordinate 77,069 downwards.
ACGAGGCTGGCCAGGAACGTGCGCACGGAACCGTCCATGAAACTGACTGTGATATTCATATCCTTGCCATCAGGTGCGATCTCCGTGATCTGCCCTGGCCCGAAACGTTGGTGATAAACATCCATGCCCTGGCGAAAAGCGGGCGGCGGCCCACTTGCCTTTCTCGCGGACGGCGCCTGGGCCGACAGGTTCGCCTGCCGCTCGTACCACATCTCTGCATACACGTTCAGCCGTTCAGGCACGGTGAGCTTGGTGGTGAATTCCCCTGCCCGGCGCCGGGCCTGGCTCAATAGAGGCATCAACGCCTGCTTGCGCGCTTGAGGCACAGCAGCATTCTGGGCCAACTGGGAGGTCGCACGCGAGAGAGAGGACTCCAGACGTCGCAGCGTCGCGAGCGGCTCATCATCCGTATCGATGCTGACGAGGATCACCCCGTGCTTCCGGCACACGGCCTCGCGTGTATCCTCGCGTTCTTGCTCCTGCTCGGCCTCCTGGTCGCTCTTCCGGCGTTTTTGCTCGCGACCTTCCAGGCCGACGAAGCGGATCGCGACATTGATGTCCCCGTAGAGGTAATCCAGCTTGAGCTTCCGGTTGGTATCAGGGTTGACCAGCCATTCCGGAGAAACGTTCAGCTCCGCACCGAAGCCTTCGAAGATTCGCGCAAGGACTTCGCGCCAGCCGTTGACGAGGTTAGGTTGCATGGTTGACTCGCAGCGAACGAAATGAACGTGCGCCTCCGGCTAGGACCAGCGCACGTTTTCATCGCCATCATATCACGGGGGCAGGACCCTGTCAAAGCATTCGCGCGCCGGGACGGCGAGATCATCGCATGTCGTCTGGGGGCGCCAGGCAGTTGCACCCGTTGGTCCGCTTTGACATGCGCGTGCGGGGCAATTATCATCACGGCAAGTTGGTGCTTTTCCATATCACATCGGACACGATGCCATCATAGGAGGCAAAAATGGGGTTCATCTGGGATCTGCATGCAATCTGGCGTTGGGTCATGCTGGCCGCGGGAGTTGTGGTCGTTCTGAAGGCGCTGATCGGCTGGCTCGGCAGGCAGTCGTGGACCAGGCTGGACGACCGGCTTGGTATGGTCTACACGGTGGTGATCGACATCCAGTTCCTCATCGGCCTGATCTTGTGGTTTGTCGGGCCCTTCAATTTCCGCCAGCTCTCCGCGGCCATGGGCAATCCGCTGCTGCGCTTCTACCTGCTGGAGCATCCGATCCTGATGATCGTGGCGCTCGTCCTGGCGCATATCGGCCGGAGCCGCTCGCGCAGTGCGGGGACGGATGCCAGGAAGCACCGCGCCGCATTCATTTTCTATGGCCTGAGCTTCCTGGTCATTGTCTTGATCTTCATCATGCGATTGGGCATCCGCTAAGGCTTCGGCCATGGCTTTTGAGAATTATTATGTCTACCGCGCGGCGCTGTGGCTGATTCGCCGCTTGCCGCGCGGTTTTCTGTACACGCTCGTCGGCGTGATTGCGGAAGTGAATTTCTACTTCAACGGCGTGGGGCGTCGCGGCATGTACGACAACCTGGCGCACGTTCTGCCGCCCGAGACGGGCAGCTTCGTGCGCTGGCGTCACGCCCGCGCAGCGTTTCGCCACTTTGCCTACTCGATCGTCGATATCTTCCTGACGCCAAACCTGACGCTGGACAATCTTGAGGAGTACGTTGCCGAGATCAAGGGGCTCGAACGCATCGAGGCAGCCCAGGCCGCGGGTCGAGGCGGAATCCTCGTGACTTTGCACATGGGAAGCTGGGAACTGGCAGGCGTTGCGGTGGGGCTGATGGGCGTACCCATCACGGCGGCCGTCCTGAAGCACGCAGACCCGCGCATCGACGAGATCTTCTCCGAGGTGCGCCGGAAGGGTGGAATTGAAGAGGTCCCCCTGGGAGGTGCGCTTGCCAGGCTGGAGGAAGCGGCCGCGCGCGGCCGCTTCATTGCCCTGCTTGCCGATCGTGACGTGAAGGGCACCGGGATGAGGACGGAGTTTTTTGGCGAGGTGACCAGCGTGCCGACCGGCCATGCCAGGATCGCGCTCCGCACCGGCGCTTGGATCTTCCCGGCAGTCACCTACCGCGCCCCCGATCACCGGATCGTCATCGACATCCGTGCGCCCATCATCCCCGACGCCCAGGTGGACACCGAGGAGAGCCTGGTAGTGCGCTGCCTGCGCATTCTCGAGGGTTTTATCCGGGAGCATCCGGAACAGTGGTCGTCTTTTTTCAACCTGTGGAGCAGGACCGAGCTGCCCGTCTGGCAGCGGTACAGGCGGAAAAGGCCGCCACGCTAGATCGCACCCCCTGTGCGACCTAGCACTCCCCGAGGTGAGCGCGCAACAATGCGATCTGTTCGATTACAGACGCGCGCGCTGTGCCGCCCGTTACGGCCCGCTGCTCGACCGACCGTTCGAAATCCCACACATCCTGCGTGCCGGTCAGCCGTCCATCGATCTTGCGAAGCTCCTCTTCCCCCAGGTCACGCAGCGCACAGCCCAGCTCCTCGGCGCGCTTGACCACCCAACCCACGATGTGATGGCTCTCGCGGAACGGTGCGCCGCGGCGCACCAGCGCATCGGCCAGGTCCGTGGCCAGCAGCTCATCGCCCAATGCAGCCGCCATGCGCTCCGACCGTACAGCCAACGTCTGAAGCACGCCGTTTGCGACGGGCAGGGCCAGCCTGAGCGTGTCGACCGCGTCGAACAGGGGCTCCTTGTCCTCCTGAAGGTCCTTGTCGTATGCGCTGGGCAGCCCCTTGAGGAGCACCAACATGCCTGCCAGCCCTCCCACCAGGCGGCCTGACTTGCCGCGCAGCAGCTCCAGGGCATCCGGGTTCTTCTTCTGCGGCATCAGGCTCGATCCGGTGCTGTACGCGTCGGCCATCACGACAAAGCCGTATTCCCGGCTGCTCCACAGGATGAGATCCTCGGCGAAACGGCTGAGATGCACGCCGGTGAGCGCGGCCCAGAAGAGAAACTCGGCGACGAAGTCCCGGTCGCTCACCGCGTCGATGCTGTTGGGGCTGACCGAGGAGAAGCCAAGTTCAGCGGCCAGCGCAGACCGGTCGATCGGAAACGGGCAACCGGCCAACGCGCCGGCGCCGAGCGGCAGCACGTCGACGCGCGCCAGCAGACCGGCCAGGCGCTCCCGGTCGCGCTGCCAGGCCCACGCGTGGCTCAGCAGCCAGTGGCTCCACCGGATAGGCTGCGCGGGCTGCACGTGGGTGTAGCCGGGCATCAGCACGTCGATCTCCGCTTCGGCCCGGTCCGCGGCGGCCGCGATGAGCGCATCGAGCTCCTCGGCCAGCGGTCCGGCCTCTACCTTCAACCACATCCGGACATCGGTCGCCACCTGGTCGTTGCGGCTGCGGCCCGTGTGCAGCTTGCCTGCAACGGGACCGGTGGCCTCGGTGAGCCGTCGCTCGACATAGCTGTGGATATCCTCGTCATTCGCGGCAGCGAAGGCGGCCGCAGGCGCAGCCGCGATCTCCGCGCGAAGACCCTCCAATCCGGCGGTGATCCGGGCGAGCTCGTCCTGGGTCAGCAATCCAGCGCGGTGGATCGCCTTCGCCCAGGCGATGGAACCGGTGATATCCGCGTCCCAGAGGCGCCCGTCGAACGGCAGCGACTCGTTGAAACGCGCCATGAGCGGGTCAGTCTGGCCAGAGAAGCGGCCGCCCCACAGTTGTGCCACGGTCTACTCCCACTTGCTCGCGTCGTTCAGCGCGGCAATTTCTTCTGCGGAAAGCCGGACCCCGGCCGCGCCCAGGCTCTCGTTGAGTTGTTCGACGCTGCTTGCGCCGATGATGGGCGATGTGATGACAGGCTGGGAGAGAAGCCAGGCCAGCGCTGTCTGAGATGGGGTGAGGCTGCGGCCGCGGGCGACCTTTTCGAGCCTGGCCAGGATGCCCCAACCGCGATCGTTGAAGTAGCGGTTGCGGATGCCTTCCAGCCGCGCGCTCTGGATTTCCTTGCCACGTTGGTACTTGCCGGTAAGGAACCCTGCCGCGAGCGGGCTGTACGGGATCACGCCGATGCCCTGTTCTTCGCACAACGGCTTAAGTTCGCGCTCGAACTCGGAGCGGTGCGCGAGGTTGTAGTGAGGCTGGAGCGAGTCGTAGCGCGCCCAGTTGTGCTTGTCGCTGGTCCACAGGGCGCTCGTGAGCCGCCACGCGTGGATGTTGGATGCGCCGATATAACGCACCTTCCCTGCCCTGACCATGTCGTCCAGCGCCCGCAGCGTCTCGTCCAGCGGCGTGTCCCGGTCATCGGAATGCGTCTGGTACAGGTCGATGGTATCGGTCTGCAGCCGGCGCAGTGAATCGTCGACCGCGCGCATCAGGTGTCCCCGGCTAAGCCCTTCGCCGTTGGGACCTTCCCACATGCGGCCGCGCGCTTTCGTCGCCAGCACGATGGCCTGCCGGTTGCCACGCGCCTTCATCCACCGCCCGATGATTTCCTCTGACACGCCGCCCGGATTGCCCTCAACCCAGCGGCTGTAGACGTCGGCCGTGTCGATGAAGTTGCCGCCCGCTGCGACGAAGGCATCCATTACCGCAAAGCTTACGGCCTCATCCGCGGTCCAGCCCCATTGCATCGTACCCAGGCACAGTTCCGACACTTTCAGACCCGTCCGTCCCAACCTTCGATATTCCATGCCGTGACTCCTCTCGTTCCCCCCGCTCCTGCAAGCCGAATTCTTCGATCAGGTCCGATAATGCCCGTTGATATCCACGTAGTCGTGGCTCAGATCGCACGTCCACACGGTTGCGTTGCCGCTGCCAAGGCTCAGGGCGACCGTGATGGCGATCTCCGTCCCCATGAAGACGGCCGTCGCCGCCTCTTCTGAGTACGCGAGAGGTCTGCCCTTGCCGACAAGCTGGACCCGGCCCGGGCTCCCGGCTGCGTCTTCCGTGCCAGCCGAAATCCAAAGGTCCGTGCGCGCCGGGTCGACGGCCGCGCCTGAATATCCGACTGCGGCCAGGATGCGTCCCCAGTTGGCATCGCCACCGTAGATCGCGGTCTTCACCAGCGGTGAGTTGGCCACGGCCTTGGCCGCGATGCGCGCGTCGGCCATCGTCTCAGCGCCCGCAACCCGGATCGTGACGAACCTCGTGGCGCCCTCGCCGTCACGGACGATCTGCTGGGCCAGGTCAGTGCACAGCCCGGTCAGCGCATCCGCGAAGACACCTTGATCCACCACTCCTGCCGCGCCGTTTGCCAGGACCATCACCGTGTCGTTGGTGCTCATGTCGCCATCGATGCTGATGGCGTTGAAGCTGACGTCTACGGCCGAGTGAAGCGCGGCATCCAGGCTGAGTGGCGAGATTGAGGCATCGGTGACGATGACGCTGAGCATTGTGGCCATGTTCGGATGGATCATGCCCGCGCCTTTGGCCATCCCCCACAAGCGAGCTGAGCCTGCCTGCCGGAACGCGATTTTGGGCCGCGTATCCGTAGTCATGATCGCAGCCGCGGCCGCGGCCGCGGCCGCGGCTGCTGCTTCTGATCCATCTGCTGGCAGCGCCGCGGCGGCCGCGCTTGCGCCTGCAGCGATGCGTTCCATCGAAAGCCTCGGCCCGATGACGCCCGTCGACATGACCGCCACCGACCGGGGCGGCGCACCGAACGCGGCCTCCGCGAGGCGCGCCATCTCCGCAGCGTCGGCCAGCCCTTCGTCGCCGGTGCACGCATTCGCGCAGCCGGCGTTGATGACCACGCCGCGCATGCCGGCCGGGTTTTCGGCAAGCAGCTCTCGGTCATACAGCACCGGCGCGGCAGGGAATGCATTGCGCGTGAACATGCCCGCAGCCGCGCACGGTCGATCGCTGACGACCGCCGCAAAATCGGCTGCGCCTGTTTTCTTGATGCCTGCCGGCACGCCTGCGAAGCGGTAACCCTGTGGGATGACGTTGACGTCGTTCAAATCAACCTCCGCGGTGCGGCTGACTATTGTAGAGATGTTGCATGCAACGTCTTTACAGGCATGGAAGGCGCTAATCCCGCTTGAACGCCGAGTAGTCAGGCGCCGCATGTTTGCTGCGGCCCGTGCCCTCCACGTCAAGCATGGCCGCCACCTTCATGGGCAGGCCGAACAGCTTGATGAAGCCCTCGGCATCCTTCTGGTTGTAGACATCTTCCTCGCCGAAGGTCGCGTAGTCCTCGCGATACAGGCTGTAGGGTGACTTACGGGCCACGAGGGTCGCGCTGCCCTTGTATAGCTTCACGCGGGATGTGCCGGTGACGCGTTTCTGGGTAACGTCGACGAACGCATCCAGTGCTTCCCGCAGCGGCGTGAACCACTGCCCGTTGTACACCAACTCCGCATACTTCAGCGCTACCATCTGTTTGTACTGCAGGGCCTGCTTGTCGAGACAGATCTGTTCCAGGCCGTCGTGCGCTTCGTAGAGGATCGTGCCGCCGGGCGTCTCGTAGACGCCGCGCGATTTCATGCCGACCAACCGGTTCTCGACGATGTCGGCGCGGCCCACCCCGTGGACGCCGCCGATCTGGTTCAGCTTCTCGATCAGCTTAATAGGCCCCATTGCTTCGCCGTCGACACGCTTGGGCACGCCCTCTTCGAAGTAGATCTCGACGAACTCGGCCTGGTCGGGTGCGCTATCCGGGCTCTGCGTCAGTTGGAACATCTCCTCCTTCGGTTCGTTCCAGGGATCCTCGAGCCCTCCGCCTTCGTGGCTGAGGTGCCAGAGGTTGCGGTCACGGCTGTAGATCGACTTGATCGTGGCGGTGACCGGTACATTGTGTTCGGCCGCATATTTCAGCGCGTCCTCGCGGCTGCGGATGTGCCACTCGCGCCACGGGGCAATGATCTTCAGCTTGGGATTCAGCGCCATGACGGTCAGCTCGAACCGTACCTGGTCGTTGCCCTTGCCGGTGGCGCCGTGGGCCACGGCATCCGCGCCCTCCAGCTCAGCGATCTCCACCATCCGCTTCGCGATCAGCGGCCGCGCGAACGATGTGCCCAGCAGGTAATCCCGTTCGTAAGTCGCGCCGGCCTTGAGGGTGGGGTAGATATACTCGGTGATGAACTCTTCGCGCAGGTCCTCGACGTAGAGCTTGCTCGCGCCTGAGGCAAGCGCCTTGGCCTCCAGGCCTGAGAGCTCCTCCTCCTGGCCCAGATTGGCGCAGAAACAGATCACCTCGCAGCCGTAGTTCTCGACGAGCCACGGCACGATGCACGATGTGTCCAGCCCGCCGGAATAGGCGAGCACGACCTTGGAAGCAGACTTCTTTGCAGCGGACATTGGTTTATTAGCTCCTCACAAATGCGGATTTACCGGGAAAGATTGATGACGTCGCGCAGCATCGCTCCTGCCGTCGGGATTGGCCCGCGCTCGTCCACCTTGAGTTGTTGTAAGCCCATGATGTCGGTGTCGAAAACGATCCCCATCTCCCAGCCCGACACGCCGGCCAGGAAGTCCTCGCTGGGAAGCCACTGTGGCTGGACCGAGAGATGGCAGCCATCCCCGCTGCGCTCGGCCGTGGCGACGAGCTTGACCACTTCGCCCCGTCGTGCGCCTTCCGCGATCTGCTCTGGCGTGATGCCGGTGATGCCAGTCACCGGCTGGACGTCCCTCAGCGTCGCAGGCACCCCCAGAATGCTGTTGGTGACGATCACCAGTTTGTTGGCCGTGTCCCATCCCTCGACATCCAGGGTGGGATCTGCCTCCGCGATGCCGTCGAGCTGCGCCTGCCTGAGCGCCTGGCTGTAGCTGCCGCCCGCGGCCATGGCCGCCAGGATCGAGTTGCTGGTCGAGTTGAAGATGCCTCGGACGCTGCGGATGTCGCAGCCGGCCAGGTCGCGTTGCCCGATATTCACCACGGGCAACGCGCCGCAGACGGTTGCACTGAAAGCGAAGCCGACGCCTGCCGCGCGCGCGGCTGCGCTGAGCCCGGCATAGTCATGCACCAGCGGCCCCTTGTTGGCCAGGACGACCCCCATGCCCCGGCCGATAGCCGTGCGCACGCAGTCCAACCCCGGCTGGCCGGTCTGGAGATTGACCGGAGAGGCTTCGAGCATCAGATCGGCCGGGGCCTGCGCCACCACATCGGGCGACGGCAATCCTGCCTGCCCGCCATCGAAAGCGGCCACCCCGCGGCCACCCTGCTTGTGGCTCAGCAGCGCGGCAGGGGCTATCCCTCTGCCATCGATGAGGCCGCCCGACGAATCCGCGACCGCTGTCAGAACCAATGATAGCCCGTACTGCTTTTGTAGTAACGTTTCCTTCTCGGTCATCAACTGCAGGAACGCCTTTCCGACGTTGCCCAGCCCGATCAGTGCTACGCGCACCTTTTGCATGGAATGCTCCTTGTTGTTACCGTATGAGATCTTCGGGATCTCAACCCAACCGGAGGTTGGAACGACCTCGAAGGTTTGGATTATGATCCTCAGCCCTGCCTGGCGAACGCAGGTCGCAGAGAGATCATCCCGCGTATTCCGTGCGCCACGGCAGGCTCGCGCAGGTTCAGCAGCACGGCAATCTCATCGCACGCATCGAACTTCTGGCAGTAGATGCATTCTTGCCAGATCTTCGGGGTGATGCTCCAGCGGTCCACGGTTGCGAACTTGCACTTGTTGAAGAACCCCTCGCTGAGCGTCAGCGCACAGATCTGGTCGTAGCCAGCATCGCGAGCCATCGCAACCAGCACCTCGACCAGCCGCTTGCCCAGTCCCGTGCCGCGGGCCTCGGGCGCGACTGCCAGCGAACGCAACTCGACGAGCCGGGGGGTCAGGGGCACGTTCGATCCGCAGCCCATCACTTTCTCCCGCGTCACGGCCACGATGAACCCGGGTAGCGCACGCCTGATCTGTTCATCAGTGCGGAAAAGCATCAGGTTTTGCGCCGCGTAGCCGTTCACAATGTTGAGAATACCGTCGATGTCGCTCTCTTTGGCAGCCCGAATGGTAATTTCCATGTTCGTTCCCCGTTATGTCAGAGTTCGGCGAAGATCGTTGCCAACCGCTCGATCAGCAGATCGATCTCCTCACGGCTGATGATCAGCGGTGGCACGAGCCGCAAGGTGTTTGGCCCGGCATTGATGAGTAACAGGCTCTGCCGGTAGCCTGCTTGAATGACAGCGTTGGCCGGGATCGTGAGATCTGCGGCCAACATGAGGCCCACCCCTCGCACCGCAGCGATGCAAGGCGAATTGATCTCCTGAAGTCGCTCCTTCAGATACGTACCCTTCTGTGTGACCTCGGCTAGGAACTCCGCCTGGTTGACTAGCTTTAGCACGGCGTTGGCCACTGAAGCCACCAGCGGTGATGCCGCGAAGGTGCTGCCATGATCGCCCGGATGCATCACTTGGGCGACCGCCTGGGTCATCAGGACCGCGGCCATCGGTAGTCCGCCAGCCAGCGGCTTGGCCACCGTGAGGAGGTCGGGCGTTACCCCGTATTGCTGGTGCGCCCACAGGGTCCCGGTCCGCCCCAGCCCGCACTGGACCTCGTCGAAGATCAACAGCGCGTTGTGGGCGTTGCACAGGTCGCGCAGCCCGGTCAGGAATTCCTGCGTGGCGGGGTGGATGCCGCCTTCGCCCTGCACCGGCTCCACGATTACTGCGCACACATCGTCGGCGATGACCTCAGCCGCTGCCGCGAGATCGTTGAATTCCGCGAACCGCACACCGGGCAGGAGCGGCCGGAACGGCGCCTGATACTTCTCGCGCGGGGTGGCAGCCAGCGCCCCAAACGTGCGGCCATGGAATGCGTTGGAGAACGCGACAATGGCGTGCTTCTGGGCGCCAAAATTATCGTGCGCCCATTTGCGGCTGAACTTGAACGCGGCCTCGTTTGCCTCCGCGCCGGAGTTGCAGAAGAAGACCCGCTCGGCAAAGCTGCTCGCACACAGCGCCTCCGCCAACTGCGCCTGCGGGGCGGTGTGATACAGGTTGGATACGTGCCACAGCTTGCTGGCCTGCTCCGTGAGCGCGGCGATGAGACTCGGGTGCGCATGCCCCAGCGCGTTCACCGCGATGCCGGCCGCGCAGTCCAGGTAGCCGTTTCCCGCGGTGTCATACACCCAGCAGCCCTTCCCATGGTCCAACACGAAAGGAGGACGGGCATAAGTCTGGAGCACATGGTTCTGTTCGAGTTCTATGATGTGACCCATGTCATCCACGGTTCTCACCCCTTTTCCCCGCAGCGGGTTATCCTTTGATGATGGCCGTACCGCCATCTCTTGCCAGGCCGGTCAGGTCCGTAATTATCGCCTGGTACACGCCGCTCAACACGGCTTCGGTGGCAGAGCGCACCTTCGGGATCATGCCGCCGGTGATGTGCCCGTCCGCAATCAGCCCTTCGATCTGCTTGACCGTCAGAGCACGCATCGTCCTGCTGGTCACCTGCACGCCCGGCACGTTGCTCACGAACACCAGGCGCACGGCCTCGACGGACCTGGCTACTCCGGCGGCCACGTGGTCCGCATTGACGTTATACGATAGTCCATCCTCGCCCAGCGACACGGGCGAAATCACCGGGGTGATGCCAATGTCGAGCAGTTGCAGCAGTGCCTCACCGTTTACGCGCTGCACTGCTCCCACCCGGCCCAGGCTGCGGCCATTGACCGACAGGGGCGCAACCCGCACGAGGCCCAAATCCACGCCCGATAGCCCCACCGCGTCCACCCCGCCGTTTACCAGGGCGCGCACCAGCCGGGTGTTGACGACGCCGTTTAGCACCATCTCCACCAGCCGCAGGCTTTCCTCCGATGTGGCGCGCAAGCCTTCGATCGTCTCGAAGCTTACGCCGAGTTGGTTGTGGAGGCCGGCGATTTCCTTGCCGCCGCCGTGGACGACGATGACTGCGTGGTCAGCCAGAAGCTCCCTGACCGCCGCGACGAAGCCGGTGAGAAAATCCTCGTCCTCGACCTGGTTGCCGCCGATCTTCAGCACCAGCACGCTCTTCTCGTTCATCATAGCAGCCCCACTTTCTCATCCAGGCCCAGCATGATGTTCATGTTCTGCACTGCCTGGCCGGATGCGCCCTTGATCAGGTTGTCGATCGCTGATGTTACGATCATTGTGCAGATCCCAGGCACGGAGGTCAGGCCGAGCGCACAGAAGTTCGTGTGGACCACGTGCGCCAGCGTCGCGACCTGGCCGGCCTTCAGAAGGTGGATGAAGGGCTCGTTCGCGTAGGCCTCTTCGTAGGCTGCCCGCACCTCGGCCTCGCCCGTGCCAGAAGGGAGGGTGATGTAAAGCGTTGAGAGAATGCCGCGGGAGACGGGGAGTAGGTGAGGCGAGAAGATCAACTCGAACGGAGCCTGGCCATTGGGGCCTTGATTTAGAAGGTGCAGTTCCTGCTCGATCTCGACCAGGTGCCGGTGCGCCCGCCCGATGCTGTATGGGCTCATGTTCTCGTTTGCTTCGACGAAGTGTGTTTTGAGGGAGAGCCCTCGCCCCGCACCGGACACACCTGATTTGCTGTCCGCGATGACTGCACCCCCGAGCCAGCCGGCCCTGGCCAGCGGCGCAAGGCCCAGGATCACGCTGGTCGCGTAGCAGCCCGGGTTGGCGACGAGCTGTGTGGCCTTGATCTCCGCCCGGTGCAGCTCGGGCAGCCCGTAGACGGCCTCGGCCAGCCAGGCCGGCTCGTTGTGCGGGTGACCGTACCAGGTTTCATAGGCCGCGGCGTCATGGATCCGGTAATCCGCGCTGAGGTCCACCACCCGCGCCCCGGCCCGCCGCGCTGCGGCCACCGGCCCCTGGGCTGTTGCGTGCGGCAGGCAGCAGAATACCACGTCGGCTGCGGCCAGATCTGCATCGGCTGATTTCACCAGGATGGTGTCGCCGATGAAGGGCGCAACTGCGAAGACGTCGCCGAAGCGCTGGCCCGCCGAGTTTTCCGATGTCAGCCAGGCGATCTCTGCCAGCGGATGCCGCGCCAAGACCCTGAGCAGTTCCAATCCCGTATATCCTGTTGCGCCGATGATGCCGATCTTGACCATGCAACACCCCGTGCTTTGAACCCCAACAAAAAACCAGCACCCGGGTCTGGGTGCTGGTTCGCCACGTTTCTGTCTTAGACGTTCGGCTCGCGCGAGCTCCTGTGACCGGGGGCTAACCCGCTCTCATGATGCTACGACGACGAGGGAAGCGAAGGCTAAAAGCCAATGTATCTCCGAACGTTTGAATATGCTTCTGGCACAGCAGCATGCACTGCCGCCCATCTTTTAACCGTCGGGAGTTTAGCACAGGTCCCAAGGGGTGTCAAACTGTGAAAGTGAGCCGTCACGCCTCCCCCATTGCCTCTCGATCCAGCCGGTCGAAGAACTCGCGCATGAACGCGCGGCGATCGTGGGCGATGGCCTTGGCGGTCGCCGTGAAGAGACGCTCGGGGATGCGGTCGAGCTTGTAGACGAACTCATGGACTGGGGTATAGCCTTCGCCCAGCTCGGCAGGCGCCTGCAGTGCATCGCCGCTTTGGCCGGCAATCGCGGACCATGGTTGGCGCCACAGGGAAGTGCCCGCCGCACCGGCGTACGCGAACGCGCGGCCGACGCCGATCGCGCCGATTGCATCCAGCTTATCCGCGTCGGATAGTACCTGCGCTTCGATCGTGCGAGGTTGCGGATCGTGCCGGAACCGGTGGGCTTCGATTGCGTGGGCCACCGCGTCGACAAATGCTGCGGGTCGGCCCGCGAGAATCTCGCGCGCCCGCTCAGCGCCCAGCAGGTGATGGCGTTCCCGGTCTGCGCTCTCCGCCACATCGTGCAACAGCGCGGCAGTCCGGACGACCGCAAGGTCCGCACCCTCTGCCCGCGCAATATGCTCCGCCAGCGCGGTCACCCGAAGCACGTGGTCGAAGTCATGCCCTCCGCCGCCCGCTTCGTATAACGCGCGCGCGGTCTCAATGTCGATGGTCGTCATGCGATCTCACTCGTTGAAGCAGGTCCCCGGAACCCCTCGGGCGCCTGAGTCTAGCGTTCCGCGCTCGCCGGCGCTTGACGTTTTCCCAGGAACCATAGTACGCCGCCTGGCAGGCTGCCGAGCAGCGCGATGGCTTGCATCAGGATCGACACGGCGAGCGCATGATCCGCGGGGACGCCTGCAAGACCATAGAAGAAGGGATACGCGGTCTGGTTCACGCCGATGCCGCCGATCGACACGGGGATCATTAACACGAGCGCGATGAGCGGATTGAACAGGAAGATGGCTTCGAGCGGCATCAGGCCGCCCATGGACTGCGAAAGCAGCCAATTGACGATGGTTGTGCAGGCGATGCCGACCAGGGCAATGCCGAACGCTGTCACCAGAGCGGCGTATCGGAACCGGTACGCGCCGAACGCATCTGAGACGCGGCCCCACAGGGGCGCAAGAGGCGCCAGGAAGCGAATCTGGAAGATGCGGCTGATTAACATCCGCAAACGCCGGCTGAGCAGCACGCCGAAGCCGAGAGCCAGTACGGCCAAAGCCACCAGGGCAACCCATTCCACCTGTTCGAGTTCCGCGCGGCCTGTGAAATTCACTGCGATAACGGCGGCAATGGCTGCGGTGGCCATGTATGCCATGAGGCCGATGACGCGGTCGACGATTACCGAGACGGCCGCATCCGCGGCGCGGTCGGTGTAGCGCGCGAGACTGAAGCCGCGCATCACGTCGCCGCCGACATTGGCCGGCAAGAAGTTGTTGAAGAAAAAGCCGACGAAGATGAAGCGGAGCACCGCAGGGAAGGGGACGTTTACGCCCTGGGCGCGGAGCAGCACATGCCATTTTGCGCCGTTCACGGTGATGGCCACCATGTAAAAGGCGAGGGCCGCCACGAAATAGAGCGGCTGGACCTGCCTGAGCTGGGCCATCACCTGGCGGAAGTCGACCAGGTAGAAGGCCAGCGCGATCAGGGCCAGGCTGATGAAGATCTTGAGAAGGTTGGTAAGCTTATCGCGCACGGGGTCCTGCTACCGCCGTAGGGCGAAGGTCGTCATCGGCCGCCGTATGAGCGCGTTCAGCCTCCACGTCGACCTTCTGCGACCACGCCATGTCCCAAACGACGTGGCGGTCCTTCTTGATGGCAAAATCGTACCAGCCAAGCAGGCGGGACCAGAGTTCGAGCACGGCCAGGAGGAACAGCGTCCACACCAGCCGGACTGCGCCCCAGATCTCCTTGAGCGCCACTTTAGCCACGCGGGTGTTCTGGATGCTCGAGACTGCGTAGCCGTACTTGGACTTGAGGTAAAGATGACCCGCGTGGTTGCGCCGTCGCTGGCGCACCCAGTCGCTGATCGTGTCCGGGCCGGTGTTGTAGACGACTGCATCAGGCGCGTAGCGCACCTGCATCCCGCGCTGCACCACCAGCGCCTCGACGAACGCCTCATCCATCGCAACATCGGGCGGGATGTGATCGAACACCTTGCGGAACGCGATCATCTCGCCCAGTCGGGGAATCTCCAGGCAGAGCTGGTGCTCCAGCCGCAGGCGCAGGTGGGTGAACAGGCCGACCAGGTGATCCGGCGTGTTGACAGGGATTTTGTGTGCGCCCGTCATGCCGACGGTGGGATCCGCGAACATGCGCACCAGGTGCTCGACTGCGTCTTCGTGGGGCAGCGTGTCACCGCTCTCCAGGACGCAGATTTTCTCGTTTGCGTTGCTCAGGAAGAGGTTGATCGCAGCGGTCTTGCCCTCGCGCTTCGGCTGCGTGAACAGCCTGACGCGTGGCTCGCGTGCCGCGATTGATTCTACGATTGGGATGGTGTTGTCAGTGCAGCCGCTGGCGACGACGATGATCTCGCTGATCTCGACATCGTGTACGTGTTGGTTCAGCAAGGCATCGAGCAGGCGTCCGATATTTGCCTCTTCGTTGTAGGCAGTGACCCCGACGCTGCAGCGCAACTGGGGCTGAAATTGATCCAACAGTTCCTCCGGGGATGCTAATATTGCAATTATACCAGCACCCCATCGCGCGCCCTAATGATGGTCGAGATCGATGGACTGGCCGACGACGTGCGTTGGGGTGCGGTGGAGCGGCAGATAGCCCTGTGCTGCCAGTAAAGGCGAAGGCGTTGTGGCTTCGTCTGGCTTGTCGGACAGGGCCAACATCAGGCAGCCGCGCTCTCGAAGCCATTGGGACGCCTCTAACACCTCGCGCGTGATGCAGATTTCTTCGATGAGTCGCTGCCCCAGGTGAGTGTCAGGAGGCAGGTGCCCCATGCGATCGACAGTCTCCTGGTATTCGCGACGGCGGAACGCCTTGAAAGGCGTGGGGTCGCCGGCGAGCGTGAGCGCGTAGATCTCGTCGTGCAGGGTCCGCACTTGGGGTGTGAGTTTGTCGCGCAGGTTGTCGATGTGCGCCATGAACTGCCTGGAATCGGTCAACTCCTGCGTCTCGACCTTGGCGAGCACGGCATCTAGATCGACCACTCCTGCGCTGAGCATCAGGCAGATGTAGGCGACATTGTCCTGGTTGTCAGCCGTGAACGAGTGATACTTCGGCGTGTTCAGTACAGCATATACCTGCAGGAACTCGTCGCGCTTGAATGCCTCCCCTACAGCTCCGCTCAGAGTCGCCTCGATGGCGGCCAGGCGCGCGCGGTCGATGGACTTGTCGTTGCGGCCTCGCGCTCCGATCGCGGTCTTGTCGATATCCACGATCGCGACCGTACGCTGATCGATGGCTGCGCCCTCGGCTTGGGCCTGGCACAGGAAATCGGCCAGCGCGATCCACCGGTTTGCCTGGTAAAGCCCGTCCTTGCCCGTGATCTGCAGCTCCTGATCTTTCTCGGATCCGATGAAGCACCAACCGGGCCAACCGGTCAGCGAACGCAGGTTTTGGAACGCACCACCGTCGTTCAACAGTGTATCGCCAAGATAGAAGATCTCGCTGAGCGCAGGCCTGCGGGGACCGGCGATCTTCTGGGCTTGCATCAACAGCCATGCCAATGCTTGCGCATAGGCCATGTCCAGCTTGCGCGGGGGATTTGGCCCTGCCATGCCCATTTCATGCCATGCCTCACCGTACCGAGGCAGGCGCACGTCCATCGCGTTCATATCCCGGTAGATCACCAGGTCGTCGAAGACATCTGTGAGTGCAAGCAGTTTCATATCAAAGCCAGCCTTGTACATATAGCAACTCTCCATTGAGCAATGCGCCACCGGCTGCTCCACGGATCGTATTATGCCCTAACACGATGAATTTGTAATCAAATAGGGGGTCGGCGCGCAGCCGGCCTATGCTCGTTGCCATTCCCTTGCCAGTGAGCCTGTCG
>CAYLZG010000004.1:32770-60825 GCA_964387985.1 uncultured Anaerolineales bacterium | reverse complement strand
GAGCCGCGGCTGTGGGCGATCCGGTGCGGTGTGCAGGATGATAGCAGGATCTGGCGCGGAAGGCAGCCCCAGCCGCTGGGGCTCTCCCCGATAAGACGTGAACGCATCGGCTACTTGTTCCAGCGTGGCTCCTTGGCGCAGCTTTACGCTGACTGCCTCAAGATGCCCGTTGCGGACAGCCACCCGGTTTGCCTGTGCGCTGATGACGATATCGGCCCAGCGGACGCTCTCGCCCTCCAGTGCACCCAGCAACTTGCGCGGCTCGGCCTCGATCTTTTCCTCTTCGCCGCCGATGTAGGGCACCACATTGTCGAGAATGTCCATGGCGGAGACGCCCGGATAACCTGCGCCTGAGAGGGCCTGCATGGTGACGACGTTCACCGCGGCCAGCCCGAACGCGTCGTGCAGCGGCTTGAGCGCGCATGTCAGGTGTGTGCTGGTGCAGTTCGGATTGGTGACGATGAAGCCGTCCTGCTTGCCCGCTGCATGGCGGCGGCGCTGTTGCGCGCGGATCAGCGCGGTGTGTTCCGGGTTGACGTCCGGAATTACCAGCGGTACATCCAGGTCCATCCGGTGGGCAGACGCGTTGGAGCAGACTGCAAATCCCGCGTCGGCCAGTTCTTCCTCCAGCGCGCCCGCCATATCGCCTGGAATGGCCGAGAACAGTATCCGCACATCTTTATCGATGGCGCCGGGCTCGGTAGGGGTGACAACTGTGTCGGCCACAGCCTCCGGCATGCCCCCGCGGATCAGCCACCTGGTCGCCTCGCGATACGTCTTCCCCACCGAGCGATCGGACGCGGCCAGAAGCGCCACCTCGAACCAGGGATGTCCTGCCAACAGGTGGACGAAGCGCTGTCCAACTGCGCCAGTGGCGCCCAGGACGCCGACCTTGATCTTGTTCTGAGGCGGGTTAACACTGCTCATCTCAACTCTCTCCGTATTGTGCGAGTGCGACGATATCCGCGTGCACGCCTGCCGCGGCTGCCTCGACGCCCGCGCCCCGGCCCTGGAGCACGAGGGGGTTGTCGGGATAGTAGCGCGTCCGGAACGCCACCAGGTTGTCGTTCCCCCTGAGCTGCCCCAGTGCGGAGTCAGCCGGCACAGCTCGCATGCCGACCGCCGCACGCCCGTCCTTGATTTCGGCGATGTAGCGCAGCACCTGGCCCTGCGCAGCAGCCTCGGCCCCCAGGGCCGCAAAGCCACTATCCAACTCGGGAAGCCGCGCCAGGCAGTCGTCCAGGGAGAGATCCGCATATTCGGCCGGCAGCAGTCCGGCTACCTGCACGTCGTTCAATTCCAGCTTCCATCCCAACGTGCGTGCCACGATAAGCGCCTTGCGCGCGACATCCATGCCGCCCAGGTCGATGCGCGGGTCCGGTTCAGTGTAGCCTGCCTGCATGGCCTCTGCCACCAGGCCGGAGAAGGGCCTGCCTGCATGCATGCCAGTGCAGAGGAATCCCAGGGTGCCGCTGAGCGCGCCCTGCACCGTTTCGACCTTGTCGGCCGCCCGCAACAGGCCGCGCGTAGCCTCGATAACGGGCACGGCCGAACCGACGGTGGTCTCGTAGCGGAATCGTTTGTTGCCAGCCAGGTCATCGAAGACCGACTGGGGCCCGACCAGTGGGATTTTGTTGGCCGTGGCCGCGCGGTATCCGCTCTTCAACGCGAATTGAAGCGCGGGCACCGTCGCAGGGGATGCCGTCACATCCGCCACGATGCAGCCCGCCGTGCCTGCCACTTCCACGATTGCCCGAAGGTCCGGTTCGTAGTTGGGCTGGCTCAGAGGAAACGGTTCGCCAGCTTTTTTGGCGCCCGCGATTGCCTGAAGGTCCGCGGCGCTGAGGCCGTCTTCGTCCACGGCAGCGCCGTCGATGTCACACCAGGCGACGATAGGAAGTCGCAGGCCGTCGCGCTCCGCGTGAAGCTGGCTGGCTTCGGTCAACTGTCGCACCAGCGCCCGACCCACATTGCCGGCGCCGAAGATGATGAGTGGAACTCGTTTCATGCTACCCCCAATCCAAATGCATCGTGAATGAACCGGATGCCTGCATCCGCATCCGTGGCACTGAGCACCAAGGAGATGTTCGTCTCGGAGGATCCCTGGGCGACCGCGATGACGTTAACACCGTTTTCGCCGAGCGCAGAGAAAAGACGAGCCGCAATGCCCGGCGTGCCGCGCATCCCTTCACCCACAATGGCCACGATCACGACTTCCGGCTCGATGCTCACGCGATCGATCAGGCGGCGCTTGATCTCCTCTCCGAACGACGCCTCCAGCGCTGCGCCCACCGGGTGCGCATCGGACTCGGGCACGACGAAGCAGATGCTCTGTTCGGAGGAGGCTTGCGAAATCATCAGTACATTCGCCCCGCGTTGTGCGACCGATGAGAACGTGCGGGCCGCGATGCCGGGAACGCCCATCATCCCGCGGCCTGCCACGGTAACCAGCGCCAGACCGCGGATCACGGTCAGCGCCTTCACGGTGCCACCGTTGGATGACTTCGGCACGACGCGCGTGCCGGGAAAGGCAGGGTTGAAGGTGTTGCGCACGCTGATCGGGATGCCCCGGTCGATGGCCGGCAGCATGGTCTTCGGGTGCAGAACCTTGGCGCCGAAGTAGGCCAGCTCTGCGGCCTCGCCGTACGTCAGCTCTCTTAACGGCCGCGCGCCCTTGACGATGCGCGGGTCGGCTGTCAACACGCCGTCCACATCCGTCCAGATCTGTATCTCGTCCGCATCCAGCGCTGCACCGAGGATCGCGGCAGAGTAATCCGAACCCCCCCGCCCCAGCACCGTCGGCACGCCTGCGGGCGTTGCTGCGACGAAGCCCGTGACTACGGGGGTGATGCCTTTTTCGAGCAGCGGCTGCAGCCGGCCACGCGTTGCCGACCAGGTCGCGTCCATGTCGGGCGCAGCCGAGGCATAATTGTCGTCGGTGACGATCAATTCGCCTGCGTCGATCGCTTCCGTCTCAAACCCATGTGCGCGCATGGCCGCTGCCAGGATGGGCGCCATCAGACGTTCGCCCAGACCCGAAATGACCGCGAGCCCGCGATCGGTCAGCTCGCCGAGGATCGCGACCGCCATGCAGAGGCGCTCGAACTCGCGCACGCGCTCGTCCGTCTGTGCCTGGATCATGGCCAGATCGTCAAGGTCATCGATCAGCGACTCCGCCGCGTCGCGATGGCGCGCGATCAAGGTCAGCCGCGCGTCGCGATAGGCCTGTCGATCACCGCTGGCGGCTGCGTTGGCCGTGTTGATCAAGAGGTCAGTGACCCCGCGCATGGCCGAAGTGACGACCACGACCCGGGAATCGATGCGCAACTGGCCGGCCACGATGGACGCGACCTGGGAGATCGCTTGGGCGTCATTGACAGAGGTGCCGCCGAACTTCATGATTCGCATGATCCTTCTCCTGCCGTGCATGCTGTGTGCTGAGCGCAGAAAAAAAGCCCCTCGCCGTTGGGGCGAGGGGCTTCGCGGTTCCACCCAATATTCAGCCGTCCCACCTGCAATCTGTAGAGGTGTAGCATGCTACGCCTCTATGACACAAAGGCGGGATGGCTATCTTCATCGGCCGTAACGGGGCCACTCGGAGCACCATACACTCCCCGGTCGGCCCTGCGTCATGCGGTGGCCGGCGGCCGGATTTGAGGCGCTCACTCTCGGGGGGTTTTCGGCGGGCTGGTGGCGGGGCAGGCTTACAGCCGGTGGCCTGCCGTCTCTGGCGCTTTAGCGTCGCGTACTCGTCCCGATCAACGCTTTACAAGATTCAAGTGACGCCGATTATAACCGCTGATCGTCACATGTCAAATCGCGTTTTTGACCGCGGCCTACAACACCGGCTCGACGAGCCGGCTGTTGCGCAGCATTCAGGTCTTGACGAGGTTCACCCAGTAGTCGATCACCTCGAACCTTCGGCGGCGGAACAGCGAGAACGCTTCAGGGTTGTCTTTCGTGTGGACATGGACCTCGACGCTCTTGTACCCGCGGGCCGCCATCTCTGACAGGCCGCGATCCAGGAGATAAGATCCATACCGCAGGCCACGGTATTGCCGTTCCAGGTTGATCCACGCGAGCGCCGCGATCGTCGGGTCCGGCATGGGATACCACACCACGCTGCCCACCGCTCGGTCGCCGTCCGCCACAACCAGCCCACCGTACCTGCGGCCACCGTTGGAGCCCCAGGCGCGCAGCCGGTACGCAGGTTCGTCGCGCTGCCAGGGCGAGCGCTCGTCGATCGGGACCAGGCGCAGGCTGCGTTCTTCCAGGCCCGGATCTGCGGGCTGCTCCCGGCCTTGCAGCGATGCGGACAGGGTGACGTCGCCGGGACTGCTGACCTGGTACCCGCGCTTGCCCAGCCAGGTCACCAACTCCCGGTCGTTGACCGCGCTGATCGCCATGCTTTCGGTAGAGCCGTACCAGGGCGCCCACAACCGCTCCATGATGCCGTAGAAAGGCGCATTCAAGGCCGCGAAATAGATCGGACAGTAATAGAGGTAATTCTCTGCCGCGATCAGCAGCCGCGATCCCAGTCGAGCCTTGCGATATTCGGGATCGACAGCCAGCCAGGCGATGTGATGCCGGGCCTCTGATGAGTGGGTCGCGGGACCGGTGGTCGGTGGATCGATAGAAAACACAGCGCCGGCGACACGTTCACCGTCCATAGCCAGGATCAGGCCGCGAGCATCGAACTCGGGCCTCACCAACACGCGCTCCGCAAAGTCCGCTTCGGCGATCGCTGCATAGTGCCGGTGGCCGGCAAAGGCCCTGTTGAGAAAGGCTGTCAGTGGGGGTAGATGGGGCGCGGTGAAATGGCGCAGGGTTCCGATGGTGCGTTCGCCCATCACCGGGCGCGCCTGGTGGGGCATGCCTCAGATCCCCACGTAGCGCGCGTACAGGGTGGCGGCTTCGGCCTCATCGCGCACGCCCTTGATGATTGCGCGGCCGTCTCCGAATACGGTGAATTCGCGGCCATCCACCGTGGCGCGCAGCAGGAACGGGTTGGACCGCACATCCGTCGCGCCGCCGAGCCGCCAGCGGTCGGCCAGCGCCTCGAGCGGAAGTGCATTCTCGGCCGCGCCGGCCACGCTCACTTGCACGGCATCGCGTCCGCACAGCGACGTCGTGCGTGCACCGGCCGCTGCTTCGAGAAATTCGAAACGACTCTGCCCGCATGCGGGGCAGTCGGGCCGGGGCGCGCCGATCTCGAACTGGTCGAAAGTCGCATCCCAGAGATCAACGTGGATCATCCCATCGTTCAGCGCCCCGCCACCAACGAGCAGCTTGATGGCCTCGGTGGCCGCGATGGAGCCCATGAGTGCAACGATGGGGCCGATGATGCCCGCAGTATCGCACGTCGCGATCGTTCCCGGTGCGGGCATCTCGTCCATGGTGCAGCGCAGGCAAGGCGTGATGCCCGGCCGCACGGTGTGGGTCATTCCGTAGGTGGCAAGCACGCCGCAGTACACCCACGGCTTCCCCAGTTTGACGCATGCGTCGTTTAGCAGGTAGCGCGTCGCGAAGTTGTCCGTGCCGTCGAGCACCACATCGGCATCCTCGACGAACGAGAGAATGTTGCCGGGATTGACGTCTGCGACGATCTCCTCGATGGCAATGGTGCTGTTGATCCGGCGCAACTTGCGTGCGGCCGCCACCGCCTTGGGCAGCACCTCGTTGACGTCGGCTTCATCGTAGAGCAACTGTCGCTGGAGGTTGTTGAGCTCGACGAAGTCGCGATCTACCAGGCGCAGGTGGCCTACGCCCGCGCGGACCAGGTGGTTCGCCAGCACCGATCCAGTTGCACCGATCCCGATGATCGTAACATGCGCGGCAAGCAGCCGGCGTTGCCCTGCTTCGCCGATGCCGGGATAGATTGTCTGTCGCGCGTAGCGTGCTAGGTCTGCTTCCATAACCTATTCATCAAACATCATTCAAACGCTACAAGTGCCCGGCACTTCGAAAGTGCCGGGCACTTAGGACTTCGGCGCAATGTCACTTCCCTGTCGCTTCCTCCGCTTCGCGCAGCTTGAGGGCCAGAGTGCGCAGGAGATCCGATTCGGTTACGATGCCCACCACAGCGGCCTTTTCATCCACGACGGGCAGGCCGGCGATCTTCTGTTCCGTCATCAGCTCCGCAGCATGGACGAGCGGCGCGTCGGGCGTAATCGTGAAAACCTTGCGTGACATGAGTTTGCCCACCGTCAGCCGGCTGAGCATGAAGTGCAGTTCGTACGAGTCAGCGTTGATGCTCGCCGTAATCGACGCTTCGCGCAGGTCTCCCCGACTGATCATCCCCACCAATCGATCGTTCTCGACCACCGGCAAGTGACGGATGTGATGCTCCTTCATCATCGCGATGGCCTCTGGCACGGTTGTGGTGGGCCCGATGACGATCGCCGGGCTGGTCATGATGTCGCTCACGCGCATTCGTTCCATACTGCTCTCCTATTCGACTAGAGTATACCATACGCCATTGAGGCATGCCGGTCTGTAGCATAGGTGCCCGGCACTTGCGATCCTTTGGATCGTTAAAGTGCCGGGCACCTGACTACGGGCGTCTTAGCTCGCTTGAGTGCCGGGCGCCTCAATTGTCATCCGGTAGCCTGCGCCCCGCGCGGTGGGACCGCCCTTAAGCCAGCGGCATGTCCGGAACGCCGTGTATTCGATTATGCTCTGCAACCCTGGCCTGGAGCAACAAGCCCAGGCGGCGGATGCCCTCCTCGATCTGTTCGGGAAGTGCGTTCGAGAAGTTGAGGCGCATGCTGTTCCGCCCGCGGCTCGGATTCGCATAGAACGCAAAGCCGGGAACGAACGCGACCTTCGCCTGGATGGCGTCCTGCAGCAACGGCTCGGTATCCAACCATTCGGGCAAGCTGGCCCACAGGAACAGGCCACCCTGGGGGTGCGTCCACGAACAGCCCTCGGGGAAGTACTTCCCCATCGCGGCCAGCATGATGTCCCGCCGCTCTTTGTACACGCGACGGATCAGATTGATATGCTCGTCCAGGAAGCCGGTCTTGAGCATTTCCCAGGCCAACATCTGGTCGAAGGTGGAGGTCTGTAGATCGGTCCCCTGTTTGGCCATGACCAGCCGGTCCACCACCTCGACCGGAGCCACCACCCAGCCGAGACGCAGTCCTGGAGCCAACGTTTTCGAGAAGGTCCCCAGGTAGATGACATTGCCCTCCATGTACCCGTGGCCATTTAGCCCGGCATCAGCCTGGAAATCCGCGTCCAGTGCCACAAGGGGCGGGAGATGCTCGCCCTCGAAACGCAGCGCGCCGTACGGGTCATCCTCGACGATGGGAATGCCGTACTTGTTTGACAGGCGCACCAGTTCCAGGCGGCGGTCCAACGACAGTGTCGTACCGCCAGGGTTCTGGAAGTTCGGCAGCACATACATGAACTTCGGTCCCACACGTAGCGCGTTTTCTAGGAGCTCCGTGCGCAGGCCGTTATTGTCGATCGGAACGCCTGCATATTCGGCCTGGTAAGCATTCCAGGCCTGCAGAGCGCCCAGGTAGGTCGGTTCTTCGACCAGGATCTGATCGCCGGGATTGATCAACAGCTTGCCGATCAGATCCAGGGCTTGCTGCGAGCCGGTCGTGACAAAGACGTTGTTGGCCTCTGCCTGGATGCCGTACCGCACCATGTGTTCGCTGATCCAACGCCGCAGCGGCATGTGTCCTTCGGTTGGGCCGTATTGCAGTGCCTTCTCGCCGTATTCTGTCAGGAGGCGGCAGGCTGCCTCCTGTGCCTGTTGCTTCGGAAACAACTCAGGGGCGGGCATGCCGCCGGCAAAGGAAATGAGCTCCGGCTGTTGCGCGTATTTCAATAGTTCTCGGATGATGGAACGTCCCATGCGTTGGTTTCGCTGGGCATATCGGCTGTTCCAGGGTGCCGCCATTACTCAACCTCCTTGTTGAGATTAACGTACCAGCAACAGATCGCGCGCGAACTCCGCACCACGGCGAAGGGCTTGTTTGTTTGCGTCCAGATACTTGCGCTGGCGCTCGCCCAGGTGACGGTCCAGGGCGGTCTCTACCGCCTCGAGCGGGAGCATGTTCGTGGCCACCAGATAGGCGCCGAGCAGAACAACGTTCGCCATGCGGACGTTGCCGAGCGCCTCTGCAATGTCATTGGCCGGCACCGGAACGAACCGGATGCCGGTGCGCGATGGTTTCGCTGGCACGAGCGACTCATTGTACACCACGAGCCCGCCATCCCTGACCAGTTGCTCGTATTTTTCGAACGAAGGCAGGTTCAGGGCAACCACCGATTGAGGACGGCGCACGAGCGGCGACCCAATCGGTTCATCTGAAACGACGACGGTACAGTGCGCGGTGCCGCCGCGCATTTCAGGACCATAGGACGGAATCCAGGTGACGTGCAGGCCCGAGTCGAGCGCGGCGTAGGCCAGAAGCTGGCCGGCGAAGAGCGCGCCCTGCCCGCCGAACCCGGAGAAGATGATCTCCTCGTTCATGGTATGCTCCTTACCCCAACGCCTTGACTTCGTCCGACACTTTGAAGTCGCCTAATGGGAAGTACGGGACCATGTTGTCACGAATCCAGGTCAGCGCGTCGGGAGGCGACATGTGCCAGTTGGTCGGGCAACTTGACAGGAACTCGATCAGTCCCAGCCCCAAGCCCGCCATCTGCGCCTTGAGCGCGGTCACGATGGCTTTCTTGGCCTGGCGGATGGTTTTTGTATCGTAGACCGAGCGGCGCACCACGTACGAGGTGCCGGGTAGGCCCGCGATGATCTCGGCCATGCGCATCGGATAACCGTGCAGCTTTGGCTCGCGGCCCATTGGTGACGAAGTGGTGACCTGGCCCAACAGGCTGGTCGGCGCCATCTGGCCGCTGGTCATCCCGTACACCGCGTTGTTCACGAAGAATACGGTAATGTTTTCCCCCCGATTGGCCGCGTGCATGATCTCTGCCGTGCCGATCGACGCAAGATCGCCGTCACCCTGATAGGTGAATACGATCTTGTCGGGCTGCGTGCGCTTCAGGCCGGTGGCCATGGCGGGCGCCCGGCCGTGCGCGGCCTCGACCGCGTCTACGTCGAAGTAGTAGTACATGAGCACCGAGCAGCCAACCGGTGCGACCATAATGGTCTTATCCTTCAGCCCTAATTCATCGATCGCCTCGCCGATGAGGCGGTGGATGATCCCGTGGGTGCAGCCGGGACAGTAGTGCGTCAGCGTCTCGGATAGGGAATCCGGCCGCTGGTACACCACCTGCCCGTGCTCCATGATCTCAGCGGGTGTAAGGCGGTTTTCGTCTGTCATCGTCTCCCCCCTACCAGTACCGAGACTCAACGCCGACCTGGAGTGGTCGGTGCGTGAATGCGACCCCGCGCAACGCTTCGAGCACTTCGTCCGGAAGTGGCATGACGCCGCCCATACGGCCGTAAAACTCGACGGGCAAGCTGCCTCGCACGGCGATCTGCACATCTTCCAGCATCTGTCCTGCGCTCATCTCGACCGTGAGGATCGCGCGCTTGCCCTCGGCAGCCTTAGCCAGATGCTCGTAGGGGAACGGCCACAGGCTGATGGGCCGGAAGAGCCCGGCACGCAGGCCCTCCCCTTGGGCGTCCCGGATGACCGTCTTACAGGTGCGTGCGACGCTTCCGTAGGCTACCAGGAGGTATTCGGCATCCTCCACCTGGTAAGTCTCCCAGCGTTGCTCTGCCTCACGGATCGTCTGAAGCTTGGCCTGCAGCCGGTGGTTGAGCGCCTCCAGCTCGGGTTCCTTGAGGAACAAGGAGGTGATGATGCGCTTCTCGCGTCCTTTCTTGCCTCGCACGGCGAAATCTCCGCGCTCTTCTTCGGTCAGCAGGGGACGCATGGGTGGCATCTCGGCCGGCTCCATCATCTGGCCGAGCGAGCCATCGCCCGCGATGATCACGATGGTGCGATACTTTTCGGCCAGCGGGAACGATTCATACACCAGGTCGACGGCCTCCTGGATCGTTGCCGGTGCAAGGACGATGGGGTGGAAGTCGCCGTGGCCCGCGGAGCGGGTCATCTGGAAGTAGTCCGACTGGCTGGGCTGGATGTTGCCCAGGCCGGGCCCGCCGCGCATGATGTCCACCAGGACCGCAGGCACCTCGGACGCGGCGATATAGGATAGGCCCTCCTGCATCAGGCTGATGCCCGGGCTGGAGGACGAGGACATGGCGCGTGCGCCGCCGCAGGCAGCGCCGTACACCATATTGATTGAGGCTACCTCGCTTTCGGCCTGCAGAAAGGTGCGGCCTAGCTCGGGCATGCGCTTGGACATGTATTCGAGCAGCTCGGTTTGTGGGGTGATGGGGTAACCGAAGAAAGCCTCAACGCCCGCCCTGACGGCGGCTTCTGCGATTGCTTGATTGCCTTCCCAGAGCTCCTTTGCCATGGAAAAAGCCTCCGTTTATGCAAGCACCTTACGTGAGTCGTAACGGTAGATGGTCAGTACGACGTCGGGACACATCAGTGCGCACAGCGCACAGCCGGTGCATTTGCCTTCTGGGTCGACTAACTCGACGGGCCGGTAGCCGCGCGCGTTGAACGTTGCGCGGCTCATGTGGAGGATGTCCTGTGGACACACCTTTGTACACAGTTCACATCCCTTGCAGCGGTCGGTCTCGATGACAACAGTTCCACGGACCATTCCTGTCACCTCCTTGGGACAGTGTGGGCTCTATTCGTTTTCGGCAGGCGCAGCGGGCCGGAAGGGCGCAGTCAAAACACGGCCGATCACCTGCGCAGCGTCTTCGACTATCATATGCGCGACTTCCCGGTATTTCAACTTTGGACCCTTCACATCCAGATTGAGCTCGCGTTTATCGCACACTGTGCTCATGTTGGCACGCTCGATCTCTGGGCGCAGCCGGGCCATTTCGCGCTGGAATTCTTCCTTGGTAGTGTTCGTCATCAGCCGGTCGATCTCTGCAATCAGGCTGACGGCCCAACTGATGCGTTGTTCGGTAGCTGCGGCCTGCGCCTCAGGGATCAGGCCATATTCGGCCTTGACCCGGTTAAGCCGCTTGCCAGCCGCATAGGTGACGTCGACGAGCTGGTGGCGCGTCATCCAATCCGTTTCATAGTTCAGCACATACTTCCAGCTCGGCGCAACCAGCAGCCGGCGGTGTTCTTCGAGCGTGTGTGCTGACAGCTTGTAGCCGTGGATATGTGGCTCCTCGAAGCCGCGGCTGCCGGGGTCGAGGAAGGGCGCTAGTGGCGAGATGAACGGTGCGAGCCGGCCGTCGCTCCCAAATCGCACGAGCAGGTCCTCGCAGTAGTCGATCGTGCCGAGCACCGATTCGGCTGTCTGTTGGGGCAAGCCGGACATGAAGAATACATCCAGCCGCTTGGCGCCCACGTCCAGCGCATCCTGCAGGGTGCGCTCCATGGGCTCGTTGCCGTAATGCTTGCCGAACGCGTGGCGCACCACCGGGTCGTGGCTTTCCAGAGACACCTCAAGGGTAAAGTTGGGCATGGCTCTGGCCAGGTCGGTCAGGAACTCGCGCGAGGCAGGCGAGAAGAGTTCGGTGATCACCGGACCTGTGAACCCGCGTATGGCATCGAAGAAGCGTTTGGCGTAATCGCGGCCGGGCTGGCGCAGGTCGCCCAGGATGAAAACCGGCCCGGCGCTCATGCGCGCGATCCGCCGGACGTCCGCGGCCAACATGTCGGGGTCGCGAAACGCGGGCTTGTCACGACCGTGCATCTTCTTGAAAGCCGCACCCGAGCCGCCGCAGATCACGCATGACTGGGTGCACCCGCGGCACGACAGTGCGGCCGTGATCGGGTAATCCAGCCAGTCTTTGAACGGGACGTAGTTGCTCATGTCCATGTCGCGGATCGCCGCACGCACCACGTAGCGATAGTCGAGCATGACGTTGTCGAGCGTATCGGGACGATAGGTATGCTCATTGACGTGGACTTCGCCGTTTCGATCCTTCCAGGTCAGGTTGGGCACCTCGCGCAGGGCCCCGGCCTTGGGCGCGCCGGTCAGATGCGCCATCAGCTGGTGGATCGGCTCTTCGGCCGAGTCGCCGCGGATCACGTAGTCGACGAAGGGGTAGCGGATCAGCTCCTCGTGGAAATACGTGGAGGAGAAGCCGCCGAAGATGATCGGCGTATCAGGGTGATGCTTCTTCACCATCTCCGCCACGGCCAGTGCACCGTGCGCATGGGGCAGCCAGTGCAGGTCAATGCCGAACGCGACCGGGTTAAGTCCCTTGATCAGGGCTTCGGGATCAAAGCCGTCGTCATTCAGCATGCGCACGGCCAGGTTGACGATGCGCACTCGTAGCCCATGCCGTTCAAGATATTCGGCCATTGTCGTAAAGCCGATGGGATACATCTCGAACACCGGGGTTGATGGCACCAGATCACTGACGGGGCCGTAGAGGATCGAATGCTTGCGGAAATCATACACGCTGGGGGCGTGTAGAAAGATCAAATCAGCGCGACTAAACATAATAGTTCTATTTTCCTAAACACGAACAGGCGCCTGCGTCATGGGCGCAGGCGCTGGTGAGCATCGCTGGCTTCTGCACGAGATTTTTAGGCTGGCACAGCTTCGCTGCTGAGTATCTCGATCAGGAAGTCGAGCAAATCGGTCTCGGTAATGATGCCCGTCAACTGCCCGTCGATGACCACAGGCAGGCCGCCAATTTTGTGGTTCCGCATCGTGCGAGCGGCTTCAACGATCGTTGCCGACGGCTCGATGGTTAGCGGGTTCGGAGTCATACAGGAACCCACTTCGATATGATCCAGGATAAAATTATCGTACCACTGCTCGCGCACTACAAAAGGAGAGTTTGCGGCACGGCGCAAGTCGCGGTCTGTAATGATGCCGACAAGCCGGCCGCGGTCGACTACGGGCAGGCGGCGATAACCACCCTCGCGCATCAGGTTGATCGCAGTGCGGATGGCGTTTCGAGGCGTCACTGACACCGGATTGGGAGTCATAATATCGGCCACCAGGTGTTTGGCGGACATGGCAGATCTCCGTGTCGTGGTTGACGACGGCGCCAACCGTAGAGACTAAACGGCGTTGACCGTCCACTAAGGCAGGGTCAACGCCTCTGGCAATGTCTATCGCATTGCCTCTGGCAATGTCACCATTGTAGCACCTGGCGATGATACTCTGTATGATGCGGGTCATGTCGCCGGAAATGCGAATTGTTGCGACGACCTAAGCCCCTGGCCGAGGTCGTCAGCTTGGATTGTGGCGCTTGAGCAGCCAATTCCGAGTCAAGACAGCCTTGCCCCCGTCAGGGCAGACGGCGGCAAGGCTGAAGCCGCTCCTGCGGCATGGGGCCAACTAGAGGTAATAGGTCATCCGTTGCAAGCCGACCACCGGGTCGATGTACTGGACGCGAACGTTGCTGGGCACTGTCAGGGTGATGGGAGCGTAGTTAAGGATTGCCTTGACGCCGGCCTCGACCATGGTACGTGCAATTGCCTGCGCCTCTTCTGCCGGTGTGGCGATGATGCCGACCGTGATGCCCAGTGACTTGATCGTCTCACCTAGCTCGGCGACTGGCTGCACCGTGATGTTGTCGATACCCATGGGCTTGCCGATCTTGTCTTTCTTGTTGTCGAAGATCGCCTTGATGACGAAGCCCTTTCCCTTGAACCCGCCGTAGTCTGCGATTGCCTTCCCCAGGTTTCCTGCGCCCACCAGGGCCACATCCCACATCGAGTTGACCTTCAGAATCGCGCGCAGTTGTTCGTGCAGGAAGTTGATATCGTACCCGGTGCCTTGCTTGCCAAATTCACCGAAGTGCGACAGGTCCTTGCGTATCTGGGCGGAGGAAATGCCGAGACGATCTCCCAGCTCCTGCGACGACGTAATTTGCCGGCCCTCGGCGATCAGGAATTGCAGCGCGCGCAGGTAGACGGGCAGCCGACCGATCACGATATCGGGAATCACCCTCTTCGCCATGTTTCTCTCCTTCCCGCAGGCGTGCTGCCTGCCGCCTTGCCACGCGGTCGCACGTATGTTGTAGCTGGCTCGCGTGTCGTTTGTGCTCTGTAATAATTTATTCTAGCATACGTGCAGTTGTTGTGCAACTCTTGACAAGGACGTAAGGGTCTTCACAATGCTACGGGAGCCCGGAATGATGGCGTGGCTGCAGAACGGTAGTAAAATGTTCGTGGCGCGCGTTTTGGCCTGGGCTGTTGCCCCGACGCGACGCGGCACCAGGATATGCCAGTCTGGAGGAACACATGGGGTTGAGCGGTTTTATTGCTGATCTCATTCAGCGCGAGGTAGCCCAGGCCCAGTACGCCACTGCATATCGCACGCCGCTGGTGGGCTTTGCTTCGGCCACAGATCCTCGTTTCCGCGAGCTTCAGCGCATCGTCGAGCGGACGCGTGTGGCAAGTGCGCCATCGAACCCTGCTCGCTGGAGTCGGCAGTCCGCTGATGCCATGGCAAAAAGGAGCGCTGAAATAGAGTGAGCACCTTTGTTTTGCGTCCGGCTGAGCCCGAACGCGATTTTGAGCAGCTTGCCGCCTGGTTCTCGATTCTGGAAGACGAGACCACCACCAAATGTGAGTTGCGGGAGTACTATAATACACAGCGGGATCGGATCATCCAGAAGGTGGCCGACGCCGTAGAGCGTGACGCCGGAAATCAGAGAGGCGGGTTGCTGGGATTCTATTGGGCTGCGCGGGACCGGGTGCAGTTAGGGCAGACTACATTCTACTTGTTCGTCAGGTCCGAAGCGCGGGGGCAAGGTATCGGCCGGCGATTGTACGAGGATCTGGTGCAGAGCATGGAAGCCGCACGCACACGGAGACTGCGCGTCAGTATCTCAGGTGACTGCCCCCAGGATCAATCGTTTGCCGAGCGGCGCGGCTTTGTCGAGCGTGCGCGCACGATGGCAATGGCTCTTAACCTGGATACTTTCGATGATCGGCCCTACGATCCGATCATAGCCCGGCTGCAAGGTGAGGGGTTCCAATTCACTTCGATGGCGGAGTTGGGCAACACAGAAGAGGCGCAACACAAGCTGTATCTGCTGAACGAGACCACCGGCATGGAGACCCTTGGCGCAGATGGTGCCCCTTCCTGGAATTCATTCGAGGATTTTCAGCAGCGTGTCTGCCGGTCGGATTGGTATCGGCCGGACGGTCAACTGGTCGTCATTGATTCGACGACCGGCGACTGGGCAGCCATGAGTGCGATCACCCGCTTCGACGACTATGCGTACAATCTGCACACCGGGGTCGACAAACGCTACCGGGGACGCAGGCTGGCGCAGGCAGTGAAGGTGCTGGCGCTGCGCTACGCCCGCGATGTGCTGAAGGTAAACACCGTCCGCACTCACCACAATTGCAAGAACCTTCCGATGATCGCCATTGATTGCAAGTTTGGTTATGTGCAGATGTCTGAGACCGTCTTGATGGAAAAATTGCTCTGAGAATACATTGCAGTTCTAACTCCGGGAATGTACCTTGCGGAGCAGAGGGCATCGTGCGGCTAAACTATGGACGTTGTGCAAACTATATGCACGGAAGGTCCGGGAAATTGGAGTTGCCAGAATTATGCGGAAGTTTTTCATCGCACTCATCATCCTTGCCCTCCTGGGAGCGGCAGGCTACTTCGGGTACCGGCAATATCTGAAGGGACAGGCAGCGCAGGCGCCCACTTATGAGACCGTGACGGTGAGCCGCGGCAATATTGCAGCTACCGTGAGCGCGACCGGTGCGGTGCTGCCCGAGCGCGAGGTGGGCCTTGCCTTCGGTGCGACCGGCACGATCGCAGCAGTGAATGTCGAGGTTGGACAACAGGTGGACGAGGGAGAGGTTCTCGCCGGCCTGGACACCACCGACCTTGAGCTGGCAGTGCGCCAGGCGGAGATTGGGCTGGCACAGGCACAGGCTCAGCTCCGCCAGTTGCAGGAAAAGCCCAACGCAGTGGACCTGGCTGCGGCGCAGGCCGCGGTGGACAGCGCGCAGGGCAACCTGAACAGCGCCCGGGCTTCCTACCAGCAGACGCTCAAAGGGCCCGACAGCGATACCCTGGCCGCAGCGCAGGCGCAGGTGGACCAGGCCAAGGTGCAATTGGTGCAGGCGCAGCAGGCCTACGACAGGGTCAAGGATCGGGCTGACGTGGGTATGATGCCGCAGTCGGTCCAACTGCAGAATGCAACGATTGCACTCGAGACTGCGGAGGCGCAGTTTCGTGCCGCCCAGAAGTCGGTGACCTCTGCGCAGGTGTCTGCCGCGCTGGCACAGGTGACTGCCGCAGAGGCTCAGGTCGCACAGACCCAGGCCACCCTGGATAAATTACAGCGCGGGCCATCGGACGAGCAGGTGGCCATCGCCCAGGCAGGTGTAGATCAGGCGCAGCTGACGGTGGAGCAGGCCCAACGTAGGCTGGCAAATGCCAGGCTCGTTGCGCCCTGGCCAGGAGTGGTCACTTCTGTGGCCATTGTGGAGGGCGGATCTGCAGCCGTCGGCCAGCCAGCCGTGCGATTGGCCGACACCACCCGTTTCCATCTCGATGTTCAGGTGGACGAGGTGGACATCGCCTTAATCCAACCCGGGCAGCGCGTGGAGGTCGAGATCGATGCACTCTCCGATGTCAGCCCGGCAGGCCAGGTGAGCCGCATCTCCCCCTCCTCTCTCACCTCGCAGACGGGTGGAGTCTCATATAGCGTGCGACTGGACATTGATCCGACCGGCGCGCCCTTGCTGGCTGGCATGAGCGCCACTGCAACCATCATTGCCAGCACGCGTGAGAATGTGCTGTTGATCCCGAACCGTGTCGTCCAACTTGAGCGGGAGACCGGCCGAACCTTTGTCGAACTCGTCGCCAGTAACGGACTGGAGCGCGTCGAGGTACAGCTGGGCCTGCGCGATGACCAAACCAGTGAGGTGCGCGATGGACTGGCGGAGGGTGACGTGGTGGCCATTGTGAGCCGAACCAGCGCGGACCAGCTGCGCGAGCTCTTTGGGGGCGGCTTCTGATGAATGGTGCGATCGAAAGGGGGTCCGAGGAAGGACCGGTCATCGAACTGGCCGATCTCACCAAGGTCTACCGAATGGGTGACATCGAGGTGCACGCGCTGCGTGGGGTTGCGCTCAATGTCTGCCAGGGCGAAATGATCGCCGTCATGGGACCATCAGGGTCGGGCAAGTCGACCCTGATGAACGTGATCGGTTGCCTGGACCAGCCGACGTCCGGTGTCTACAAGCTTGCAGGTGAGGATGTGAGTCGGTTCGATGACGACCGCCTCGCAGAAGTTCGCAACCGGCGCATCGGCTTCGTCTTTCAGAACTTCAATCTGCTGGCCCGTACCGACGCGCTGTCCAACGTCGAGCTGCCGCTGATCTACTCGGGCACGCGACCCTCTGACCGGCACAAACGCGCGTTGGCTGCGCTTGAAGCGGTTGGGCTGAGCGAGCGCATCCATCACCGGCCTAACGAACTATCGGGCGGGCAGCAGCAGCGCGTCGCGATCGCGCGGGCGTTGGTTAACGATCCGCGCATCATCCTGGCCGACGAGCCGACCGGCAACCTGGATTCTAAGGCCGGAGCTGAAATCATGGGCATCTTCCAGCGCCTGAACGTCGAGCAGGGCATCACTGTCATCCTGGTGACTCACGAGCCGGACATTGCCGACCACTGCCGGCGGATCGTGCAGCTGTATGATGGTAAGATCCGATCGGATGAGGAAGTCGAGAGTCCGCGCATGGCAGGTGACTCTGCATACCAGAGCCGGCTCGGCCGGCCTAATGGGTGTTGGCCATGGATCTGATCGAGAAACTCCGGCTGGCGCTGCGCGCACTGTCCGTAAACAAGCTTCGGTCTGCGCTGACGATGCTCGGCATCATCATCGGTGTAGGCGCGGTAATCACCCTGCTCTCGGTGGGCCAGGGTGTGCAGAACCTCATCACCGAGCAGTTGCAGAGCATCGGCACGAACCTGCTCTTTGTTGTTCCGGGCAGCCTTGACGCAAGCACCGGCCGCGCTAGCTCGGGACTCACACTCTCGCTGAGCGATGCAGAGGCAATTGCCGATCCCTTCAACGTGCCGGATGTGGCGGACGTCGCACCCGAGGTGCTCGGCACCACCGAAGTTAGCTACAAGAAGACCACCTTCCGGCTGTCAGTGTCCGGTGTGACGCCCGCGTACGCTGTGGTTCGCAACCGGCCGGTGGCAATCGGCAACTTCATCGCCGAGGCAGATGTCAACGGCCGCACCCGGGTCGCGGTGATTGGCAGCCGGATCGCAGAGCGCTTCTTTGATGAAGCGGGCGTGTACCCGATCGGCGCAACGCTCCAGATCAACGATATTCCGTTCAAGGTGATCGGGGTTCTCGAAGAGCGCGGCGGCACAGGTGGGCCAGGCGGCAACCAGGATGAGGTGGTTATGGTGCCGCTGACCACAGCGCACGAGCGGTTGTTTCCCCGGTATCACAACAGCCGCGGCGAGCCGATGCTCTCGGTCATCTACGCGCAGGTGGTGGCTGAGGACCGCATGGATGCGGCATCGACAGAGATCGCCGAATTGCTGCGCCAGCGCCACGACATCCGGTTTCAGGACGAGGATGACTTCACGGTGATCAACCAGCGGGACCTACTCTCAATCTTCGGGCAGATCACCGGCGTGCTGACAATCTTCCTGGGCGCAATTGCGGGTATCAGCCTGCTGGTGGGCGGCATTGGCATCATGAACATCATGCTCGTGTCTGTCACCGAGCGGACGCGGGAGATTGGGCTCCGCAAGGCGGTGGGCGCGAAGCGGCGTGACATCCTGATCCAGTTCTTGATCGAATCGGTCGTGCTCTCACTGATCGGGGGTTTGCTGGGGATTGCGCTGGGCGCCTCGGGCGCAATCGGAATCTCCCAGCTGCAGGACGATCTGGTTGCAGTGGTGACCCCACAGTCGATCCTGCTCGCAACCGGGTTCTCAGCGGCCGTGGGACTCTTCTTCGGCATCTATCCGGCGACGCGCGCCTCGCGGCTTAACCCGATCGAAGCGTTGCGGTACGAATAATCGCGAGGAATTGCCTGCAGAACGCACGTTCATTGCGTTCGGCATTTGCAGATTTCTTAAATCTGAGGTAACATAAGCCGCGGGTTAGCGATGCACCTTTGCGCACCCCGTCGTTCTAAAGGAACGATTTCTGGAGGAAGTGGGGACTATCAGAATGGCGGATAACGCGCGACTGAAGGCGTTGGATACAACGTTGGCAAACCTGAAGAAGCGCTTCGGCGAGGGAACGGTCATGAAGCTGGGCGAGGCTGAGCGGACGAAGATTGCTGCCATCCCAACCGGCTCCCTCTCGTTGGATCTTGCTTTGGGCATCGGCGGCGTGCCGCGGGGCCGCATTACGGAGATCTACGGCCCCGAATCGTCGGGTAAGACGACGATTTGCCAGCACATCATCGCAGAGGCCCAGAAGATGGGCGGCATCGCAGCGTTCGTCGACGTCGAGCACGCACTCGATCCCGACTACGCGCGGCGATGCGGCGTCAATGTGGACGACCTTTATATCTCCCAGCCCGACACGGGCGAGCAGGCGCTTGAGATTGCCGAGGCGCTCATTCGTTCTGGTGCGGTGGATGTGGTCGTGATCGACTCTGTGGCGGCGTTGGTGCCGCGCGCTGAGATCGAAGGCGAGATGGGCGACAGCCATGTCGGCCTTCAGGCACGTTTGATGTCACAGGCACTGCGCAAGCTGGTCGGCGCGATCAAGACCAGCAATACTGCGCTCATTTTCACCAACCAGTTGCGCCAGAAGATCGGCATCATGTTCGGTAATCCTGAGACCACGTCAGGTGGGATGGCGCTAAAGTTTTACGCCAGCGTGCGCCTGGATGTGCGGCGCATAGAGGGCATCAAGGCGAGCGGCAATACAGTGGGCAGCCGCACGCGTGTCACCGTGAAGAAGAACAAGGTCGCGGCGCCATTCCGCCAGGCTGAGTTCGACATCATGTATAATAAGGGCATCAGCAAGTCTGGAGATTTGCTGGACCTGGGCGCCAACATGGGCATCATCGACAAACGTGGCGCCTTCTATAACTTCAATGACACCCGGCTCGGCCAGGGACGCGAGAACGCCAAGGACTTTCTTGAGGCGTCACCGGTGATTGCACAGCAGATCGAGGACGCGATTCGCGTCAAGGCCTCGCTGGCTCCCACGCAGGTGGTCGGTCCCGAGGACGAAGGGGACGTTGAGGAATAGGGCGAAGGACCGCCCTGATCATGGTTTACCTTGTTCTTGACGCGCCGCGCGGCGGCGTTGGCAACGAAGGCCCATCGCGCATGGGCTGATATAATCGACTGTACGGCTTTCACCATGCCTGGCACTTTGGGCTTACGAGAGGTGCGAGCTACGATTCGGCATTCGTGCTAACGCTGCTGCACGGTTAATTCGACATAGACGTGATCTGGACAAGAGCCGTGGTTGGGGGTCCTTTGGGTGACCTATCGCCACGGCTTTTTGATTGGCAATGGCCGGAACTGTCACGGGCTTGCGTTACCAGAAACGGACCGACGAGCGCGTCAATGTGTACCTCGACGGCCACTATGCTTTCGCGCTGCCGGCGCTCGATGCAGCCCGGTTGAAGGTCGGCCAGCATCTGAGCGACGCGGAGATCGCACAGCTGCAGGCGACGGATGCCGCTGCGAAGGCCTATGACAAGGCGGTCCGATACTTGAGCTACCGGCCGCGCAGTACAGCAGAGGTGCGTCGTGCGCTCGAAGAGGCCGAATTCCCGCCTGAGGCTGTCGAGGCGGCGCTCGCCCGCCTGGCTGGCCAGGGTTACTTGGATGACGCCGCCTTCGCGGCCTATTGGGTTGAGAACCGCCAGCGTTTCCGGCCTAAGGGCGAGCAGGCGCTGCGGCAGGAGCTACGACGAGCAGGGGTCGAGAAAGAAGTCATCGACGAGAGCCTCGATGGCTTGGACTCGAGCGAGGCGGCCTATGCAGCTGCCAAGTCGAGGGCGAATCGGCTTGCAGAATTGGCAGCCGAAGACCCGCCGGCCTTCAAGCGCAAGTTGGGTGAGTTCTTGCTGCGCCGTGGCTTTACCTATGACGTCGTGCGCGATGTGGTCGCGCGTTTGTTGCGTGAGATGAAGGAGGATTGACGGCGGGATGATGCAGGAAGGTGCCAGTCCCGATCATTTATGAGCAATTATGCGGCAGCCATGTCGTTGGTTCGCCGCTCACATAATCACCCATGACATTTGAAAGGCAGGAAATCAATGTTTATAGGAAGTCCAGGCCTCCGCGTCATCGTGGACCTGTTGATCTTCCTGGCAGCAGGTGTTGCTGGCGGTATAATTGGCTATCTCATCATCAAGTCGCGCCAGCTCCAGGCTCGCAACGAGGCAGAGGCCGTCCTCAAGAACGCCGAAGTTGAGGCCAAGCGCATGGTGGCCGAGGCGGAGACGCGGGCCAAGTCGATTGAGCTTGCTGCACAGGAGCAAAAGGTCCAGATTCTGGAGGAAGCCGATCAGGAAATCGTACGCCGGCGGCGTGAGATGGACCGCTCTGAAGAGCGGATCCAGCGGCGTCAGGAGGCGGTTGAGAGCCGCGTAGAACAACTCGAGCAGCGCAACCGCAAGCTCGATCAACGCCAAAGCAAGTTGGACAAACGGGAAACCGATCTGACCAGGCTCGAAGAGGAACGCACGGCCGAGCTGGAGCGGATCGCGGTGATGACGCAGGAGGATGCACGGCAGGAGCTGCTGGTCGCCGTGGAGCAGAGCGCACGCCAGGATATGGCGCGCAAGATTCGCGAGGTAGAGGCGCAGGCATACGCCGAGGCCGAGAACCGGGCGCGCGAGATCATCACGCGCGTCATGGAGCGTGTTGCATCCGAGCATGTGTCGGAGACGACCGTAGCCAGCGTGCCATTGCCCACCGACGAGATGAAGGGCCGTATCATCGGTCGGCAGGGACGCAACATCCGATCTATAGAGCAGGCCACCGGCGTGGACCTGGTGGTGGACGACACGCCGGAAGCGATCCTGATCTCCTCGTTCGATCCGGTGCGCCGCGAGGTGGCGCGGATCGCCATCGGTCGCCTGGTGCAGGACGGGCGCATCCATCCCGCGCGCGTTGAGAAGGAAGTCGAAAAAGCGCGCGGCGAGGTCGAGAAGTCGATCAAGGATGCGGGCGAGCAGGCGGTCATCGAAACTGGCCTCCAGATGCTGCACCCGGAGATCGTCAAGCTGCTGGGCCGGCTAAAATATCGCACGAGCTACGGTCAGAACCAACTTAACCACGCAGTTGAAGCCACCCATATTGCGGCCATGCTCGCAGCCGAGATGGGTGCGAACGTTCAGCTTGCGAAGATGGGCGCCCTGCTGCATGACATCGGCAAGGCGGTCAGCCATGAGGTGGAGGGCGCGCACGCGCAGATCGGCGCGGATATCGCCAAGCGCTACGGCGTGCCGGCGGAAGTGGTCAACATCATCGCCTCGCACCATCATGAGATCGACCAGCTTTCGGTGGAAGCCGCGATTGCGACGACTGCCGACGCCATCAGCGGCTCGCGGCCAGGAGCGCGGCGTGAGGCCCTGGAGAGTTATGTGAAACGCATCCAGGCGCTTGAGGAGATCGGCAACTCATTCCACGGCGTGCAGCAGACGTATGCCATCCAGGCCGGCCGCGAGGTGCGGGTGATCGTCCGTCCGGACGACGTGGACGATCTGGCGTCGATCCGGTTGGCCAAGGATATCGCCAAGAAGATTGAGGACAACCTGGAGTATCCGGGGCAGATCAAGGTGATGGTGGTGCGCGAGATGCGCGCGATCGAGACGGCCAAATAAGAAACTGAATCAATCCGACAGTCAAACTGAACCTCCGGGGTCATCGACCGCGGAGGTTTTTGTTTCTATCTCGTTGCCCCCAACTTCGTTCGCGCGGGAGTAGTCCGGCTCTTTGGGGCCGCGGGCGTTCCACCGTCGAGTTGACTGAAAACAGGATGCTAGCCTTGGTCGCCTGTTGAAGCTTCACCGATCGATCGGTTATGATGTGATCTGTGGTCCGGCGCATGGAGTTCGTTCCACAACGCTGGGTGGAGAAGGGAGCCAACCGGCTATGGATCAGAGACCAGGGGTGGGAGTAGCAGTGCTGATTACGAGGGACAACGCAGTGCTGCTGATGCTGCGCCAGGGCGCACATGGCGCAGGAAGCTGGGCGCCGCCGGGCGGCCACGTGGAGTTCGGTGAGTCGCTGGAGGAATGCGCGATCCGCGAGACGAAGGAAGAGACAGACCTGGATGTTGCGGACGTCCGATTTCGCGCGATCACGAACGACGTGTTCGAGGCAGACGGCAAACACTACATCACGATCTGGATGGAAGCGACCACTGCTGCGGGCGAGCCCGCGATAAAGGCCGCGGAGGAGATGACCGAGTTGGGCTGGTTCCCCTGGGACGCGCTGCCACAGCCGCTGTTTCTGCCCTTCAAGAACTTATTGGACGGCGCGTGTTATCCTGCACCGGCTTGTTGAGCTCGGCAAACTGCGCCGCATACTCGACATTTAGGAATTTGTACCGTAGGCGGTGGTTCGCCTTATCGTAGTCGGCCCTGAAACCCAACGTTGCGCGCCAGATCCCCGTGTGGCGAATATCCAACGAGAACCGGGCGAGCAGGCTGCGCAGAAGGCCCCAGAGCAGGAGAAAAACGATGCTGAGTGGCACCATCGCGGCCAGCATCAGGAGCGGTTTGAGGATATAGATGACGTCGATGAACCCTACGACGTAGATAGCCGCAGCCAGAGCGGCTGTGACCGCCAGGCCGGCCGCCCGCCTGTTGAGCCTGGTGATCCGTTGGTTGGTAGCCTGGTGCCGCGTACAGTAGGGTGCCTCCAGGAAACGCGTCACTTCGCGTTCGCCGCTGGCTGGCCGGTACGTCACCCGGGCCGGACTGGTCCCCTCCGCAGGCGCGCCGCAGTAGATGCACCTATCGGGAAACCGGATCTGGAGTTCCTGCCGCGCGGGAGCATCTTTCGTCGCTTTCGCGACGGCTTTCGGCTTGAGCAAAATGGGCAGTTCGACGATGGCGGCCATGGCGTTCTCCGCTTCGGGCGATGAAGCAATGTGCAGTTTACCATATCGCTTCTGGTACCCCGCGTCAATTATGCAGCGCAGCCACCAGAACGCGGAGGCGGCGGGTCGGCGAGGAAAGCGTGCTGGCTGGGTTGCTTATGCAGTCCCGACGCCAGTCCGGCGCTACTCGCGGTGCGTGACCACGGCCAGCACCATGGGCTTGCGCTTGGTTTCCTCGAAGAAGAAACGGCCGAGCAGACCCTGGACCCGATCAATGATGGCCTGCTGCTGGCGCACCTTGCCCTCTTTGAGCGCGTTGTAGACAGCCGCAGCCGCGCGGTCCATAAGGTCGCCGCGCTCCGGTTGGAAGATGAACCCACGGGAGATCAGCTCCGGCTTTCCGGTGATGTCGCCGGTCTTGGGATGGATGGGCACGATGGCCAGCACGAAGCCGTTGTTGCCCAGGATCTCGCGTTCCGCGATCACGCGGCGCCCTACGTCGCCCACGCCCTTGCCGTGGACGTAGACGTTGCCCGCGGGTGCCTTCTCCTTCCTCACCTTGCCTCGGTGCGCAGTGAACTCCAGCACCGCGCCATCCTCGATGATGAAGATGTCTTCGACGGCGATGCCGAGCTGCCGTGCGAGCCGTGCGTGCGCGTGCAGGTGGCGCAGCTCGCCATGGACGGGCACGAAGAACCTCGGCTTCGTCAGCGAGAGCATCAGCTTGAGCTCCTCCTGGCTGGCGTGGCCCGAGACGTGAACGGCGGCCAGTGGCGGGTAGATCACTTCAGCGCCGCGCGCGATCAACTTGTTGATGAGCCGCGCGACCTCTTCCTCGTTTCCAGGGATAGGTGTGGAGGAGAGGATGATCGTGTCGCCGGGTTTGACCTCAATCTGCCGGTGCGTGCCCTCAGCCATGCGCGCCAGCGCAGCCTCCGGTTGGCCCTGGCTGCCGGTCGTGACGATGGCTACCTGCCGGTCGGGCAGCTTGAGCGCCTCGCCAAGGTCCACCAGCAGGCCGTCCGGGACTTCCAGATGCCCCAGCTCCCTGGCGATTTCAGCCGTCTTGACCATGGAGTAGCCCGCCAGCGCGACCACGCGGCCGTGGTGCTGCGCGGCATCAATCACCTGCTGCACCCGGCTGAGCAGCGAGGCGAAGGTGGCGACAATGACGCGGCCGGGAGCTTCGCGGAAGATTTGGTCGAAGGCCGGCCCTATGACGGATTCCGACGGCGTGTGCCCGGCGCGCTCTGCGCCGGTGGAATCGCTGAGCAACGCCAGCACGCCCTGCGCGCCCAGCTGGCCCAGCCGCGCGAATCCGGGGCCGGTCCCGCGCACGGGGGTGTACTCGAACTTGAAGTCGCCCGTATGGACGATGGTTCCCACGGCCGTCTTGATCGCCAGGCCCACCCCGTCGGGGATAGAATGGGTGATGGCGAGGAACTCGACCTCAAACGGGCCGATGGTGACGCTGCCGCCGGCCGAGACCGGGTTCAGGTCCACCCCCTCCAGTTCGGGATGCTCGGACAGCTTCGCACGGATGAGGCCAAGCGCCAGCGGGGTTGCGTAGACCGGTGTATCGACGGGAACCACGTCGCCCAGCAGGTAGGGC
This sequence comes from uncultured Anaerolineales bacterium, assembly GCA_964387985.1. Lineage (GTDB taxonomy): Bacteria > Chloroflexota > Anaerolineae > CG2-30-64-16 > CG2-30-64-16 > JALOOB01. The sequence continues at coordinate 35,188 of CAYLZG010000004.1, read as the reverse complement.
AGCCCGCCGATGTGATCCTCGTGACCGTGCGAGATGATGATGCCCGCGACCTCCTGAGCGTGCTCGCGCAGATAGGAGAAGTCGGGCAGTACCAGGTCGATGCCGAGCATGTCAAACTCGGGAAACATAATGCCCGCGTCGACCACCAGGGTCTGGCCCCGGAACTCGAAGAGCATCATATTCTTGCCGACTTCACCCAACCCGCCGAGCGGGATGATACGGAGCGTATCCGCCATGGCTGCAATCCTTCCTCGCCACTTCGCCAACGCGTGCATTGACGTACTTGTGCGAGGTCATTATACTGCGCGACACCCTTAATGTTCCAGCGGAAGCTGACTGATGGCAGAAGAAGTCATGGATATTCGCCCCCTCACGCTCGAGGGGCGCATCGTGCGGTTGGTGCCTCTTGCCGAGACGCATGTGATGGATCTGAGCCACGTGGGACTGAGGCCAGAGATCTGGCAGCACATGCTCTACGGGAACATCGACAGTGAAGAAAAGATGCTCGGCTTTATCCGTGACCTGCTGCAACGGCAGGCACGCGGGACCGACCTGCCCTTCACCGTGATCCTGAGGACGACGGGCAAGCCCATCGGGTGCACGCGCTACATGTATATCAACCTTCCCGACCGGTGCGTGGAGATAGGCGGCACGTGGTACGCCCCCGAGTATCAGCGCACCGGCGTGAACACCGAGAGTAAGTATCTGCTGCTGTGCCACGCGTTCGAGCGTTGGGGCTGCATCCGTGTGCAGCTCAAGACCGACCTCAACAACGTCCGCTCCCAACGCGCGATCGAGCGGCTTGGCGCGGTGAAGGAAGGCGTGCTGCGCAACCACATGATCCGCCCCGACGGCACCCCGCGCGACACGGTGATGTACAGCATCATAGATCGCGAATGGCCCCTCGTGAAGGCGCGGCTGGAGGGGCTGATGGTGGGGCCAAATGGTGACGCACGGGTGTAAGGGCCAGGCATTCCGTCCCGTGAGGAGTACAACGCCGCCATTTCGTTCGAGCACGCAACTGGGTTAACCGGACAAGCCGCGAGGAATGCCTCGCCCTTGGCTGCGCGGCACTATAGTCGATAACCACGCGCCCGGCAATGCTTCGCCCCCACATCCTCGCGTCGCGCGAGCCGGAGACCCCTACACCCAGTCCTGGGCGATCTTCTCCCACACCAGGCCAAATGCCTTCTTCCCCTTCTCGAAGCTGGCGAGGCGGAAAAACTCATCGGGGCCGTGGTGTCGCTCGTCCTCCAGCGCAAACGCGAGGGTGACGGTGTAGACGCCTAGCTCGGTCAGGAAGCTCATCAGCACGGGCACGCTGCCGCCCATGCGTATGTAGTGCGGTGGGTTGCCAAAGAGGCCGGTCAACACTTCGCCGACCAGGTGGTTGGCAGGGTGATCGGCCGGCATCAGGTACGGATACGCGGAGCCGGGCAGCTGGGTTGTGGTCACGCGCACGCCAGGGGGCGCATACCGCACAACATGGCTCGCAATGGCCTCGTAGATCCGGTCCGGGTCCTGACTGGCCACCAGGCGGCAGGTGATCTTGGCGTGCGCCTCGCTGGGCAGGACGGTCTTGACGTTCTCTCCCTGGAACCCGCCGTAGATGCCGTTGAGCTCCAGCGTAGGCCGCGCCCAGGCGCGCTCGACCGTGGTGTAGCCCGGCTCGCCGAAGACAGTATCTACACCCAGATTGGCCAGGTACTTTGCCTCGTCGAAGGGCACCGCGGCGATCTGTGCCCGGTCCTCGTCTGTCAGGTCGATCACATCGTCGTAGAAGCCGTCCACGGTGATTTTGCCGTCGGGCGCGCGCATGCTGTCCAGGATGCGGACCAGCGCATGGATCGGATTCGCGATCGCGCCGCCGTAGAGGCCCGAGTGGAGATCGGTCTTCGCGCCGTAGACGTCGATTTGCAGGCCCACCAGCCCCTTGAAGCCGACAAGTAGCACCGGCTGATCCTCGGATTCCTGTGCACCATCCGCGCTGATCACCAGGTCGGCTGCCAACAACTCCTTATGTCCGGCCACGAAGGGCACGAATTCCGGACTGCCGATTTCTTCCTGTCCCTCGAAGATGAATTTCAAGTTGATGGGCAGCTTGCCTTCGGTCTTGAGAAATGCCTCGGCGACCAGGATGGGAATGAGCATGTTGCCCTTGTCGTCGCCTGAGCCGCGGGCATAGACACGGCCATCCCGCACCGCTGGCTCGAAGGGTGGGTTGGTCCACAGCTCGAACGGATCCGCCGGCTGGACGTCGAAGTGACCGTAGATGAGGACCGTCGGACGGCCGGCTGCGTGCAGCCACTCGCCGTAGACGACGGGGTGGCCACCTGTGGACATCACCTCCACGTGCTCGATGCCCGCTTGCCTGAGGCGGTTGCCGGTCCACCGGGCTGCCTCCATCACATCGGCCGC
>CAYLZG010000004.1:0-32737 GCA_964387985.1 uncultured Anaerolineales bacterium | reverse complement strand
GAATGCGCAGGAAATCGAGCAGATCGGCCACTGCGACATCGCGGTGCTCGACAAGATAGGTCTCCCAGGGTTTCATCACGATTTCTCCCCATTTGAATGATCGGGTTCAGACTGAGTTATGCGCGTTCCCGCGATTATACCCCCCTCCGGTTGGCGGTGGAAATGGACAGGCTCGACCGGGGCAGGTATGATGGCGGTAATTCAGGTCCTCAGGAGGCATGGTATGGGCGAGCTGCGCTCCCATGGGGGGCTGTACTTCGAGGATTATGAGCCCGGTGACAGCGTGACGAGCCAGGGACGCACGGTGACCGAGGCGGATATCGTTAACTTTGCCGCGCTGAGCGGTGATTGGAACGCCATCCACGTCGATGCCGAGTACGCGAAGGCCGGCATGTTCGGCGAGCGCATCGCTCACGGCATGCTGGGCCTATCCATCGCCACCGGCCTGGCCGTGCGCCTCGGCTTCATGGACGAGGCGGTGATTGCGTTTCGCGGGCTGGAGTGGAAGTTCCGGGGCGCGATCAGGATCGGCGACACAATCAAGGTGCGCGCCGAGGTCGCGGAGAAAAAGGCCATGCCGCGGCTGGGCGGCGGGCTGGTCACCTTTAACGTGGATGTCCTCAACCAGCGTGACGAATCGGTTCAGGGTGGCACGTGGACGCTGCTGGTGAAGCTACGGGGATGAGGCGCTTCAGCGAGGACGAGACGCGTCATCTTCGCTGAAACGGCGCCTCATCTCACATGAGGCACCCGCGCTTCACCACCTGGTGGACCAGGTTCGTCCCGTAGCGGTAAGGCAGCATCCGGTAGTCCTCCGCATCCAGGATGACGAGGTCCGCCTGTTTGCCTGGTTCGAGGCTGCCCACCAGGTGACCCAGCCCGATCGCATAGGCCGCGTTGATCGTGGCCGCGACTAACGCCTCGGCCGGCAGCAGTTTCATATAGCGGCACGCCAGGGCCAGCATGAGCTGCATGTTCTCGCACCACGATGTGCCCGGGTTCAGGTCGGTGGCCAGCGCCAGTGCACCCCCGCCGTCGATCAGCGCGCGGCCCGGGCTGTAGTCGCGATGAGCCAGGCCGAATGGGGTGCCCGGCAGGGCCACGCCGATCGTGGCGGACCCGGCCAGTCGTGTGATGTGATCCGCCGGCGTCGTGACGATGTGGTCAGCAGATGCGGCGCCCAGTTCGACAGCAAGCGGGGTGCCGCCCAGCGGCGCGAACTCGTCTACGTGGATTTTCAGGCGAAACCCTAGCCGCTTCGCTGCCTCAAGGATGCGCCGCGACTGCGCCAGGTCGAACGCACCATCCTCGCAGAAGACATCGCAGAAGATCGGCCAACCCTGCGGGAAGGCATATCGCAGGGCCTCCCATTTCGCCCAGGCCGCGGGCAGCATCTCCTCGACCACCAGGTCTACGTAGGCATCCGTGCGGCCGCGATACTCAGCAGGGGCCGCGTGTGCGCCAAGGAACGTCGGTGCGAGGTCCAGCGGCCCGCGTTTCTGCAGGACCGCGATGGCCTCCAGTTGCTTGAGCTCATCGGGAAGGTTCAGGCCGTAGCCGGTCTTAGCTTCTGCGGTGGTTGTGCCGTAGCGCAACATGCGCTCAGCACGCGTCGCGGTCTCCTGCACCAGGTGTTCGAGGGACGCGGCACGCGTGTCGCTCACCGTGCGGACGATGCCGCCGCCCGCAGCCATGATTTCCATGTAGGTAGCGCCGCCGATGCGCATCTCGAACTCGGCGGCGCGGTGGCCGGCCCAGGGCAGGTGCGTGTGGGGATCGACGAAGCCGGGGATCACCGCGCGTCCGCCTGCGTCGAGGTATGCAGCGGCCTCCACCGAGCGCGCCAGCTCCGACTGCGGCCCGGCAGCGGCGATGCGCGCATCCCGGATCGCGATCGCGCCGGACTCGATGATGCCGAGCTCGCGCATCGCGGCGCCGCGGCGGGGTCCGGGCGGTCCCGAAAGCGTGACAAGCTGGCCGATGTTATGGATGAACAGATCAGCGTGCATGGCATTCTCCTCCGTCGATGATACCGCGTTAAGTGGATGGATGCCAAGGAACGCAAGCTCCTGCATCCTGGCCTCTTTGCGGCGATGAACGAAAGCTATGCTAGAATGTGCATTAAGGAGAACCGATGGCAGTCTGGCCGGTAGTAGGACATGAGTGGGCAACGGAGCTGTTGGCGCAGGCAGTGCGCGGCGGCCGGATAAGTCACGCCTACTTGTTCCTTGGGCCCGACCAGGTGGGCAAGACAACCGTGGCGAAGGCTTTCGCTCGCGCGCTGGTGTGCGAGCGGGGCGATGGCGGTCCCTGCAGCGAGGCGGATAGTTGCCGGGCTTGCCGGCGTACTGCTGAGGGCCGCTACCCGGACGTCCAGGTCATTTCGGCGGAGAAGAACTGGATCCAGATCGAGCAGGTGCGTAATCTGCAAGCCGATGCGGCGATTGCACCTCTGGAGGGCAAGCACAAGGTCTTCATCATTCGGGAGATCGAGCGCGCAACCCTGCCCGCGGCCAACGCCTTGCTCAAGACGCTGGAAGAGCCGCCCTCTCATGTCGTGCTGCTGTTGACCAGCAATCGCCGTGACCTGGTGCTGCCCACCGTGCTCTCCCGCTGCCAGATCGTCACGCTGCGAACGCTGCCCATCGCAGCCGTTCAGGACGCACTGCAATCGCGTTGGGGCGTCGCAGATGATCAGGCGACTCTGCTGGCGCGCCTGAGTGGAGGCCGTCTGGGCTGGGCTGTCGCTGCGGTTACGGATCCCCATGTGTGGCAGGCACGGGCCAAGTATCTGGATGATCTGCTGGCCCTTGCGGCCGAAGGTGTGATCAAGCGCCTGGCCTACGCGGAGGAGCTAAGCCGGAACGGCGAGAACGTTGACACTGCCCTGGGCTTATGGGCGAGTTGGTGGCGCGATCTGCTGCTGGTCCAGCAGGGACAGGGGGACGCGCTGCTGAATCTCGATCGCAAGACCCAGCTGATCCAGCAGGCGGAACTATACCGGCCCGAGCAGGTGCAGGCCGCGCTCGCCGACCTGGTGCAGACACTGCGCCGGGTGCGGGGCAACGTCAACCTGCGGCTAGCGCTGGACGTGCTGCTGCTGCGCATGCCGCGGCCTGCCGTCCCGTGAGCCTGCGGGGTCGGACATCATAAGGAGTGAATTGCATGCCAACGGTTGTCGGTGTGGCATTCAGACCTGTTACCAAAGTCTATTACTTCGATCCGTTGGAGCTGACCGACCTGCAGCCCGACGAAGCGGTTGTGGTTGAGACCTCGCGCGGCCGGACCCTGGGCCGGGTGGTCTTTGCCCCACGGGAGGTCAGCGACAAGGAGCTGAGCGGATCATTGAAGCCTGTCGTTCGCCGCGCTACCGCGTGGGATATGGTGCAGGCGGATCAGATGGTGCATCGCGAAGGGGAAGCGCAGGCCATCGCAGTCGAGCGGGCGCGGGCGCTCGGCATGACGATCAAGATCGACAAAGTGGAGTTCAGCTTCGACGGTTCCAACGCGGTTGTCTACTTCACTTCGGAGCAGCGCGTCGACTTCAGGAATCTCGTTCACGATCTGTCGCAGGTGCTGCACACCCGTGTGGAAATGCGCCAGGTCGGGGTGCGCGACGAAGCGAAGTTCCTCGGCGGATTCGGAAAATGCGGCCGCGAGGTCTGTTGCGCAACCTGGTTGCGTGAATTCGCGCCCGTGTCGATCAAAATGGCCAAGGCGCAGGACCTGCCGTTGAACGCGCCCGAGGTGTCTGGTGTGTGTGGTCGCCTGCTCTGCTGTCTGGCGTACGAGAATGATTTCTACGCCGAAGCGCGGAAGCAGATGCCTCGCATCAACAGCATTATCGAAACGCCCGAAGGCCCCGGAAAGGTCCGCCAGGTGCATGTGCTCGCGAAACGCGTCACTGTCCTGGTCGAGGGTCCGAACGAGACGCGGAGCTGGGTGCAGGTGGATGTGCCCGAGCCTGAATTCACCCTACCTGCGCATGGCGCCAGCGCTCCGGCCGCCGCCGCCGACGAACATGAATCCGGCGCGCGCGACGACGAGGACATGCGCGAAGCGGCGCCTGGCCCGAAGGCTCAGGGGGGACGTCCACAAACGCCTGATCATGCAAGTGGCTCAAGGCCGAGATCGCGAGGCTCGCGCCGGAAGAAGTCCATGCGCTCCACAGACAGCACGAGCGGATAGAGTAGGCTATCCGCTCGTTTCGTCGCCAGGGGGACCCTGCGTTCTAGTTGCGCGGGGTAATGATGAGCTTGACCGCCGTTCGATCCTTGCCTTCGATGTCGATTTCGACGAATTCCGGATAGCAGATGATATCGATCCCGTCTAGCAGCAGATAGTTGCGCGCAATGGCCATGGCTTTGATAGCCTGATTCACGGCGCTAGCGCCGATAGCCTGGACTTCGGCGTGCTTGAAGTCCCGGATGACGCCGGCAATCGCGCCGGCCACGGCCGTGGATCGAGAGTGGGCCGAAACTTTGATAACGTCCATGTTGGCTCCCTCCGGGCAGTGAAGCGGCCTTCTTGGCACGAGGGGCGATCTTCGTTCGTATGACCGCCATATCGTATCTATCTTACACGATTGCTCGGACAAAATCAAGCGTGACTGCAACACTCGCAGACCATTATTATGGCATGACCAGCGGCAAGCAATGAAAGTGTTGATGGTGTCCAAGGCGCTGATCGTCGGCGCGTACCAGCGTAAGCTGGAAGAGTTGGCGCGCCAGCCTGGGATTGAGCTGGCGGCCGTCGTTCCCCCGGGATGGCGGGACGGCCTCCTCGGCCCCATGACGATGCTCTCTCGCGCGCACACGACTGGCTACCGGCTGATCGTTGCGCCGCTGCGCTTCAACGGCCAGTTCCACCTCCATTATTATCCCACCCTGGGCCGGCTGCTTTCGGAGTGGCGGCCGGATGTGCTACACATGGACGAAGAGCCCTACAATCTGGCCACGTGGCTGGCCTTGCGGGCCGCGGAGCGGCAGGCCGCAGGCCCTGTCGCGAGCCTCTTCTTTACCTGGCAGAACCTCAGGCGCGATTACCCCTGGCCCTTCCGCCATTTCGAGCGCGATAACTACAAGCGCGCAAACCGCGCAATCGCTGGCAACCCCACAGCGGCGAAGGTGCTCCGCGAGAAGGGTTACGCCGGCGCAATCTCCGTTATCCCCCAGTTCGGGGTCGATCCGGACCTGTTTTCACCTGCGCGCTCGGATCTGCTTAGCCAACGCAGGGAGTTCGTGATCGGATACGCGGGACGCTTCGCGCCCGAAAAGGGAATCGACCTGTTGCTGCAAGCTTGTGCCCGGTTGCACGATGTCTCATGGTCGCTGAGGTTGCTGGGCGAGGGGCCGGAGCGCAAGAGGTTGATCGCGCTGGCGGATCAGCTCGGCATTGCGGAACGCGTCTCGTTCGCCGGCCAGATACCCTCTACCGAGACGGTGCAGCACTACCGGCAGATGGACGTACTGGTCCTGCCATCGGTGAGCCGCCCCAATTGGGTGGAGCAGTTCGGCCGGGTCCTGATCGAAGCGATGGCGTGCGGCGTTCCGGTCGTCGGCTCCGAAAGCGGCGAGATTCCATGGGTGATCGGGGATGCGGGCGTGCTCTTCCCAGAGGGAGACGTTCGCGCGCTGGCGGAGGCACTCCAGCGGCTGGCCGGTGATCCAGGGTGGCGGCAGGAGCTGGCCGGACAAGGCCGCGCGCGCGTGCTGGCCCAATTCACACAGGCGCAGGTGGCTGCGGCAACGGCCCAGGTCTATCGTGGTATGGTTTGAGCCATTATGGTGAGGTAGTGAGGCGATGCTATAATGGCTCGTGTGACACGCCATACGGGGTCGCCATCGAAGGTTGGCCTGAACGCGCATCTGCTCTCGCTGACACAGACCTATCGTAGCGCGGGCATCAATGGGTACATTTATCAACTGCTTAACCGCCTGCCTGATGGGATGGCGCCGGGTGCTGAGCTGGACTTCGTTGCCTATCTGCACGACCCGAACTTCCGGCCGCCCCAGGGTCTCCAGGTGGTTCGTTCGCGATGGGATACGACCAACCCGTGGCGGCGCATTCTGTGGGAGCAGAGCGCACTGGCTGCGGCTAGCCGGGGGTTGGACCTGCTGCACTGCCTGGCCTTTGTTGCCCCACTGGCAGCCGCGTGCCCGACAATCGTAACCGTGCATGACCTGAGCTTTCTTCGCTTTCCGGAGGTGTTCCGCCGCACGAACAGGACCTACCTTAGCCTCTTCACCAGGCTGTCGGTGCGGCGGGCTGCGCGGATCATCGCCGGTTCGGAGAGCACGCGCAGGGATGTGATTGCCTTATGTGGGGCGTCGCCTGGGCGCGTCATCACCGTGCCTTATGGCGTCGGCGAGGAGTTCAGGCCCGCGCCGCCCGATGCTGTCGAAGCTTTTCGCCGCGACAAGGGACTGCCGGAACGTTTCGTCCTGTTCCTGGGCACCCTCGAGCCCCGGAAGAATATCAGCCGGTTGATCGAGGCGTACGGGGTGCTGCGCAGGCGTGCGGACGTTGCCGTCCCGAAGCTGGTCATCGCAGGGGGCAAGGGCTGGTTCTATGAGACCTTGTTCACCCAGGTGGCGGATCTCCATCTGATGGACCATGTGATCTTTGGGGGTTACGTACCGGCAGACGAAGTTGCCTGGTGGTATCGCGCAGCCGAGATGTTCGTCTACCCTTCTCGCTTCGAGGGGTTTGGTCTGCCTGTGCTGGAGGCTATGGCAAGCGGTGTTCCGACCATTACCTCTACTGCCTCATCTCTGCCCGAGGTCGCAGGCGATGCAGCCCTGCTGGTGGATCCCGACGACACGGAAGCTCTGGTGGAGGCGATGACTCGACTGCTGGTCGATGGCGATCTGGCAGCTTCCTTGCGTGAGGCTGGACTGCGCCAGGCCGCTCAGTTCCCCTGGACTCGCACGGCTGCCGAAACGCTCGCAGTGTACCGGTCGGTCCTGCAACGGACTGGAGGTGAGTCGCATGGGACGTGATGTCCGGTCGTGGCTGCCCTGGCTCACCCTGGCCGTCGACGTGCTCCTGATCAACGTCGCCTCCCTGATTGCCTATTGGCTCCGCTACGATCGTCAGCTGTTTCGTTCAGTCGACCCCGCGAATAACGTCCCCTATACTGTCTATCTGCCCATGGTGGGGCTGCTGACCGTCCTGCTGGTGGTCCTCAACCGCCGCGAGGGCGCGTACGATGTGCGCAAGGGGCGGCCTTTCTTCGATGACTTCTACGGCGTCATCAACTCGACCACGACGGCTATCATGTTGATGGTCGTGCTGGTGTTTTTCTATCGCCGCCTGTTCTTCTCCCGCCTCATTTTTGTTTATGCAGGCGTTCTTATCATCGTCCTGCTGGGGATCGCCAGGCTTGTGCGAAGCCTGGCCTTGACCCGGTTGCGCGCGGCAGGACAGGGCGTGGACCGCGTAGTCATCATCGGCGCAGGCGAGGTCGGACGCACGGTTATGCGCAACCTGATTGCGCAGCCGGAGCTGGGATATCGCGTGGTGGGCTTCCTGGATGATGACCCTGCCAAGAGCAGCACGGACATTGGCCCAATCCGCGCGCTCGGCACCCTGGATGATTTGCCCCAGGCTATACAGGCCAACCATATCGACCAGGTGATCATTACACTTCCCTGGCAGTATCACCGCAAAGTTGTCCGGTTGGTGACCGAGGCCGAGCAGTCTGGCATACGCGCGCGCGTCGTGCCTGACTTGTTCCAGCTCAGTCTCGGCGGAGTGGATGTGGAGGCGGTGAACGGCATACCGCTGATCAGTATCAAGGAGAGTGCGCTTACCGGCTTCAACCGCACCCTAAAGCGCATGGTGGATGTTGCCATCGCCGGGACTGCCCTGGTAGTGATCGCCCCGCTGTGGGGTCTGATTGCGCTGGCCATCAAGCTCGATTCGCCAGGTCCGATTCTGTTCCGGCAGGAGCGCCTCGGGTTCCACGGCAAGCCGTTTACCGTGCTGAAGTTCAGGTCGATGACTGTCGATGCCGAACAGAAGCTTGATCTGCTGCGCGATCAGAATGAGGCAGCCGGTCCGCTTTTCAAGATCAAAGATGATCCGCGGCGGACCCGTGTTGGGCGTTTTATCCGCCGCACGAGCCTGGATGAGTTGCCCCAGTTCATCAATGTCTTGCGCGGAGACATGAGCATGGTTGGGCCTCGACCCGGCCTGGCCAGTGAGGTTGCGCAATACCAGGATTGGCACCGCAAGCGGCTGGAAGTGCTGCCGGGCCTGACGGGGCTGTGGCAGGTTAGTGGCCGCAGCGAGCTCACTTTCGACGAAATGGTCATGCTCGACATCTACTATGCCGAAAACTGGTCACTCGGGATGGATCTTCGTATCATTCTTCGCACCGTTCCGCAGTTCATCTTCGGGGACGGCGCATACTGAGGGGCTTTCGAGGGCAGGGTCATGGCATCGCTTTCCGCTGTGGATTTCGACGGACTGACGCGTCTGGCTCAGGAGCTGATACGCACGCCGAGCCTTCCGGGCCACGAGGATCGGGTGGCCGAGTTGCTTGCCGGCGCCATGCGTGAGAACGGTTTCCAGCGGGTTTGGACCGACCGGACCGGCAATGTCATCGGCCACCTGGCGGGCAGGGGCGCGGGTCCCACGCTTCTATTCGACGGCCACATGGACACCGTCGATGTGGGCGACGTGGGGGGATGGGCGCACGATCCGTACGAGGGGTGGACAGAGGACGGCATCCTCCACGGCAGGGGCGCGGTCGACATGAAGGGCGCGCTTGCGGCGATGGTCTATGCGATCAAGCTGCTGGTGAAGGCGAAAGCATCGCTGAACGGCGATCTTTATGTCGCAGGTGTCGTGCAGGAAGAGCCATGCGAGGGTGTCGCGGTGCGCCACCTCATCGAGACCTCTGACATACGGCCGGACATGGTGATATTGGGCGAGCCCACCAATCTCGGCGTGTATCTGGGCCAGCGTGGTCGCGTGGAACTGAAGGTGGCAGCCTACGGCAAGGCCGGTCACGCCTCGATGCCGCAGGGTGGGGTCAACGCGATCTCGGCTGCGGCGCGCCTGATTTTTGGCATCGAGCTGTTGGGGCTGCAACTGCACACCGACCCGCAGATGGGGCAGGGATCGATCGCCGTGACGCAGATCAGGTCATGCGCGGACAGTTTGAACTCGATCCCCGATCTGTGCGAGATGATCGTCGACCGGAGGCTGACTCTGGGCGAGACGGAGGCGCGCGCGATCGCCGAGTTGCAGGGGATTATCAACCGCGAGCACATCCGGGCCGAGGTGAGCACGCCCCAATATGAGATGGTGTCCTATACGGGGTACGCGCAATCGGGGCGCAAGTATTTCCCCCCGTGGTTGTTGCCCGAGGACCACTCATTGGCTCGCAAGGCGGTTCGAGCGATCGAAAAGGTGCTGGGTGCACGCCCCAGGACGGGCATTTGGCCGTTTTCGACGGACGGCGCGTATACGATGGGCACGGCTGGCATACCCACCATCGGCTTCGGACCGGGCGATGAGCGCCTGGCTCACGCGACCGACGAGCAGGTTCGTCTGGCCGACGTCGCGCTGGCCGCCCAGGGCTACGCCCAACTGGCGGTTGAACTGCTGAGGTGATCGGGCAATGCACATCATGAGTTGCGCGGCCTCCCTTCCCAGGGTGACCATACTGACAGCCAACGTGGGAGGGGGGCATCAGGCTGCTGCGCGCAGCCTGGCCGAGGCGCTGGAAGAGAAGGCATTGGTGAGGCAGGTCAGCCTGATCGACGATGACGCGCCCTTCCCGCTCAATACCTGGTCCGCGACCTACGCACCATGGGTCAACTACACGCCGTGGCTCTACCGGCTGGTGTATCGTTTCGGCGAGTCGCGCGAGCGCGTGGTGGCCACGCAAAAGGCCGTGTACCCGCTGCTCAAGAAGCATGTTGCCAGCCTCGTGCGCCCGCAAGAGACGGACCTGTTCATCAGCGTCCATCCCCTGGAGATCGAGGCGCCGCTCTGGCTGATGCAGGAACAGGGCCGACGCGTGCCATTTGTGACAGTGGTCACGGATCCGGTCACTGCGCCGCTGGCCTGGTTCTGCCCCGATGTAGACCTGTGTGTGGTAGCGACGGAGCCCGCGTACCGGACTGGGCTCTCTTGTGGCATTGATCCTTCAAGACTGAAGCTGATTGGCCTGCCCATCCGCCGGGCATTCGGCCGGATGCAGGGGAGCGACAAGCGCGCCGTAAGGGACGGGCTCGGCCTCGCTCCCCAGCAGCCCCTGATTCTGATCTCGGGCGGCGGCGCGGGGATTGGGCGCATCCTGCCGATGGCGCACGCCATCACCCGGCAACTGGCCGAGCGGGAGCGCAATGTTCAGCTGGCCATCATCGCAGGCCGCAACGCGGAGCTATTGCGCCAGCTGCGAAGACAAAAGTGGCCGGTCCCGGTGACAGTACTCGGGTTTGTGGAAAACATGGCTGAGTGGATGGCTGCGACGGATCTGCTGCTTACCAAGGCCGGCCCGGGCATGCTGGCCGAGGCCGCTTGTCTGGGTGTGCCTGTGGTGATCACCGACTTCATACCAGGCCAGGAGGTCGGCAACGTGTCGTGGGTGGTCAAGAACGGCACGGGGCTTTACGAGCACGAGATCGAAGGGATTGCGGCGGTGGTGGGCGAGTTACTGCGACCCGGCAACCCGACGCTCCAGATGATGAGCCAGCAGGCGAAGGCGATGGCCAGGCCGAATGCGTCGGACGAAATCGTCGAAGCCGCGTTGCGGCTGATAACTTGACAGTACAAAGCATCTTGAGAAAAGAGATTGCAGGAAAGGGGTCGTATCATGGGAACAGCGCAGTTGGCGTGGATGCAGGATATGAAGTTCGTGGGCAAGGGCGCTTCGGGGCACGAAGTTGTCATGGATGCAGCGCCTGAAGTCGGCGGTCATGACTCGGCCGCGCGCCCTATGGAGGTGCTCTTGATCGGCCTCATGGGCTGCACGGCGATGGACGTGATGAGCATCCTGAAGAAGAAGCGCCAGGATGTTCAGGACTTGAAGATTTTCGCCACGTTCGAGCGTTCGCCCGAGCATCCCAAAAAATACACAAGCATCCACCTGGAGTACGTAGCGTACGGGGATGTGGATCTGAAGGCTCTGGAACGCGCGGCCGAACTGTCGGAAAGCACGTACTGCGGCGCGATCGCGACGGTTCGCGGAGTTGCCACCGTGACGCGCTCCTGCCGTGTAGAAGCCGCGCAGCCGGCTGCTGAGTAGTGGGCTCCGGCTGTGGAGTGGCAGTCTACAGCTGCCTGTTCTGAGATGCCCAAGCAACCTTCGATCGCTCTCATCGTTCTGTTGGCTTTGACGGTGCTTACGGCAGCGCTGGGATTGTGGCGCGTGTGGGCCCGGTGGCAGCAAGTGGCGGAGCAATCGAGTCCCGCAATGTCCGGCGCCTCGCAGGCGGTCGCGCCGGACTTCACGCTCCCAACCCTGGATGGCGGCTCGGTGCGCATGGCTGACCTGCGCGGTAAGGTGGTCCTGCTCAACTTCTGGGCCACCTGGTGTCCGCCTTGCGAGGCCGAGATGCCCGATCTTGATGCGCTCTATCGCACCTACGGAGAGTCGCAGGGGCTGGTCGTCCTGGGTGTCAACCTGCAGGAAGACGCCGAATCGGTCGTTCCGTTCGTGCGTGAGCGGAACCTGGGCTTTCCCATTTTGTTGGACACGGACGGGCATGTCATGTCTGAGGTTTATCAGGTGCGACCCCTGCCCACTTCATTCATAATCGACCGGCAGGGCTACATCCGCGACGTCTGGAATGGGCAGATCGCTCGTGAGGCGATGCTCGCCCGATTGAAGATCGTCTGGTAGGTTTTCATCATCTGCGACGAGGTATAAGCATGAGCAAATACACTATCGGCATCGACTTCGGCACCGAATCCGGCCGGGCGCTCCTCGTAGCGGTTGAGGATGGCCGCGAGGTCGCGACGTACGTCCATCCTTATGCAAACGGCGTGATCGACGAGCGCCTGCCTGCGGATGCTGGCGGCGCGCGGCTGGAGCCGGACTGGGCGCTCCAGGATCCCAACGACTACCTGGAGGTCTTCAAGCAGGCCATTCCGGCCGTCCTGGCGCAAAGCGGCGTCAGCCCGGACGACGTGATCGGCCTGGGCATCGACTTTACGGCCTGCACGATGCTGCCGGTGAAGACCGACGGCACGCCGCTCTGCTTTCTGCCCGAATTTCGCAGCCGGCCGCATGCCTGGGTCAAGCTGTGGAAGCACCACGCGGCGCAGCCCCAGGCGAACAGGCCCAACGAGATCGCGGCGCGCGAAGGTTATGACTTTCTCCGCCGTTACGGCGGCAAGATCTCATCAGAGTGGTTCGTGCCCAAGGCATGGCAGATCCTCGACGAAGATCCCCAGATTTATGCGGCTGCCGACCGGCTGATCGAGGCTGCGGATTGGGTCGTCTGGCAACTTACGGGACGCGAGACGCGCAATCTGACGACCGCTGGGTACAAGGGCATCTGGTCCAAGGAGCACGGGTTTCCGCCCGCCGCTTTCTTCAAGGTGCTGGACCCCCGCCTGGAGAACTTCGTCGACGAGAAGCTCTCGCGTGAGATCGCGGAGCTGGGCCAGAAGGCCGGCGGGCTGACCGAGCAGGCTGCCCAATGGACCGGTTTGCGTCCCGGCATCGCGGTTGCGGTGGCCAACGTCGATGCGCATGTGGCCGTGCCCGCGGCTTCGGTCAACGAGGCCGGGCGCATGGTCATCATCATGGGCACGTCCAACTGCCACATGGTATTGGGGACCGAGGAGCGCATTGTGCCGGGCATGTGCGGCTACGTGCAGGATGGCATCATTCCGGGCTTCTACGGCTATGAGGCGGGGCAGTCATGCGTGGGCGACCATTTCGCCTGGTTCACGGAGAACTGCGTGCCCGCAACTTACGAGCGCGAGGCAGAAGCCCGCGGCGTTAGCGTTCACGAGCTGCTGGAAGAACGCGCGGCTCAGCTCAAGCCGGGCGAGAGCGGCCTCCTGGCGCTGGACTGGTGGAACGGCAACCGCAGCGTGCTGGTGGACGTGGACCTGACGGGCATGATGTTGGGCATGACGCTACTGACCAAGCCCGAGGAGATCTATCGCGCGTTGATTGAGGCGACCGCTTACGGCACCCGGGTGATCATTGAGGCGTTCCAGGACAACGACGTGCCGGTGCACGAGATCGTGGCGACCGGCGGCCTGCCGGACCGGAACCGACTGTTGATGCAGATCTACGCGGATGTGACGGGCCGGCCCATCAAGGTGGCGGGAACGCACCAGGGTGGAGCACTCGGCTCGGCAATGCACGGCGCGGTTGCGGCAGGCAAGGCGGCCGGTGGCTACGACACCATCTTCGATGCGACCCGTGCGATGGCATCCCTGCGCGATGAGGCATACACGCCGGACCCTGCGGCAAAGGTCGTGTACGACCGCCTCTTCGCTGAGTATATGCTGCTGCATGATTACTACGGCCGGGGAGCGAACGATGTGATGAAGCGGCTGAAGGCGTTGAAGGCAGAGGTCCGCGCATAATATGAACCTGGATCGACTCGACCTGATCCTGGCGCAGGGTACGCAGAAGCGAATCCTTGTCGTCGGCGATTTCTTCCTGGAGAGACGCCTCATCATCGACCAGGCGCTGGCCGAGCCATCGTTGGAGACCGGGCTCGACGCGTACCAGGTGGTCGAGGTGCTGACCAGCCCGGGTGCGGCCGGCACGGTGACGAACAACCTTCGCGCGATGGGCGTTGAGGTGATCGCGGTCGGTGTGGTGGGCGACGATGGCGAGGGCTTCGATCTGCTTCGCGGGCTGGATGCGACAGGTGTAAATGTGGATGGCTTGGTGATCCGCGCCGACCGCTTTACGCCTACCTGCACAAAGCCGATGCTGCGCTTGCGCGGGGGTGCCCTGCGCGAGCTGAACCGGCTGGATATCAAGAACCGGGGACCGCTGCCGCGCGAAGCTGGGGACCAGGTCATCCGCGTCCTGCGCGGGCTGCTGCCGCGCGTTCACGGCGTGATCATCGCGGATCAGGTGCCGGAGGAAGACTGCGGGGTCATCACCGAGCGGGTGCGGGACGAGTTGGGCATCCTGGCCCAGACCTACAGCGAGGTCGCGTTCGTCGCTGATTCCCGCGCGCGCATCGGGCTTTTTCCCGATGTGCTGATTAAACCGAACGCGCGCGAGGCGGTTAGGGCGGTGGCGCCGGGCGCACGGTGGCGCGGCGACCCAGATCCTGATTGGGAGCTGGATCGCGAGCTGATCGAGTCAGCCGGCAGCCAGCTCTATCGCAAGAACGGGCAGCCCGTGTTTCTGACGTTGGGCAGCCGGGGGATCCTGGTGTTTCATGCGGAGGGGCCGACCCTGGTGCCGGCCAGCCCGGCGCGGGGGCCGATCGATATCGTCGGAGCCGAGGATGCGGCGATGGCGGGGATCACGGCCGCACTGTGCGCGGGTGCGACGGTCGCCGAGGCGGCCGAGGTGGGATGCCTGGCGGCCGGGGTCACGGCGCGCCAGCTGGGAACGACCGGCACCGCGTCGCGGCGCCAGATGCTAGAGCTGTGGCGCGAGAAAGCCGACGGCCGGTCGTTCAACTCTTCTGCCCCGATCTGAGTTCGTTTCTGCGAGCGCCCGCTCCGCATGGTGCCGCATCGTGCGGAGCCTTACCTCAAAAAACTATTGACAATGGCCCCCGAAAGTGCTAGACTGGACACGGTGGTATAGACCAGTTGACATGCACAGGTGCCTATGCAACTGCAGCGCGAAACCTCCGACCCGCTCTATCTTCAGATCAAGAATGCACTGACGGCCCAGATCCAGGCCGGCCAGTTGCAGGCACACCAGCGCCTGCCCTCCGAACGCGAGCTGTCCGAGACATTTCATGTGAGCCGTATGACCGCGCGCCAGGCTCTCCAGGCGATGGTGTGGCATGGCGCGGCATATGCGCGCGTCGGCAAGGGCACCTTTGTGGCCGAGCCCAAGATCGACCAGCAGTCACAGTCGCTGAGCGGCTTCAGCGAGGATGTGCGCGGGCGCGGTGGCAGACCGTCCAGCCGTGTCTTGGAGGCCCGCACTCTGCCGGCCGGAGTGGACGTTGCCGCGGCGTTGGGGTTGGCCTTGGGCGCGCCCGTAGCGCTGCTCGTCCGTGTGCGGTTTTCCGATGGCATCCCCCTCGCGGTTGAGTCCGCCTATCTGCCTGCGGCCCGTGTGCCCGGCATCTTCTCTCATGACTTCTCTGTAGAATCGCTATATGAGGTGCTGGCCAGCGATTACGAGCTTGTTTTGACCAGTGCTGAACAGAGCATCGAGGCAGTGCTGGCGGACCCGCGCGAGCTCGAGCTGCTGGTGCTGGCATCGCCGTCTGCAGTGTTGAAGATGCAGCGGCTGTCGAGGACTGTGGACGGCACTCCGGTGGAGTGGGTTCTTTCCAGCTACCGGGGCGATCGCTTCGTTTTCCATTCCATTCTGCGGTCCAGGGGCGAGACCAGCTGATCCCTGGGAAGCGCACGGTGGCTGCAGCCCATGAGTGGCGATGAAGGGCATTTATGCAAACTGTTGAGACGGGACTGGCGCGGCTGGTGGCTGAGGGTGGCGCCCTATTGGCCGGGCGACGAGCCGGCCTGGTGACACATCCTGCCGCGGTTCTGCCTGACCTGTCGTCGTCCTTGGACGCGCTCCTGGAGGCTGGCGTACGCCTGACCGCGCTGTTCGGGCCCGAGCATGGGTTCGACGGCTCGGTGGCCGACGGCGAGGCCGTGGGAGACGCGCATGACCATCGCACCGGGCTGCCGGTCTTCAGCCTCTACGGCGCGAACCGTGAGCCTACGGCGGGCATGCTTGCCGGCGTGGATGTGCTCGTCTTCGATGTACAGGATGTGGGTGTCCGCTTCTATACCTTCATCAGCACGCTCTATCACGTCCTGGCTGCCGCGGGACGTTACGGCCGCAGCGTCATCGTGCTGGACCGACCCAACCCCATCGGCGGAGTGACCGTGGAAGGGCCGTTGTTGGCGCCCGGCCTCGAGTCTTTCGTCGGCATCGCACCCATTCCCATCCGGCACGGCATGACGGTGGCTGAGCTGGCGCGCTACTTCAATACGGAATACCGCTTGGGCGCTGACCTGGAGGTGGTCGGGATGGCCGGCTGGCGCCGCGCCATGTGGTTCGATGCGACCGGGGCGGGGCACGACTACCCCAGTCGAGGTGGTTGGCGCGCCCTGGTTGGATGGCCATGCATTGGCACAGGCTCTCAACCGGTTGGCGTTGCCGGGTGTGCGCTTCCGCCCCACGTACTTTGTCCCGTCGGCCAGCAAGCATGCCGGGGTCACCTGTGGAGGCATTCAGGTGCATGTCACCGACCGGCTGGCGTTCCGTCCGGTGGAGACAGGGCTGCACGTCGTGGCCGCGTGCCGCGGCCAGGCGCCCGATCGCTTCGAGTTCCTGGCGTCCAGCTGGGAGGGCCTCCCGCCGCATTTCGACCTGCTGACAGGCGATGCCGCGCTCCGGGAAGGACTCCTTGCGGTTGCATCCGTGGCAGGCCTGGTCGCAGGTTGGTCCACTGTTGCCGCTGCGTTCCTGGAAGCGCGGCAGCCCTATCTGTGCTACGGTTGAGCGCGATGGAGATCCGTTCGTATCGCGGAGCGGACGAAGCCGCGCTGCTGGCGCTGTGGAACGCGACGCTGACGCATGACCCGATCAACGCTACAACCTTTCGCACGAAGGTGCTCCTGGATCCGAATTTCAGTCCCGATGGGCTGTTGGTGGCGGACGAAGGGGGCGCAATCACCGGCTTCGCGCTCTCCCTGGCGCGGCAGGTGCCGCTTTTCGGCCAGGGCCTGGAACCGGAGCTGGGCTGGATCACGGCATTCGGTGTCGCAGATGGAAGGCGCCGCCAGGGAATCGGTCGCGCGCTCTTCGATGCCGCGCTGCGCCGGTTGAGAGGGCTGGGGCGGCGGCGGGTGCTGATCTCCCCTTACACGCCCAACTACTTTATCCCGGGTGTGGACGTGGAGGCCTACGGGGAGGCGCTGGCCTTCCTGACCGCGGGAGGATGGCAGCGAGTCTCGTCGCCCATCTCGATGGTCGCGGACCTGACCGGCTTCCGCCCGCCTCTCGGGATACCCGATCTGGCCGCGCGGTTGGCCGAGGAGGGAGTGTGCGTGCGCCCGGTGGCGCCGGCCGACCTGCCCGAGCTGATGCCGTTCATCCAGCACACGTTTGGCTGGGATTGGTATCGCTTCGCACAGGAATACCTGTCGGCCTTGTTCGGACCGGGCGCGGACGATATCGTCTTTCTTGTCGCCACTTACGGCGGGCGCATCGCCGGTTATTGCCAGCAGCGCCGCGAGCGTTTTGGGCCCTTTGGGGTGCTGCCTGAGTTGCGCGGCAAGGGAATCGGCCGGCTGCTCCTGTTCCGCTGCCTGGAAAGCGCGCTGGCGCAGGGCTTTCACTGCGCCTGGTTTCTTTGGACAGGCCGCGACGCGGCACGGCTCTACGCCTTGGCCGGCTTTCGGGAGATCCGGCAGTTTGCAGTCATGCAGATCGAGCTGCGATGAGTGAGCTTGCTTCGTCCGGACATTTAATGGTCATTGCCGCGCACGCGGGGGATGCCGAGAACATGGCCGCCGCGTTGGTGCTGAAGCACACGCGCGCCGGCCACCGTGCGAGTATCGTCCACATGACGCTGGGCGAGGCAGGCCACCCCGCGTTGCCGGCTGCCGTCTATGCGGATCAGCGCAGGAGGGAAGTGACCGAATCTGCAAGGCTGATGGACGCGGAACTGGTGGTGCTGCCCCATAGCGACGGCGAGTTGTTTCCCACGGAGGAGATCAAAAGGGCGGTCTGTGATCTGATCCGCGAACTGCGCCCCACCGCGATCCTGACGCATTGGCGGGGCAGCATGCACAAGGATCACATCGCAACCCACGAGATCGTGCGAGACGCCATCTTCTACGCGGCGCTGCCGGCCATCGAGCGCAGTCATCCCGCCCATCGCGTCCGCAGCCTCTATTTCGCTGAGAACTGGGAGGACACGGATGGATGGCGGGCCGATCTGTATGTCGACGTGAGCGATGTGTGGGACCGTTACCTGGAGGTCCTGCGCTCCCACGAGCTGATGCGGGGTGGCGTGTCCACTTTTCGCTACCTCGATTTCTACGACGCCCTCGGCACGATGCGCGGCTGCCTGGGCGGCTTTCGTAAAGCGGTCGCGTTGATGGTCCCGACCGGGTCCTGGGTGCAGCGCGTGAGCTATCTGCCCGGTTTTGCACCCGAGACCGGTTGATGCCAGAAGGAGGTCAGATCGCAGCACAACCGAACGATCGATTAACACCATGATCACATTTTTCAACCCAAGGAAGGAGAACAACACGATGAAGCGGATGTTAGTCCTGATCACCCTGTTGGTGGTCGTCAGCCAGTTGGCGTTGGCCTGCGCGCCAGCTCCGGCGCCCGCGCCGACGGCTGCGCCGGCTGCTGCACAACCGCAGCCCGCCGCGCCTGAGCCGACCCAGGCGCCTGCAGCCAAGCAGGTGACCCTTACGTTCTACCAGCGCGGCTACACGGAGGGTGGCACGGATGCTACCTCCGTCAGCACGGCCAAGGCGATCGAGATCTTCCAGCAGAACAATCCCAACGTCAAGGTCAACATCGTTGGCATTCCCTGGACGGCCGAAGGCGACACTAAGCTGGAGGCCGCATTGGCTGCGAAGAGCGACATCAACGTCTTCCGCGTGACCAGCCCCAACCTGCCGCGCTATGCCAAGCAGGGCGTGCTCTCAAGCATAGAGCCGTTCCTGAGCGAGGAAGACAAGACGGACTTCTACCCCAGCGGCTTCCAGGTGGCAACGGTGGACGGCAAGATCTGGGCCTGGCCCCTGTGGGTTACGGCGATCAGCCTCTTCGCCAACAAGGACATCCTTGCAGAGCGCGGGGTCGAGCTGCCCACGATGGAGGACCCCTGGACATGGGATGAGTTCGTCGCAGCGGCCAAGCAGCTAACCTACACCAAGGCCGATGGCACGCAGGTGTACGGCTTCAGTTCCTCGTCCAAGTGGGGCGCGGTCGAGTACTATCCACTGATGTACATCGACGGCGGACGCATCCTCAGCGAGGACGGCAAGAAGTTTGTCCAGAACCAGCCGGAAGGCGTCTCGGCCCTCCAGAAGCTGGCCGACCTGGCGCTGGTGCACAAGGTGACGCCGCCTGACTACGGCACTGTCGATCAGGCCGGCGTGCGCGCGCAGTTCAAGGAACGCCAGACGCTGGCCTTGCTGATGAGCACGCCCGGCTTCGTCCCCGACCTGGAGAATTCCAATTTCCCGCTGGCAGTCCTGCCGCCGCCTACCGGCGACATGGGTAAGCTTGTGACGAACGGTGCGTTCGGCCTGTATGCCGTGGTCGCGGTCGACGACCAGGACACGCTAAAGGCCGCACACGAGTTGGCGAAGTACCTGACCGGCAGCCAGGTCGCCAAGGACATTCCCGGCTGGCAGCTCGCGCCCGGCCTGCGCAAGAGCAACACCGGCTATGCCACCAACGACAACCGCGCGGTGATCGCCAAACTGGTCGAGTACGGCGTCTATGAAGCGCCGGTGGCCACCTCGGCCGAGCTGGGCACCAAGTACGGCGCGGCGCTCCAGTCCGTCATCCTGGGCAAGCAGACAGCCCAGGAGGCGATGGATGAGATTGCGCCCGAGTATCAGAAGGAACTGGATGCACTGACCCAGTAACTCAATCCCCCCTCTCCCCCGGCGTCCTGCGCCGGGGGAGAGAAAACGAGGTCATCCCATGACGGCAGCAACGACGACGCAACCCGCGGCTCCAGGGCGGGTGCAGAAGTTCTGGACCCGGCACAAGTGGAGCTACTTTTTCATCGCGCCGAGCATGCTTCTCTTCTTCGTCTTCATTGCCTACCCGGTCGGCCGGGCGGTCCTGCTGGCATTCCAGGAGGTCGACCTGCGCCACAGCGAGTGGGTGGGTCTTGAGAACTTCAGAAATCTGCTCCATAGCGATCTCTTCTGGCTCTCCATGCGGCACACTTTCATCTACGCCTTTTTCGTTGTCCTGGCATGGATCATCACTTCATTGGTCGTGGCCTCATTGATCATGCCGCTCTCTAACCGGGTCCAATCCATTTTTCGCGGCGCATTTTATCTCCCCAACGTATCCAGCATCGTCGTCATCTCATTGGTCTGGATTTGGATCTTTGAGCCCGATTTCGGCTTCTTCAACTACCTGCTCACCGTCATGGGCCTGCCAAAGGTCCTGTGGCTCCAGAACCCGGATATCGCATTGTGGAGCATCGTGCTGAGCACCGTCTTGATCGTGCCGGGGAGCGGTGTGGTGCTTTATTCCGCGGCCATGGGCGCGATCCCCAGGGAGTATTACGAGGCTGCGGAGGTCGAAGGCGCCAACGCCTTCCAGAAGCTGCGCCATATCACCTTCCCGCTGCTCAAGCCGACGACCCTTTACCTGATGGTCATCTACACCATCGCCGGCTTCCAGATCTTTGAGCGGGTCTACATCATGACCGGCGGCGGGCCGATCAACGCAACGATGACCATCGTTCAGCTGATTTATCAGACAGCCTTCAGCGACTTCAACTACGGCAGGGCCAGCGCCGAAGCGTTGATCCTGTTTTTGATCATCGCGACGTTTTCGTTCGTGCAGTTCAAGTTTCTGAGCACCGACGTGGAATACTGAGAGGACGCCATGACCAGTCTTGCGCCCCCTGCTCGGCCATCCTTCCGCCCCTGGACGTTTGCGCGACTCCAGCGTCTCTTGCCGAGGACATTGGTCCTCATCCTGTTGACCTTCGTGGCGATCATCAGCCTCTTTCCACTGTACTGGCTGTTCGTCACCGCCTTGACCCCGGCCTCCGCCACGGTCAAGCTCCCGCCCGACCTGATCCCGGTCAACCTGACGTTCGCCAATTTCGCCGATGTCGTCCTGCGGAGCGGCATGGGAAGGCTGCGCCTCTTCAATCCAGACCAGTTCATCCGGATGCCACGGCTTTACTTGTGGTTCATCAACACGGCGTTCATCTCGATCTTCAGCACCGGCGTGCATATCCTGTTCGACTCGATGGCGGCCTACGCCTTCGCAAAAAAGAAGTTCCCCGGCTCGAACCTCTTCTTCTGGATGATCCTGGCCGCGCTGATGATTCCCGGCCAGGTGACCCTCGTGCCGCTCTATCTGATGATCACCAAGCTCAAGTGGGTGAACACGTTCACCGGTGTGATCGCGCCCGGGCTGGCCGACGTGATCGGCATCTTCCTGCTCAAGCAGTTCATGCAGACGCTGCCATCCGAGTTGGAGGATGCCGCGCGCGTGGACGGCGCGTCCGAGCTGGGCATTTATGCGCGCATCATCATGCCACTCTCTGCGCCGGCCCTGGCTGTGACCGCCATCTTCGCGTTTCAGCGCTACTGGAACGCGTTCCTCTGGCCTCTCATCGTGCTGCAAAGCCCGGACCTCTTCACCCTGCAAGTGGGCCTGTCCTATATCCACACCAGTGAGTTCGGCACGGACTACGGCCTGCTGATGGCTGGCGCAGCGTTGGCAGCCATCCCGATGATCATCTTCTTCTTTGCCTTCCAGAAGTACTTCATGCAGGGACTCCGCATCGGCGCGGTGAAGGGATGACGTCATGCAGAGCGTAACCGGTGGTGATCTTCTGCTGGCTTTCGATGGTGCAGGTCTGCTGAAGTCGATCCGCCGCGCAGGCAGCGGACATCAATTCATGGCAGAGGGGGCCGACACGTCGCCATGGCGCCTGGTGCTGCGCGACGAGGCGGGGCACTCGCGGACCGTGACCGCCCGCGACGCACGGGCCTGCCGCATCGAGCGTGAAGGCGCGGAACTCAGGTTCACATGGCAGGAGATCGCGGGTGCGGATGGCATTGCTGTTCATGTTTCGCTCGCGCCGGCGGAAGATGGCCTGGCCTGGCGGCTGGCGGTGGATGGACTGCATGGAAGCGCCGCGCTCTGGCAGGCCGATTTCCCCTTGTTGGAGGGGCTGGGCTCGATCGGCGAGGGTAACGACGAACGCGTGCTCCTGCCAATGAGAGGCGGCTATGTCGTCCGCAATGCCGCGGGCGCGCGCCTGTCCCCCCTTGAAGAGGGCGCGGCGAGCTTCTTCTATCCTTGCGACCTGACCATGCAATTCGTGGCCCGTTACTGCGAGGGCGGGGACGGCCTCATGGTGATGGCGCAGGACGCCGCCGGCTATACCAAGCGGTTCAGCCTGCGCCGGGTTGAGGCGGCGGGCCGCGGCTGGAGCCTGGCAGTCGAACACTTTCCGGAGGGCATGCCCCAGGCTGCCGGCCGCTATTCGCCTTCGTATGCCGTCGTTCTGACGGCGTTCAGCGGCGACTGGATGGATGCGGCCGCGCGCTACCGCGCCTGGGCAACCGGCCAGTCCTGGTGCGCTCGTGGGCCGCTCCATGCGCGAGGCGATATTCCCGCCTGGCTCCTGGAGAACGGCCTCTGGGTCTGGAATCGCGGGCCATCCGATAAGGTGCTGCCCGGCGTGCGCCGCGTGCGCGAGATGGTGGCCGCGCCCGTGGCGTTGGACTGGTACTGGTGGCATGCCACACCCTACGACACCCACTTTCCCGACTACCTGCCGCCTAGGGAGGGTGCAGAGACCTTCCGGCAGGCGGTGGATGGACTGCATGCGGACCGGCTCCGAGCGATGGTTTACATCAACGGCCGCCTATGGGGCACCAGCGCGTCGAGCTGGCGTGCGCGCGGCGCCGAAGACGCAGCCTGCAAGCGCGAGAGCGGCGACATCTATCGCGAGGTGTACAACATCTTCGATCCCGGCCAGGGAGAGATGACGCCGATGTGCCCGGCCACATCGGCGTGGCAGGCTACCATCCGCGACCTGGTCGATGAGCTGCTCGGCCGCTACAGGCTGGACGGCGTCTACCTGGACCAGATCGCGCACACCGCGCTGGAGCTGTGCCACGCGCCCGATCACGGTCATCCCACGGGCGGGGGCAACCACTGGTGCAGCGGATATCGCACGCTCATGGAAGGCGTGCGCCGGGCCAGGGATGCTCACCCGAGCGCACAACGCGACGCCATCTTACCCACCGAGGGCTCGTGTGAGGCCTACCTCGATCTCTTCGATGCCTTCCTGGTGCTGGACAATTCCTTCGAGCGCATGGGCTTCTACGACAAGGTCGATCTGCATTGGGAGAGCGTGCCGCTCTTCGCGGCCGTCTATCACGACTACGCCCTGCAATTCGGCTCCTATGCGTCGCTCGCTCCGCCTCCCTACGACGACCTCTGGCCCCAGCCCCAGGGCCCGGTGCGCTCGCAGCGCTTCCACGAGACAGACTTCGCAGACGCCTTCTATGCGGAGCTGGGTCGCGCGTTCGTGGCCGGCGCGCAGCCCATGGTGTCCAACGTCTACCTGAGCGAGCTGGATGATCCTGCGCTGCAGGACCACTGGTGCTTCCTGCGTGAGGTGGTGCACGCGCGGCTGCACGCGGCCCCCTTCCTGGTCTACGGCGCCTGGCAGCGGCCCCCGCCCCTTGATGTGCCGGAGGTGGAAATCGACTTCCTTGTGCGGGGCATCTACACGCCACCTGAGGGGGAACACGTGATCCGGCGCCGCCTGCCCGCGATCATGGCATCGTCGTGGGCCGCGCCGGACGGCAGGCTGGGCCTGGCGCTGGCCAACATCAGCCCCGACTCGCACCCCATCGCCTTACGCGTAGAGGATGCGTTCGCGGGCCAGCCGGTCCACCTGATCGACGGGCGGGGACGCATCCCCTTTGGGCATGTGGCGAACGACGGGTCGGCCTTCGAGGGTGCAATCCCCGGCAGGTCAGTCCGGGTCATCGAGGTGGGAGGCATTCATGGCTGATAAGCGCGAGGTCCCCATTACGGAGACCCGCAACCCGGCCACCGAGGCGATCGACCAACTTGACACACTGGCGATGGTGCAGCTGATCAACGCAGAGGACGCGGAAGTTGCACAGGCGGTCGCGGCAGAGCTGCCGGCGATCGCCGCGGCCATCGACGCGATCGCAGGGCGGATGCGGACGGGCGGCAGGCTGATCTACATCGGCGCGGGGACATCGGGCCGGCTGGCGGTGCTCGATGCTGCTGAGTGCCCGCCGACGTTCAATGTGCCGCAGGGGCTGGTGGTCGCGCTGATCGCGGGGGGCAAGCGGGCCATCACGGAGGCCATCGAAGGCGCGGAGGACGACTGGGGCGCGGGCGGCCGCGATATCGCGGATCTTGGCGTGGACGCGCGGGACAGCGTGGTTGGCATCGCGGCGAGCGGGTATACGCCGTATGTCCTCGGCGGCATGGCCGAGGCGCGGCAGCGCGGTGCGCTCGTCGTCAGCCTGGCCTGCAGCCGGCCTTCCCCAATGGCCGGGATGGCGGATATCGTGATCGCGCCCGTGGCCGGACCGGAGGTCATCACGGGATCGACCCGGCTCAAGGCAGGCACCGCCCAGAAAATGGTTCTTAACATGATCTCCACGGGCGCCATGATCCGGCTGGGCAAGACCTACGGCAACTTCATGGTGGACGTCCAGCCTACCAACACCAAGCTCCGAGGCCGAGCGCAGCGGATCGTGGCCGAGGTGTGCGGCATCCCACTCGACCAGGCCGGCGACTTGCTGGAAGCCTGCGATGGGCAGGTGAAGGTCGCGATCGTAGCCCACCTGGCGGGCCTGTCGCCTGAGGCAGCGCGGGAACGACTCGCTGTAGCAGGCGGGGTCGTACGGGAGGCGCTGGGGTGGAAGGTCGGACCTGCCCCAGGCGCGTAGCCTGCTGGGCTCATGCAACCTCAAACCCGGAACCTGTAACATGAAACCTGAAACACTCCTTTCGGGCCGGGCGTGTGTCCTGGGCATCGATGGTGGCGGAAGCAAGACGCTGGCGTTGGTGGCCGCTGCGGACGGTGAAGTGCTGGGCCGGGGCGAGGCCGGGCCGTCGAACTACCAGGTGACCGGCCTTGAGGCCGCACTCGCCAGTCTTGAGGACGCAGCAGAGGCTGCGCTGGTGAGCGCGGGCCGCGACCGAACCGACCTGGTCGCGGCCTGCGTGGGGCTGGCCGGCGTCGCGCGTCCAACGGACCGCAAACGGCTGGCAGCCTGGGCGGAACACTTCCTGCCGCGCGTCCCGGTGATGATCGCGAACGACGCGCAACTCGTCATGGCAGCCGGCACGCTACACGGCTGGGGCGTGGCTGTGATCTGCGGCACCGGTTCCATCGCGCTGGGCCGCAGCCCGGATGGGCGGTCCGCCCGCGCTGGCGGATGGGGCTATCTCCTGGGGGATGAGGGCAGCGGCTATGCCATTGGCCTGGCCTGCCTGCGCGCAGTGCTTCGCGCCTATGATGGCCGCGGTCCGCAGACTGAGCTCACGCGCCTGGTGTTGGCACGCTACGGCCTCGACGACCCCTCCGGCCTGGTGGCCCGGACGTACGAAGGTGCGGCCGCGCCTGCTTCCGTTGCCGCGCTGGCCGCGCTGGTCGAAGCAGCCGGGCTCGCTGGCGACGCGGTCGCGAGGGGCATCCTGCGTGATGCAGGGAGTGAGCTGGCTCTGGCCGCGCGCGCCGTCATCCAGCAGTTGGCCCTGGCTGGTCCCGTCCCCTGCGGCCTGGCCGGAGGTGTCATCGTCAAGGGCACCGCACTGCGCGCTGCGTTCGTCGAGGCAGCCGCGGCCCTGGGCTGCGATCTCGCGCCAGTGACCTTGGTGTCCGAGCCCGCGCGCGGCGCGGTCAGTCTCGCGCGGGAGCAGCTCGCAGGTAATTTATAAGCGAACCCATTGACAAACGACCTGACAGGCCTATAATGAAATCGCGATGTGCGTCGAGAGGAGGATCCCATGGGACTTCGTGAAGCGTTCGCTGGCGTACACGTACTCGAAACCTGCCACAACTATGCGCGCGCCGACGACCCTCTCAGCCAACCCCCCGAAGCGCGACCACACGGGTGTAACATCAACCTCTACAACGACCGCGCGCTCTGGGAATCGATCTTGAGCGACCCTGAGAGCTTCTGGGGGCGGGTGGTCGAATTCGATCCCGCTGCGCTTTCCGAATGGGTGGCGCGTGTGCCCGGCCTTTACTGGCGCCCGGGCTCCGAGCAGCTTCGCCGGCTCAGCCCTGCAGCAGTCGAGAGCCAGAGCGATCACTGGCTGACCTTCACGCCGTGGGCCAAGTCTCAACAGGTCTCCGGCGGCATCGGTACGCTGCGCCTGGCCCCGGCCGCAGACGGCAGCCGGCTGGTCACCCTGACGATGAGCTTCAACGCATCCTGCGGATTCCCTGCCCTGTTGTCCGCAGACGCCTGGGACGCGATCGCAAAGGTGGGTCCCGTTGAGGGCCGTGCGATCAGCAGCAGCGCGCGCTGGCAGCCCATGGCTCACGGCTGGTCCGAGCGCTTCCAGAGCACTCTCGGCCTGCCGCGCGGATGTCTGGTGATCGACGATCCGGCCCAGATCCGAATACACGACGAGATCGCACCTGTCCAGATCCATCCCTTCACGGTCATGGAGTATATCGCAGGCGCCAGGGAGCTGTTTGACTTCGTCTATGCGCTGGCCGACACCGGGGCGCCCCGCTATCGCCAGCACCTGGCTGCCTTCTTCAACGGTTACAAGGACAAGAACGAGCGCTACGGCCGGTATCTGCTGGCCGGCGACACCGTGGACCCCCTGTGGGATGCCGAATTTGCCAGCCCCGCCGCCCTGCGCAGCGCAGATCCCACGGCAAGACCCCAGCTGGAGCTGCTCGAAGCCCGCGTCCGGGAGCGGATGCTGGGCCAGGACGCCATCGACAAGCTGCTGGACGCGTTGGGCAATGCGCTGCACACCCCGGATGAAGTGATAGCACTCTCCGCGGATGTCATTAGAGTTCCTTCAGGCGCCTGGTACACGGGTGGCAGCGTGTACGAAACGATCAGCGAATTCGTGAATGCAGCGAGGTCGCGCAATAAACTCACCGAGCTGATCGAGGTCGTTTCGAAGTATTATCCCACGCTGCTGGACTGAAAGGAACGAAGAGATGCCCACTCCATCCTGGGACCAATCTCTGACGAACCTGCGTGATCTCTTGGCCGATTTGTATTGGGACCCGAACCTTGCGCGTGCCAAGGCGAGAGAAGCCGGCCTCAATCCCAGTCTCATCGCCATCGGCAACAATCCGATGGTCACCTGGTACAACATCTTGGACAATGCCCGCATCACCGGCAGGGTCTCCAATGTGGTCGCAGCAGCCCTCAAGGATTACCCGGACGATCCGCTGCTGCTTCAGGCCAGGGATCAGGCACTGAATGCAGCCCGCGGCGCGGACATCGCGGCCAGGGTGCAGTGGCAGGCGCCCGTCGAAGTCGAGAACCTGGAGAAGCTGATGGGCAAACAGAGCACCCTCATGCCCATCAGTTGGCTTGAGGCGGGCCTGGAGATTGCCCGGTCGGTGGTGCGCGTCGTGCGGTCCGATGGTCTGCTGGGATCGGGCTTCGTGACCGACACTGGCCTGCTGGTGACCAACAATCATGTCATCGCCATGCCGGCCGAGGCCACGGCGACGCGCGTCCAGTTCAACTATCAGAAGGCGTGGGCGGGCCTGGACAGACCTCTTGTGGAGGTAGGCCTCGCGATTGGGAAGGGCTTCGGCACGTCTGCTTCAGACGACTGGACCGGCGTGTGGCTGGAGGATGGCTGGCAGGCGGCCACGCAGGCCTCGGGACTTAAGCTGTCCGAGCTGCCCCCGGGCACACCCAAGAGAGATGACTATACGGTGATCATCCAGCATCCGGGCGGCGGGCCCAAGCAGATCGCGCTCTATCACAACGTGATCACCTACGCGGATGCCACGCGGGTGCAGTATCTGACCGACACGCTGCCGGGGTCCTCCGGGTCGCCGGTGTTCGACACCCATTGGCAGGTCGTGGCGCTCCACCACAGTGGCGGGATGTTGCGGGAGCCGGGCACGAAGTTGCAGGTATACCGCAACGAGGGGATACACATCAACGCGGTGCTGAGCGGCCTGAGGGCGCAGGGTCTGTATGGCTGAGGTGCTGCCCCGGTCGCAAGGGCTCAGGCGCCTGGTCGACGTCTTCGCCTGGGTATTTCCTGATCCAGACCCAAGCCCGGCGGCAGGGGATAATCGTGCACCTGGCCTGCGCCCACTCCGCCATAGGTCAGATCGTGCGCAGGCCAGAGATTGGGTTTTGGCCCTCAGATGATGTTCAACCGCGCCAATCATCCGGATTTGGAGCGGGCCGTCCTTTTTTCCCCCTATGCCGTGAGCCAGGCGACGGTGTCCGCGTCCAACTTGCGAACCACGCTGATGAGCAGGCGCACCAGGCCGTCGAAGTCGTCGCGGTGGATCATCGCGCTGTGCGAGTGGATGTGCCGCGCGGGCACGGCCATCACGACCGTGGGCACGCCGAGCCGGTGCAGGTGGATCGGCGCGCCGTCGGTAGCGCCGCCCTCCATCAGCGAGACCTGCAACGGTTGGCCCATCTCCTGCGCGGTGTCCATCACCAGGTCGCGCAGGCGCAGGTTGGGGATCATGCGCGCATCGTACATCAGGACCGACGGGCCCTGGCCCATCTTGACAGCGCACTCTTCCGGCTTGATATCGGGCACGTCGCCCGCGATGTCCGATTCCAGCACGATCGCCACGTCGGGGTTCACCAGCTCGACGCTGGTCGTCGCGCCGCGCACGCCCACCTCTTCCATCACCGTGGCCGCGGCATAGAGCGTGTTGGGATGGCCCGCGGCCTGCAGCTCCTGCATGGCCTGCACCATCGCCGCGCACCCCACGCGGTCGTCGAAGGCCTTGGAGAGGTATGTCTTGGGGTTGGCCAGGACGCGGAAATCCGCCAGCGGCACGACCGGATCGCCCACGCGCACGCCGGCCGCGGCGACCTCCTCCGCGGAGCTGGCGCCGATGTCGATATACATCGCCTTCTTCTCGACGACCTTCTTGCGCTCCTCCGGGGTGAGGAGGTGGGGCGGCTTCGCACCCATGACCCCGACGACATCTCCCCGGGTCGTCTTGACCACCACGCGCTGGCCCAGCAGCACTTGGTCGAACCAGCCGCCGAGCTGCACGAACTTGAGGAAGCCCTCCTTCGTCACATGCTTGACCATGAAGCCGATCTCGTCCATGTGCGCCGCGAGCATGATGCGCGGCGCGTCGACCAGGCCCGATTGCCGGCAGACTACGCTGCCGATCTTGTCCTGTTCCAGTGTGCCGAGGGGCTCCAGGTACCGGCGCATCAGCGCCCTGACCTCGGCCTCATAGCCGGGGACGCCGTGGACCTCGGTGAGTTCTTTGAGAAGGAGTTCGGTGCTGTCCATGAAGGGTCCTTTCGAGTGATATCAGCGCCTGGCGGCGCCCGCGTGAGCAGTTTAGCACATCGCGGGCCGGCGGGATAATGGCGAGGCGAAATGCGGCTGGTGCACTGCATTTGAGGCTGTCCAGTCGTTTCTGGGGGATTACTTTAGAGTATTGCTAGCCGCGCGCGCTGCCGGCGATCCAGTTGGGTACGCCACTCGAAGAACGGGCCGCTCTCGACTCTACTTGAAACAGCCCATTGATCTGCAACCAGTCGCTCGGCTCCAATTGCTCAGCTCCCTCCAGCGGGAGTCTGCTACAGGCCGAGCAGCACCTTTTTCGCGGCCGAGAATTCCTCTTCGTTCAGCGCCCCCTTGTCACGGAGCACGGTGAGGCGCTCGAGCTTCGAGAGCAAATCCCCGTCGTCCGTGGCCTGGGCCTGGCGCCGCCCGAATGCAAAGGTGCTCTTCTGCCGCAGCAAATCCGCGTATTTCTCGACATCGGCGCCTATGTGGAAGTTCAGCTCCAGCTGGTCGCCCCCCAGGCGCAGGACGACCTTTGGCCCGTGGAAGGTGGATTGTCCCTGGATCTCCACGCCGGTGAGGAGATCGTAAGAGTAGTCGCTCACGACCCATGTCCGCTGCGTGAAGCCCTGAAATCCAACGAACAGGAGACGTTCGTTGGTGGCCCACAGGCCGCCGCACGGGGAGGACCCGTTCGCACTTGCCGCCCGGAATTGCCCGAAAAGGACCGCCTCCGGAATCTCATTGGGATTCAGCACGGATTCAAGTCCTTGGATGCTCCGGTCGTAACAAGGCGAGGATGGCTTGAGGATTTCCTTGAGCGGCCGCGGATAGATTTGGGAAATAGCTACTTGAGTCGTTTCAGCAACTTCAGGCACTGAGTGTTTCCTCCGGTGGCGTTTCGCCTGATTTCACATTATACCATGGGCGGGATTTTTGGCATGACTGCGCCGCCGCATGACATCCAACACTTTGGGCATGGCCCTGGTGTACGCCCAGTAGAGCCCCTTGTTCACCGGGAAGTCCCACGCGCCGATGTGGGGGGTGAATTCGCCGCCGAAACCCTGTTTGAAGCGGTAGACGCCCCACATGGGGTCGCCCTCCGCCAGGACGTCTGGCGCACCCCACCAGTCGTAGCGGGTGCAACCGTGCGCCTTGGCCCAGCGCATTGCGGCCCACTGGAGCGCGTAGTTGGGCATCAGGTCGCGGTGCTGTCCGGTCGATGCGCCGTAGAAGTACCAGGCCGTGGGGCCGAAGCGGAAGAGGATGAGGCCGGCCACAGGCCGGGCCGCCTCCGGCTTGCTCGAAGCGGGCTCACCTGCCGCCGCACGGTCGACCTCCGCCAGCAGCACGTGTGCGAGGCCGCCGGCCAGGAAGCGCTCCCAGATGGCCCGATAATACTTGAAGGGCCGCACGAGGAAGCCGTCGCGGCGGCCGGTCTCCGCATACATGGCGTAGAACACGGGCAGGTCGCTCACTCCACCGTCGCGGACGATCACGCCGCTGCGCTCGGCCAGGCGGATGTTGTAGCGCCACTTGGGCTTCATCGCGGCCAGCAGCTCAGGCTCGTCCGGGGTCAGGTCCGAGATCATCGTGTTGCGATACTGGATCTGTTCGCCCGAAAACACCCACCCCCGCCGCCGAAGCAACTCAACCACCTCGGTCCCCTCGGGCGAGCCCTGGAAGATGTCCGGGTCGATCTTGACGAAGATGCACCGCGCCCGCCGCGCCTCACGCTCCAGGTCGCGGAGGACGCGCAGACGCAGCGCCTCGTCCGACCAGTCCAGCAGCGGCCCCTTCGGTACGTATGCGACCGCCAGGGGCAGGGACCGGCTGAGCTGGCGGACCAGCATTCCCCCAACCGCCCACGCGGTGGCGGAATCCTCCCTGGCTGTCAGGGCCACATCCGCGGTGAGGGCAGGGGATTCGGGGACTGGAGCACGTTCTTCCCAGCTCAGCCGTCGCGCACGCCACCCCGTCTGGGCCTTGGTCTCGCCCCAGGCCCAACTCTGCAGGATGTGCGGTTCGGGCATCGCAAGCACCGCGCGATCCCAGACATGCGGGTCGGCAATCTCGCGCGGGGCCGGTATGCTTTCGCTCATGGAGTCACCTGCGACTTTCGTACGCGTAGCGCTAGCTCGTAGAGAGCGTAGCCCGGCCGCGACAGGGGCAGGTCCCACGCGCCGCTGTAGCGGATCACAGTCCCGCCAAAGCCCTGCTTGAAGCGGTACACGCCCCAGAGACCGCCCTCGCCCCACGATTCGGGCTCCGCATACGCCAGTGGGTCCGCGCCCACCTCGTCGGGGATGCCCCACAGGTCGTATGTGGCGCAACCCTGCTCCCGGGCCCAGCGCATCGCAGCCCACTGGACCGCGTGGTTCGGCATCAGGTTCCGCCCCTCGTCCGCCGATGCGCCCCACATGTAGTACGCCGTGTTGCCCAGCGCAAAGACCGCAATCGCGGCGAGCAGCTGCCCTTCGTGCTCGGCCAGCAGCCACGCCATCAGGCCCTCCGGCAGAAACAGCTCGGTCGCGTGGCGGTGATACGCCGCGTTGTGAACGCCGAAGCCATCGCGCGCGCCGGTGGCGTCCATCAGCCTCTGGATCGCGGGCAGGTCGTCCATCCCGCCCGCGCGCACCGTCACCCCCTTCCGCTCGGCCAGCCGGATGTTATAGCGCCACTTCTGCTTCATGCGGCCAAGGATCGCCTCTTCATCGCCCGACAGGTCCACGTGGATTGTGCTCAGCGGCTGGACGCGTTGGGGGCTGGGCGAATAGCCGTAGCCCGCCAGGGTAGCGGCCAACTCCGGCGACGGGGGCAGTTCGGGCTCGATCTTGAGCAGGGCCGCGCGGCCCTTCGCTGCCGCATGCCGGGCCATAGTCAGCACCGCGCGCACCTGCGCTGCGTCGGCCCAGTCGACCGCGGGCCCCTTGGGCACGTACGCGACCGCCTGGCCCCAGGGTAGCCTGCGAAACAAGATGCTCGCGCCACCGGTAATCGGTGCATCCGGGCTGGGGATGGTGCGGAGGACGACGCGTTCCGCGGACCAGCCGAAGCCGGCCTTGAGGCGGGCCCAACGCGCGGTCTGCAGGATGTGGCCCGCGGGCGAGGCTGCCAGGAACCGGTCCCACGCGTCGTCGGCTTCGATGCTCTCGCCCGGTGCAACGCTCTGATGGTCCTTCACCCACACGTGCCTGGGCTGCGGCATGCCCGCGTACAGTTTGTCGAGATCAGATGTCACCCGCCCATTATACGTGCGGTTCGCCGTGTCGCGCCAATAATTTGACACTGAGCCGCCATCCGCGTATACTCACCTTTACCCGCGGGGCTGTAGCTCATCTGGGAGAGCGCTACAATCGC